>CANGKR010000157.1 GCA_947454355.1 Comamonadaceae bacterium
CAGGCCATTGCGCAATGACCAGGATTTCAAGCGTTTTGTCGGTCAATTGATCGACATCACGCTCAAAGCCCCTATGGGCGAAGCCGCTTCGGGTTTGGTCAGTGCCAACCGTAAGAAATTCAGGGGCAACCTGGAATACCCAGAGGGCCTCTCGGCTGCAGATGTGGTCGTTGGTAGCAAGATGCAATGGCAGATCGTGTGGAGCGATGCGCCACAGGTCAAACCGGGGCAGCGCATAAGCAAAAAGCGGGTACCTCCGCCTTTGCAAGCGCTGGGTTTCACATTGGATGAGTTACGTGAGGCGCGATTGGCGCCAGTGGTGGATTTCAAGGGCCGTCGGCCCAAAACGCCGGGCGAGCAGCCTGTGCAAGATTTACGCTTAGGTTTGCAACCAAGTTGCAGATCCCATGAACAGTTATAGGAGTGTAGTGGCATGAATCGCGAAATGTTGATGCTTGTAGAAGCAATTTCACGTGAAAAGAACGTGGAGCGGGATGTGGTGTTCGGTGCGGTCGAGTCGGCCTTGGCCCAAGCCACCAAAAAATTGCATGAAGGCGAAGTAGACATTCGCGTGTCCATTGACCGCGACAGCGGCAATTACGAAACTTTCCGCCGTTGGCACGTGGTACCCGATGAGGCCGGTTTGCAATTGCCTGACCAGGAAATCCTTTTGTTTGAAGCCCTGGAGCAGATTCCAGACATCGAAGTCGATGAATACATCGAGGAGCCGGTCGAGTCTTTGCCGATCGGCCGCATTGGTGCCATGGTGGCCAAGCAGGTCATTTTGCAAAAAATCCGCGATGCCGAGCGCGAAATGCTGCTCAATGAATTCATGTCACGCGGCGAGAAGATCCTGGTGGGTACCGTCAAGCGCATGGACAAAGGCGACATCATTGTCGAAGCCGGTCGCGTCGAAGGCCGTTTGCGTCGCGGTGAGATGATCCCCAAAGAAAACCTGCGTAACGGTGATCGCGTTCGCGCCATGATCATGGAAGTGGACTTGACTCTGCGCGGCGCACCAATTGTGCTGTCCCGCTCGTCACCTGAGTTCATGATCGAACTGTTCCGCGCTGAAGTACCTGAAATTGAACAAGGCCTGCTGGAAATCAAATCGTGCGCCCGCGACCCCGGTTCGCGCGCCAAAATCGCTGTGCTCTCACACGACAAGCGCGTCGACCCGATTGGCACTTGTGTAGGCGTGCGCGGCACACGAGTCAACAGCGTCACCAATGAACTCGCTGGTGAGCGTGTGGACATTGTCTTGTGGAGTGAAGACCCCGCTCAATTCGTGATCGGCGCTTTGGCCCCAGCCAACGTTCAGTCCATCGTGGTGGATGAAGAAAAGCACGCCATGGATGTGGTGGTCGATGAAGAAAACCTGGCGATTGCCATCGGCCGTGGCGGACAAAACGTGCGTTTGGCTTCTGACCTGACCGGCTGGAAGATCAACATCATGGACGCCGCAGAATCTGCGCAAAAGCAAGCCGAAGAAACATCCGGCATTCGTGAATTGTTCATGGCCAAACTCGATGTGGACCAGGAAATTGCAGACATTCTCATTGAAGAAGGTTTCACCAGCCTCGAAGAAGTGGCCTACGTGCCGCTGCAGGAAATGTTGGAAATCGAAAGCTTCGACGAAGATACGGTCAACGAATTGAGAACTCGCGCCAAGGATGTGCTGCTGACGATGGAAATCGTGCGGGAAGAAAATGTCGAAGGCGTATCGCAAGACCTGCGTGATTTGGAAGGCCTGACCCCTGAATTGATCGCCCAATTGGCGAATGCAGGCATCCACAGCCGCGACGACCTGGCCGACTTGGCCACTGATGAACTCACCGATATCACCGGCCAATCAGCCGAAGATGCCACCTCCCTGATCATGAAAGCCCGCGAACATTGGTTCACCGGCGAAGCTTCAAACTGATGGAGGCATGAACAACTTATGTCCATAAATACCGTCGCCGAGTTCGCCAGCGAACTCAAGAAATCCACCGATACCGTGCTGGAGCAATTGCGCTCTGCCGGTGTGGCCAAGTCCAATCCGTCAGATACCTTGACGGAAGCCGACAAGCAAAAACTGCTGACATACCTTCAAGCCAGCCACGGTACTGTGACCGGTGAGCGCAAAAAGATCACCCTGGTGAAAAAATCCACCAGCGAAATCAAGCAAGCCGATGCCACCGGTAAGGCACGTACCATTCAGGTTGAAGTGCGCAAAAAACGCACCTTCATCAAGCGCGATGACGAAGTGACTTCTGCGGACTCTATAGAGTCAATTGCCGCAGAACCTGTGATCGACCATGCCGAGTTGGCCAAGCGCGAAGAAGAAGCGCGCCGTCAGATCGAATTGCTGCGCCGCCAAGAAGAAGAGTTGGCCGAAAAACGCCGCCAACGCGAAGCTGACGAGGCCAAAGCCGCCCAGGCCCGCGCCCAAGCTGAAGCAGAAGAGCAAGCCCTGAAGGATCAGCAAACTGCACCAGTGTCGGCTGAAGAAGCCGCCGCATTGCGCGCCGCCAAGGCTGCTGCTGCTGCCTCTGAGGCCGCTGCCATCAATGCGTCATCTCGCCGCGTGGATCCATCGGTCATGCGACAAGCTGCTGCCGCAGCCGAGCAAGAAGCCTTGGCCCAACAGCAAGCCGACGAAACTGCTGCGGCCCAAGCCGAAGCCGCCAAAAAAGCCGCCAAGCAAGCCGTTATCGATCAAGCCGCGGCTGAGTCGAAGCTCAAATCTGACGACGAAGCCGCTCGAGCCAAGGAACTGAACGATCGTCGCAGCAAAGCCATGGCGGAAGCTGAAGCTATTCGCGCTATGATGAGTGCGCCCAAAAAAGTACTCGTGGCCAAAAAGGAAGAGCCCAAAGCCGATCCGAAAGCAGCCACCAAAGGCACACTGCACAAGCCAGCTGGCACACCAGCCACTTCGGCCAAAAAATCTCCCGGTTCAGATGCAGGAACATCTGCACCCAGTGCCAACAAAGAAGTCAAGTCAGCCAAGCTCTCGTCGAGCTGGGCAGGCGATCCGGCCAAGAAAAAAGCCATTCCGACACGCGGCGATACCAGCGGTGGAGTGGGGCGCAATAATTGGCGCGGTGGACCTAAAAACCGCCGTGGCAACGATCGCGATCGCGAGGATCAACAACAGGCTGCTCCAGTGGAGGCGCGTGTGCTCGAGGTTCACGTGCCTGAGACCATCACCGTGGCCGAATTGGCTCACAAGATGGCCATCAAGGCCGGTGAGGTCATCAAACACCTGATGAAACTCGGCCAGATGGTCACCATGAACCAGCCTCTTGACCAAGATACCGCCATGATCGTGGTGGAAGAAATGGGTCACACCGCTGTCGTGGCGGCTTTGGACGATCCAGAGGCCTTTACCGACGATGAAGTGTCGCAACAAAATGCACCGAGCTTGCCGCGTGCGCCCGTGGTGACCGTGATGGGTCACGTGGACCACGGAAAAACCTCGTTATTGGATTACATCCGACGTGCCAAAGTGGCTTCCGGTGAAGCCGGGGGCATCACCCAGCACATCGGCGCTTACCACGTTGAAACCGCGCGAGGCATGATCTCATTCTTGGACACCCCTGGTCACGAGGCATTCACGGCCATGCGTGCGCGTGGTGCACAGGCCACCGACATCGTAATTTTGGTGGTTGCAGGTGATGACGGCGTCATGCCCCAAACCAAAGAAGCGATCAAACACGCCAAAGCGGCAGGTGTCCCGATCGTGGTCGCCATCAACAAGATGGACAAACCCGACGCCAACATTGAACGCGTCCGCTCGGAGTTGATCACTGAAGAAGTGGTGCCTGAAGAGTTTGGTGGTGATGCACCCTTCGTGTCTGTTTCAGCCAAAACCGGCATGGGCATTGACGATTTGCTCGAACAAGTGCTTTTGCAAGCCGAAGTGCTGGAACTCAAAGCTCCGGTGGAAGCCGCAGCCAAGGGTTTAGTGATCGAAGCGCGTCTGGACAAAGGCCGCGGTCCTGTGGCAACCATCTTGGTTCAGTCAGGCACCTTGTCCACGGGCGATGTGGTGTTGGCAGGTCAGACCTTTGGTCGTGTGCGCGCCATGCTCGATGAAAATGGCAAGACCATCAAATCTGCAGGCCCATCGATCCCTGTCGAAATTCAAGGTCTGACTGAAGTGCCCCAAGCAGGTGACGAATTCATGGTGCTGAGCGACGAACGCCGCGCCCGTGAAATCGCCACCTACCGCGCTGGCAAGTTTCGCAACACCAAGTTGGCCAAGCAACAAGCCGCCAAGTTGGAAAACATGTTCACCGACATCTCCGCGGGTGAAGTCAAGAACCTGCCCATCATCATCAAGGCCGACGTGCAAGGTTCGCAAGAAGCCTTGGCGGCTTCTTTGCTCAAGTTGTCGACGGAAGAGGTCAAAGTCCAGCTGGTTTACGCTGCTGTGGGCGCGATCAGCGAGTCGGACATCAACTTGGCCATTGCTTCTAAAGCGGTGGTCATTGGTTTCAACGTCCGAGCCGATGCAGGCGCACGCAAATTGGCCGAAGGCAATGGCGTGGATGTGCATTACTACAACATCATTTACGACGCGGTCGACGAACTCAAAGCGGCCATGTCGGGCATGTTGGCTCCGGAGCAAAAAGAAGAAGTCACCGGCACCGCAGAAATTCGTACCGTGTTCGTGGCATCGAAGATCGGTACGGTTGCGGGCTCGATGATCACTTCAGGCTTTGTGACACGTTCTTCGCGCTTCCGCTTGCTGCGCGAAAACATTGTGATCTATACCGGCGACATCGACTCCCTCAAACGCCTCAAGGACGACGTGCGCGAAGTCAAAGAAGGCTTCGAGTGCGGTATCAAGCTCAAGAACTACAACGACATCGCTGTGGGCGATCAGTTGGAATTCTTTGAAGTCAAAGAAGTGGCGCGTACGCTATAAACCATGGTCCGCAAAGCTTCCAGTACGCCCAATCGCGGTTTCCGCGTGGCCGATCAGATCCAGCGGGATTTGGCCGAGTTGATCGCGCGTGAGTTGAAAGACCCGCGCGTGGGCATGATCACCTTGAGTGGTGTGGAAGTGACGCCCGATTACGCACATGCCAAAGTGCATTTCAGTGTGATCACGGGCGATCCAGCAGAAACCACCATCGGCTTGAATGCTGCCGCTGGTTTTTTGCGCAATGGTTTGTTCAAGCGTTTGCACATCCACACTGTGCCGACTTTGCATTTCATCTTCGACCGAACCACGGAGCGCGCTGCAGACATGAATGCCTTGATCTCCAAGGCAGTAGCGTCTCGCTCTCAAAACGAGGACTGACATGACCACGCCGCGCACCAGGGTGCAACGGCGCCCTGTGCATGGGGTGTTGTTGCTCGATAAACCGCTGGGTTTATCCAGTAATCAGGCTTTGCAAAAAGCCAAGTGGTTGCTGCGCGCTGAAAAAGCGGGCCACACCGGTACGCTTGATCCCTTGGCAACGGGGGTGTTGCCTTTGTGTTTCGGTGCGGCCACCAAGTTCAGCCAGTTGCATTTGGATGCAGATAAAACCTACGAGACCACATTGCGTTTGGGTCAAAAAACCAGCACTGCCGATGCCGAAGGCGCTTTGTTGGAGGAGCGCCCCGTGAACTGCTCATCCGGTCAAGTGGTACAGGTGCTTGACCGTTTTATGGGGCCGCTTCAGCAAGTGCCGCCGATGCACAGTGCCCTCAAAAAAGATGGCAAGGCTTTGTACGAATACGCTCGCGCGGGCGAAACCGTAGAACGAGCAGCGCGTCATGTTGTGATCCACGACCTGGAGCTGTTGGACATGCAATTGGCGGGCTCTTCACCCACGCTCACTTTGCGCGTGAAGTGCAGCAAAGGGACTTACATCCGTACGCTGGGTGAAGACATCGGCGAAGTCTTGGGCTGTGGTGCCCATGTGGTGGCTTTGCGACGCGTACAAACGGGTCCTTTCCATACTGCACAGTGCCTGACGTTGAAGCAACTGGAAGACTTTAGCGAATCTGAACGCGAGGAACAACTGCAAGCTGTGGATTGCTTGCTGCCGTTTCACACGCCCATCACATTAGATGGAGACAATGCAGGACGCTTTCTGAGTGGCGTGCGCCGCCCAGGCACGTGGCCAGA
>CANGKR010000158.1 GCA_947454355.1 Comamonadaceae bacterium
GCGCGGCCTGCAGTACGCACCCATTGCAGCCCTGTCGGCGGTGGTGGTGCCCGAGATCGTGATGCAGCAAGGCCAGTTGATCAGCACCTTGCAAGACGCACGGTTGTACGCCGCCGTGGTGGGGGCTGCCGTCTATTTTTGGCGGCGTGATGTGTTGATCACCATCTTGCTGGGCATGGCGGTGTATTTGCCGCTGCATTTGGGTTGGGGCTGGTAACGAAACAAGAACGTCAGTCCCCGTCAGGTGGGCCTCTTAAAATGGGCTGAGTTACTTATTCACTTGTCCATCATGAACGTCATTCGCTTTTCTGATTTGTGCGCCAACGGCTCTGTCAAAGGCCAGCGCGTTTTCATCCGTGCCGACCTCAACGTGCCGCAAGACGACGCAGGCCGCATCACGGAAGACACGCGCATCCGTGCCTCGGTGCCGGCCATCGAGATGGCGTTGAAAGCTGGCGCAGCCGTCATGGTCACGTCCCACCTGGGCAGACCCACAGAAGGTGAATTCAAGCCCGAAGACTCCTTGGCCCCTGTGGCCCAACGTCTGGGCGAATTGCTCGGCCGTGAGGTGCCCCTGGTGGCCAACTGGGTTGACGGTGTGCAGGTCGCGCCTGGCCAAGTGGTGCTGCTGGAAAATTGCCGCGTCAACAAGGGCGAGAAAAAGAACGATCCTGCCTTGGCCCGCAAACTCGGCGCCCTGTGCGATATTTTTGTGCACGATGCCTTTGGCACTTCGCACCGCGCAGAAGGCACAACCTACGGTATTGCGCAGTATGCCCCGATCGCCTGCGCAGGCCCTTTGTTGGCCGCAGAGATCGATGCCATCACCCAAGCCCTTGCCAATCCCAAGCGGCCATTGGCGGCGATTGTGGCGGGCAGCAAGGTCTCGACCAAGCTGACCATTCTCAAGAGCTTGGCCAGCAAGGTGGACCAGCTCATTGTGGGCGGCGGCATTGCCAACACCTTCATGCTGGCTGCAGGTTTGCCCATTGGCAAGAGCCTGGCCGAGCCCGACCTCATCAGCGAAGCCCAAGCCGTGATCGAATTGATGAAGGCCCGTGGCGCCGAAGTGCCCATCCCCACCGATGTGGTGACCGCCAAGACCTTCGCGGCCGATGCGATCGCCACCGTCAAGAACGCCCACGAGGTGGCCGAAGACGACATGATTCTGGACATCGGTCCGCAGACGGCAGCCAAGCTGGCCGCGCAGCTCAAGCAAGCCGGCACGATCGTGTGGAATGGCCCGGTAGGCGTGTTTGAGTTCGCCGCCTTCGAGAACGGCACCCGTACCATTGCACAAGCCATTGCCGAGTCCAGCGCTTTCAGCATTGCGGGCGGCGGCGACACCTTGGCGGCCATTGCCAAGTACGGCATCGAGAAACAAGTGGGCTACATCTCGACGGGCGGCGGCGCTTTCCTGGAAGTGCTGGAAGGCAAAACACTGCCCGCCTTCGAGATCTTGGCGAAACGCGCGGCGGGCTGAGAGCCCATCAGGTCAAGGCACGAAGTAGAACTCGCCAATGGCCTGGTCGTAAAGGGCAGGGGTTTGCTCATGCCCCACGCCTTTGGCCAGTGTCACCACTTCGTTGCGCACGTTACGCAACACGCGGTCCACGGAGACACCGGGCTTGACCATTTCCTTCAAGAAAATGCGGGTGAACAAACCGTTCTTTTCTTTGTCGTTGGAACCTAATTTGTCCAGAGCCTGCTGACCCGAGCCGGCTGAGAACATGATCATTTGACCGGTCGCTGCCGTTGTCGGCGCCAGGCCCCGCCCGCCAATGGCGCGGCCTTGGCCTTTGAAGGGATTGTCCCGGCAGGCATCGATCACCGCCAAGGCAAACTTGGTTTTCTTTTCCTGTAAATCGTCCAGCACTTTTTGCAGCTGAATGCCTTCGTCTTTGACCTGCTCTTCATGATCGCCCTTGATGTCGGTGGGCAGCAAATAATTGGCCGCACCCAGTTGCACACCGTGGCCCGCAAAGAAGAACAAGACCTCATCGCCGCCCTGGATGTTCAAACGGAAATCCCGCAGGGCTTGCTTGAAAGCCTTTTCGTTCAGGTTCAAATATTTGGACACTTTGAAGCCTACACCTTCCAAGGCTTTGGCCATGGCGTCCGCATCGGCCCCGGCGTTGTTGAGCTTGGGCACGTCGGTGTACAGGTCGTTGCCAATGATCAGCGCTTTGCGGTTGGCAAAAATAGGTTTGGCAGCGGCAGGCTTGGGCGCAGCAGCTTCAGGGGGTTTGTTGGCAGCGGCCGTGGCGGCTGCATTGGCCGCTTGGAGCTTGGTCAACATTTCTCGCATTTGATCGAGCTGTGCCTTGAGCTCTTTGGCTTCGCGTTCCTGCGCACTCGGTCCGCTGGGCGCTGCATTCACAGGCGGCGTGGCGGTGCTGGCCACAGCCTGGGGTTTGGGTGGTGCAGAGGCTTGTTGCACGGGAGCGGCCTGATTAGGCGCAGTTGCAGGTTTGGTAGGCGCACTGGTTGCCATGGTAGGGCCAGCTTTTTCGAGATCGCGCAATATATCTTGCGTGCGGGCGTCTCGGGCACCATCGGATTCTGTTCGCGCAATTTCAACCTTCGCTGGGGTTGTCTTGCCTGAGGCAAGGGCTACAGTGTTGAGGTCTGTTTTGTAATTCAGTGCCAGCAGAGTTTGAGGCTTTTTCTCGAAATACGATTGCTGCAAAGCCTCGATCAGCACGTTGGCCCAGCCTTCGAGCAATTGGTGCTCGACAGAGATTTTTCCAGCTTTGTAGTTATCTCGGAATTGATTGCTGCTGAGCCCTGCAGGAGGCAGCAGGAAAGCCTCATAGCGAATGTACCTGCCGTTGTAATTCGAGACACTGAATTCGCCGAACACAGAGTTCCTTTGTTCCAATAGTGGAATGTCAGTGAAGCCGGTCACCACATCTTTCCACCAAGGATCGCTTGTGATGTACGGCGCTTTTCTGAGATCTTCAAGTTTTGGCCTTGTCACGAACAAAGAACACTTGTTAATCAGTTGGTTTGAACTTGTGCCATGGGTATTGACCAAAAAAAAGGCGCCATTACCTGATTGTGTATAGCATTTGGCTGAACCCCAGTTACGTCTACCATCGTAGTCCCGGACCACCAGCAGGGGCACCATAGGCGCGGGGTCCAAATTCTTTAAGACATAGACTTGCCATTTGCTCGGACCCTCGGGAACCTCAGTTTTGTGGATGGCTTTCCACGAGCCTTCTGGCAAGGGCACGCTGACGCCGCCGCCCAAGGGTAGGATGTTTTGGAACAAGGCGCCTATGGCCGGCTGGGCTTGCGCTGTGGTGGCGCTCAGTGCCAGCCAGCAACCCAATGCCAATGCGGCGATGGCTTGGGTGCACCTTTTCAATAAGCGCGATGGAGTCAATGTCATGGTCAATCTCTGGAGATGTTGATCAAATATATAGCAAAAAGCCCCGCAGAGCGGGGCTTTTGTCGTGAGCGCAAGGACCTTCAGGCGGCGCTGGCTTGGGGCAGGTTGCCGCGCACTGGGCTGGTTTTCTGGCCGGCAAAGTCGGTCCAGCATTCGCGGGTGAAGTCGTACAACTTGCAGTCACGCGCGGTCTGGAAGTACCAGCGCCAGGAGAATGGCTGCACGATGATGCGGCCGGGCAGCATTTCTTCGAGCTTGGACTGGGCTTGCTTGAGTTTGTAAAGTGGGATGCTCATGTCCACGTGGTGGGCGGTGTGCTCCATGATGTGGTGCATCAGCGCCCCGATATTGAAGCTGAAGGTCAGGTGCACCGTGGTGGAGACGAAGGGCTGGGCTTTCATCCAGGCGCTTTTTTCGTTGTGCCAAGAGACCTTCACATGGGTGTGGTGCACGTAGACCACAAAGCCGATCATCGAGTTCCAAAAGAAAAACGGCACGGCCACGCCCAGCAGCAGGCTCAAGGCCACCGATTGCTCGGTAGCCAAGGCGGCGGCAGTGATCACGGCGACCCACAGAGCGCCGAACACGGTCACCAGCATGCTGTCTTTGAAAAAGATCGGGCGGCGAGTGGGCATGTGGGTTTTGTTGGGAAAGAACTCGCGCTTCCACCAAATTTCGATCATGTAGTACAGACCGGGCGCCCAGCCACTGCGGTAAGCGCGCTCGAGCAGGCGCTGCATGGGCGAGAGGGCTGCGAACTCTTCGGTGGTCAAAGGCGTCCACACAAAGTCCACGCCTTTGAGGTTGGTGTAGCCATGGTGCACCACGTTGTGACCGGTGTCCCACAAGCTGTAGGGCGTGAGTGATGGCAAAAAGGCGATGCGACCCAGCACCTTGTTCAACTCGCGGTTGGGCGTCAGACTTTGGTGGCAGGCGTCATGGCCGATGATGAACAGGCGGCCGATCACAAAACCTGCGGCCAGGCCGCACAAGAGTTTGGCCCACACAGCCGAGAACAACACGGTGCCAGTGATCAAACCCAGAAACAAGGCGTAATCCAAGAACAACAGAAAGAACGCCCGTGCATAGGTACGACCCGACAGCGGGATCAGCCACTCACGCAAGACCTTGCGGTGCGGCAGCGGTTGATCCAAAGGGATGGGCGTGGTCGATGTGGTCATAAAGAGAAGGCGGGCCTGAAGGATTCAAAGTGTAGGTCGGGCAGTTTGACACTGCGATGACATGGATCAAACGAAGCACCATGGTCATATGTATGTCTATTTTAAAGGTGTCCCGCACCGTACAGTGCCGCACGTGACCTAAGCCCTTGGAATTTGCTGAACTTTCAGCGCAAAAGACCGCACAATGACGTTTTCTGGACGCCGACAAGGAGACAAGCGATGGCATTGACACGAAGCCTCTTCAACGAAGACCACGAACAGTACCGCGATGCTTTGCGCCGCTTTCTGGACAAGGAAGTCGCGCCCCACCATGCCCGTTGGGAAGAGCAGCAGCATGTGGACCGTGAGGTTTGGCTCAAAGCGGCCGAGGCGGGTTTTTTGTGCGGCACCATGCCCGAGGCCTATGGCGGCGCTGGTGGGGACAAGTTGTTTTCAGTGGTCTTGATGGAAGAGATCGCCCGCATCAATGCCACCGGTCTGGGTTGGGGCCTGCACTCTGAAATCGTGGCGCCGTATTTGCTGCATTACGGTTCTGAAGCCATCAAGTCCCAGTACCTGCCGGCCATGGCCCGGGGCGAAAAGATCGGGGCGATCGCCATGACCGAGCCCGCTGCGGGCTCAGACTTGCAGGGCATCCGCACCACCGCCGTGCTGGAGGGCGACCATTACCGTTTGAACGGCTCGAAAACCTTCATCACCAACGGCTATTTGTCGGACTTTGTGATCGTGGTCGCCAAAACCAAGCCCGATGCCGGTGCCAAGGGCACCAGCTTGCTGTTGGTGGACGCCAACCTGCCTGGCTTCACCAAGGGCAAGCCCTTGAAGAAAGCGGGCCTCAAAGCGCAGGACACCTGCGAGCTGTTTTTTGACAACGTCATGGTGCCAGCCAGTCACTTGTTGGGTGGCGAAAACCAGGGCTTCATTTACTTGATGCAGGAACTGCCTTGGGAGCGCTTGCAGATCGCCATCTCCGGCCTGGCCTGTGCAGAAGCCGCCTTGGCCCATACAGTGACCTATGCGAACGACCGCAAAGCTTTTGGCCAGGAAATCGTCAAGTTCCAAAACGTTAAATTCCAACTCGCGGACATGAAGACCGAGATCCAAGTGGGTCGCGTGTTTGTCGACCGCTGCATCGAAGCCTTGCTCAAAGGTGAGCTGGACGCGGTGACCGCCTCCATGGCCAAGGCCTGGTGCACCGACATGCAATGCAAGGTGTTGGACGCTTGTGTGCAGATCCACGGCGGCTATGGCTTCATGTGGGAGACTTTTGTCACTCGCGCCTGGGCTGATGCACGTGTGCAGCGCATCTACGGCGGCACCAACGAAATCATGAAGGAGCTCATCGGCCGCAGCCTATGAAGCGCCGACAACCCCATGCGGGCGTCACTGGGAGCACGCGAAGCTGTAAAGGTTGAAACCTGAAGGCTTCAGTACTGGCTGGCCGGCAGTTCGACGCGCAAGCCGTCCAGCGCCGGGGTCAAAGCAATCTGGCAACTCAAACGGCTGTGTGGAGTGCGAGCCACC
>CANGKR010000159.1 GCA_947454355.1 Comamonadaceae bacterium
GTGCGCTTAGGCGAAATGAAAGCCCAAGTGCCCGCCTTCAATGGGCAAGGCTTGTTGATGGCCAGCTGGACGCCACACCCGCAAGGCACCGAAGGACGGCCCACCTTTGTGGTGGTGCATGGCGGTCATGGTTTGGTGCCGACCAACTTTGCGAGCGCCATGTGGTTTCGCGACACCTTTGCAGCTAACGTGCTGGTGTTGGACAGCTACTGGAGTCGCGGACAAAACGAGAACTGGGCCACCCGCACCCGCTTTGGCGCCAATATGCGTGCGCTGGACGTGATTGCCGCAGGGCAATGGCTGCGGGATGTACACAAGGTCGCCACAGACCAAATGTTTGTGATGGGCGACAGCCAAGGCGGCTGGACAGTGCTGCGCGCTTTCACCGAAGATGCCTTGCTCAGCCAACACATGAAAGGCCTCTACCGAGGTGGCATTGCAGCTTACCCTAACTGCTTTTCGCTAGGCTCACCCGTGGCGCCCCAACTCTCGCCCTATATCGCGCCGGTGATCGTTTTCACCGGGGGTCAAGACACGGCCACTCCGATTGCCGAATGCCCCAGTCGTGTGCTGACTTCTGCCGCAAAGTGGGTGCACTACCCCGACCAGACCCATGGCTGGGACGTTGCCAACCGCGGCGCGGCAGGTCAGCCCGTGGACGGCGAATGCGGCAAAGCCATGAACGTGTACAACAAGTTCCCGGTTTGCCGCAGTAACGCCACGACACAGAACATGCGCGAGCGCATTGCGCAATTCGTCAAAGACCCATCGGCCCGCTGAAGACCTTCAGCGAACCGGCGGCTCACCCACCCAATGCCCCGACTTGCCGCCTTGCTTTTCGAGCAAACGCACATCGGTGATGGTCATGCCGCGGTCAGCAGCTTTGCACATGTCGTAGATGGTGAGCAGGGACACTTGCACGGCGGTGAGGGCTTCCATTTCCACACCTGTCGGGCCCACCGTTTCAGCCGTCACTTGGCACACTACACAGGGCGAGGGCGCCTCGTGCATGACAAACTCGACCGCCACACGGGTCAGCGCCAGCGGATGGCATAAAGGAATCAATTCGCTGGTTTTTTTGGCGGCCTGGATACCGGCAATTCGGGCGATGCCGAGCACATCGCCTTTTTTAGCAGTGCCCGAAGCGATCAAAGTCCAAGTGGCCGCTTGCATCTCGATGCGCCCGGTAGCCACGGCCACGCGGTGGGTGGCGGCTTTGGCACCCACATCCACCATGTGTGCCTGACCCTGGGCGTCAAAATGGGTCAAGGGAGATGAGCTGTTCATGAAGGCCTCTGGCAAGATGAGCTGACAATCTAACACCTGAATTTACACAGGCTTGACGTTCTGCTGAGATGATACGGGCATGATACGGTGATCAGTACAAACAAGTTGGAAGTGTCAGTGTTGCAATGGTCTCGTCAACAAGCTGCAGGCTTGGCCGCCTTCATGGCCTGCCTGCTCACACCTGCCTGGTCACAAGCCCCGGCGCTGACTGCGAGCCCGCCCACTTTGCCCAGTTTGGGTGAGGGCTCCGACATGACGCTGGCAGCCGAGCGCAAAATCGGTGACCGCATCGCCCGCGAACTGTATCGCGACCCCGACTACATCGATGACCCTGTGCTCGATGAATACATCCAGAGTCTGTGGCTGCCTTTGGTGGCAGGGGCCCAAGCACGCGGTGAACTCAGCCCCGAACTGCAAGAGCGTTTTGCCTGGCAGATCTTGCTCGGGCGTGACCGCTCGGTCAACGCCTTTGCCTTGCCTGGTGGCTACCTGGGCTTGCACCTGGGCTTGATCAGTGTGGTGGCCACACGCGACGAATTGGCCTCGGTGATGGCGCACGAATTGAGTCATGTCACTCAGCGGCACATTGCCAGGTCCATGGGCGAGCAAGCACGTATGACCCCCTTGATGATCGGCACCATGATTTTGGGGATTCTGGCCGCCAGCAAAAGCCCGCAAAGTGCACAAGCGCTGATCATGGGCGGACAAGCCGCGGCGATTCGCAGCCAGCTGAGCTTCTCTCGCGACATGGAGCGCGAAGCCGATCGGGTGGGCTACAGCGTGATGACCGAAGCGGGTTTTGATCCGCAAGGTTTTGTCAGCATGTTCGGCAAGCTGCAACAGGCTTCGGCCTTGAATGACAACGGCTCTTTCCCGTACCTGCGCTCGCACCCCATGACCACCGAGCGCATGGCCGACATGCAAGCGCGGCAACAACTGTTGACTGCGCGTCCCATGCCCCCACAAGCCGATTTGGAGCATGTGATCATGACCGCCCGAGCGCGGGTGCTGTCGCAACCCGGTGTCGATTTGCTGCGCAGTTGGACGCGAGAAGCCCAAGACGCCAACTTGCCCCAACAAGCACTGGCCAAGCAGGTGCATGTGCTCTACGGGGCGGCTCTGGCGCAATGGAGCTTGCGCGACCCGGCTCAAGCACAGGTGTTCATGCAACGCTTGCTGCCACTGGTGAACCGCGATGCCAAAGCCCTGCGTCTGGTGCATTTGCTGGGCGCCGAATTGGCCTACAAGAGCGACAACATGACGGCGTCTTTGAAAGCTTTGGCGGCGATCCCGCCTAAGCCCCTTATGACACGTCCGGAGTTATTGGCTCAAATACAGGCCCTGACACGACAGGGCGCATCAACCGCCTTGGAGGCAGAGCTGGCTCAGCTGCGCGCCTGGTTGCAAAAACATCCGCAAGATGGGCAAGCTTGGCAAGTCCTGGCCGCTGGCTTGATGGCGCAAGGGCGGGCCTTGCAATCCCTTCGTGCCGAAGGCGAAGCGCAATGGGCGAGACAGGACTACAGCGGAGCCATTGATCGCTTCAAGGCGGCGCAGGACGTGTCTCGAAAACTGCCGCTACAAGGTGCTGATTTGATCGAAGCTTCGATCGTAGACGCCCGTCTGCGTTCAGTGCAAACGCTGTGGCGGGAACAACTGCTCGAGCGCTGAATCGATGACGATGCACAGCAGCGAGTAAAACACCGAACCGATCAAAGCGGATTCAAACCCATCGACGGCAAAACCGTCCAGCATGCCCGAAGCCGCCCAAAACAAGGCCGCGTGGATCACGAACACAAACAGACCCAATGTGACCAGGGTGATCGGCAAGGTGAGCAGGAGCAGCACTGGGCGCAGCAAGGTATTGAATAAGCCCAACACCAGGGCCGCGATCAAGGCGGCACCGAAGTTTTGCAATTGCACGCCGCTGTAGATTTGCGCCACCAGCAGCAAAGCGGCGGCGCACAGCATCCATTTGATGATCCATTTCATACCTGCAGCTTAGCAGTGCAGGCAGGGCTTGTCACACACTCTCTGGCCTGGATTTGATGCGCGTCATCCACCAGCCGGCACCACAGACACCCGCCACAGACACCACATACAAGGCCCAGCGCAAGGGTGCATGCGCAGGCGGGTCGAAAAGTTCATTGAGCAAGGGCTCATCTACGATCATTTTGGCGGCGGTAAAGGCCAGCACCGCTGCACCCAGCTGGATGATGATGGGGAATCGTTCCACCAGCTTGAGCACCACCGAGCTGCCATACACGACGATGGGTACGCTGACCAACAAACCGATCACCACCAGGTCCATCGCGCCATGCGCTGCACCTGCCACGCCCAAAACGTTGTCAATGCCCATCAAGGCATCAGCCACCACAATGGTTTTCATCGCGCCCCAAAACGTCGTGGCAGCGGGCCCATCGTGGCCACTGCCCTCTTGATCAGCCAATAACTTGAAAGCAATCCACAGCAAACCCAATCCACCGACCAACATGAGGCCGGGAATTTGCAGCAGCCACACCACGCCCAGCGTCATGACGGCGCGCACACCAATGGCGCCAGCAGTGCCCCACAGGATGGCTTTCTTTTGGAGTTCGGGGGGCAGGCTGCGGGCAGCCAAGGCGATCACGATGGCGTTGTCGCCAGCAAGGACCAGATCGATCAAGATAATGGCCAGCAGCGCCGACCACCAAGGGGCAGATAAAAATTCCATGATGTTTCCTTCGAGGTTTGCAAAACAGCCAAACGGCCTCTCTCGAAGGTCTCACTCAACCTGTGCTGGCTGCGCAGGCCCGACACACCGGAAGCTGTGTCTTCTGTGCGAAGCGCTTCGTATTGACGGCATGTCGTGATCACAAGTCAGTCTGACACTGGTCTTGCAGCAGGAGTTACTCCCCTTCAAGACAAATTACACCGTTAAACATAAAACCCTGCAGTGTCCAAGGGATTCGGTTCACAGGCCCCGGTGTTGACCCGCCTTGAAAAGGCTATGATCGCTGTCCCCTGGAACAGACATCATGGCTGGCATTCACATCACCGACATCGAAGCGGCCATCAATTACTGGCGCGAAAAAAACCCATCACCTGACGGCATCGCTTTGCCGCCAGAGCTGCGCGCTTTGGCCGAGGTGTACGCCTTGATGGTGTTTCACCACGAAGACACGGCCGATGAATTCAGCATCCCGCTGCCCGCTGCCGAAGCTTGGCAAGTTTGGTACGCCAGCACGCCCGATACGCCCTGCATCGCAATTTGCTCAACCAGTCAAGGCGACGAGATGTGTAAGGGCTGTGGCCGCACCTTTGAAGAAGTGCAATTGTGGACCGAGATGACGCCCGGCGAAAAAAGACAGGTATGGCAGCGGATCTCAGCCGAAGGCACGTCGTGGCGCTTCAACAAATACGCCGAACGCGCGGCAGAAGACCGTCACATGGCCCGCGCAGCAGCTGATGCGCAGGTCACGCTCGACTTGAAATAAGCCTTATTTCCACTGCGTCAGGGCGATGTGTACACTGCCCGCATCGCTGCTGAAGGTGACTTCACCTTCTTGCACTGTGGCCTGCAACTGCATGCTGCGTTCGGCCAATCGGGCCAACTCCTGCGAGGCTTCTGTTGGCACGCGCCAGACCTGCAATTTGTCTAAGCGCGTGAGTTTGTTCTCGATCCCTTTCCACCAGACTTCAGCCGCATGGTTGAAGCAGTACAGCAACACCTCATCGGCTTTTTGGCAAGCTTTCATGATGGGTTTGTCTTCGGGCTGACCGACTTCAATCCACATCCGGGTTTGACCGGTGAAGTCGCGCAAACTGACGTCCGGATCGTCCGGGTCAGACAGGCCCGCACCAAAAGCCAGCTTGCCATCGCCATGGCAAACCGCCTGCAGCTTGTAAGCGTTGATGGCCAAGCCCAGCAGGCGGATCATCATGCGCTCATCGGTCTCGCTTGGGTGGCGCGCCAGTGTCAGCGCGTGGTCTTCGTAGTAACTGTGGTCAATGTCGGCGATCGACAGGTTGACTTTGTAGATGGTGGATTTGAGAGCCATCCGATCAAACCCGCCGTGCCAATTCAGCAGCCTTGCCGACATAGCTGCCCGGGGTCATGGCCAGTAATCGGTCTTTGTCGGCTTGTGGAATGTCAAGCCCTGCAATCAGGCCATGCAAGTCGGCAGCGGTGACGGTTTTACCGCGTGTGACTTCCTTGAGTTTTTCGTAAGCACCTTGCACACCATAGCGGCGCATCACGGTTTGAATCGGCTCGGCCAACACTTCCCATGCGGCGTTGAGGTCAGCGGCCAAGGCTTCTTCATTGAGCTCCAACTTATTCAAGCCGGTCATCAAGGACGCATAGGCCAAGGTGGTGTAGCCCAAGCCCACGCCCATGTTGCGCAGCACGGTGGAGTCGGTCAGATCACGCTGCCAGCGACTGATCGGTAATTTCTCGCTCAGGTGTTTGAGCACCGCATTGGCCAAGCCCAAATTGCCTTCGGCGTTTTCAAAGTCGATCGGGTTGACCTTGTGCGGCATGGTCGAAGAGCCGATCTCGCCGGCCTTCAAACGCTGCTTGAAATAACCCAAACTCACGTAGCCCCAAATGTCACGCGACAAATCGATCAAGATGGTGTTGGTGCGCGCCAACGCGTCAAATAACTCGGCCATGTAATCGTGTGGCTCGATCTGGATGCTGTAGGGCTGAAAGCTCA
>CANGKR010000160.1 GCA_947454355.1 Comamonadaceae bacterium
CAGGATATGCATTCCGATCGCACCGTGGCCGCAGCCGTTCAGCAGACCTTGGCGCAGGCCTGCAAGGAAGGTGATCCGCAGGCTTTGTTGCCATCCATCATTCCTTTATTGGCAAATCGCAAGGCATGAGCCTGCTGTGACAACTTGAGGGTTTTTCCGAGGTCATGAAATCGGGCGGGGTGGTGATACTGAACCGTTCTTCTTGGCTTCATTCGGAAAGACGGTCATGTCCACTGCACACTTATTGGACCGCAGCATCGGTTCGACACTCCCAGCCTTCAAGACCGCCCAGGACGTACTGGCTTTCGAGGCCACGCCTTATGCCGAGCGCGTGGCCGTCAACAGCACTTACGCCGCTTTGCAAGCTGGGGCTGCTGTCAACCCCAATGCCCCTGCGATCCAGTTTCTGGCGCAACCCGATCCCGACGCCAGTCCTCAGGTCTTGACACATGATCAGTTCATGTTCCGCGTCACCCAAGCGGCAAACATGTTCCATGCCCTCGGCGTGGGACCGAACGATGTCGTCAGTTTTTTACTCCCCTTGCTGCCGCAGAGCTTCATCACCTTGTTCGGTGCGCAAGCGGTCGGCATTGCCAATCCCGTCAATCCCTTGCTGGCGCCCCACCAGTTGCTGGAAATCCTTCGCGCAGCGCACACCAAGGTCTTGGTGGTCATGGGCCCGACGCCGGGCAGCGACATTTGGGAGAAGGTGCAAGAAATCCGCGATCAATTGCCAGCATTGAAAGCCTTGCTGGTGGTCAACGGCATCACAGATGCTGCGCGTGGCGAGTTCAATCTCGATGAACTGTTGGCGCAGTCCCCCGGTGATTGTTTGCTCAGCGGCCGGATGATTCAATCCACAGACACGGCCGGATACTTTCACACCGGTGGCACAACCGGCACCCCCAAATTGGTGAGGCACACCCACGGCAATCAGGTGTATCAGGCCTGGGGCTTGCGCTTGACCATGCCCATAGAACCTGGTGGCGTGGTGTTGTTTGGGTTGCCCTTGTTTCATGTGGGTGGTGCTTTGACGCAAGGCCTGGCGGTCTTGGCCAATGGCGGCTCACTGGTGGTCCTCAGTCCGGCGGGTTGGCGCAACCCTGTCGCTGTACAGAATGTGTGGCGTTTGGTGGAGCGTTACCAACCCGCCTTGTGGGGCGGCGTGCCCACGGTGCTGGCCGCCGCTTTGTCCGTGCCGGTGGGCGACGCCGATGTGAGCAGTATCCGCGTGGCCTCGGGTGGCGGGTCAGCCATTCCGGTAGCGGTTTGTAAAACCTATGCCGAAAGCTTCAAGGTGCCGGTGCTGGAGGTCTACGGAATGACCGAAACCTCCAGTGTGCATGTGATGAGCTACCCCGATCGGCCGATTCGGTTGGGCTCGGTGGGTCACCCCTTGCCTTACAGCCAAGTACGCATTGTCAAGGTCGATGGGCAGGGTAGCTATGCTGGCGATTGCTCAGTGAACGAAATTGGAGTGGTGGCCATGTCCGGCCCAGGTGTGTTCAGCGGCTACTTGAGCGAAAAACACAACTCTGGCGCTTTCATAGAGACGGGTTGGGTCAACTCCGGTGATCTAGGGCGCTTGGACGAAGACGGATATTTGTGGATCACCGGACGGGCCAAGGACCTGATCATTCGCGGCGGGCACAACATCGACCCGATGGCGGTGGAGGAAGTGTTCTTTCAGCATCCTGCCGTAGCGCTGGCTGCGGTGGTGGGCCAGCCAGATGCCTATGCCGGTGAACTGCCTGTAGCTTATGTCCAGTTGAAGCCGGGTGTGTCGATCGAGACGGGTGAGTTGCTGGATTTTGTGCGGCAGCGCACGCCCGAGCGAGCCGCCGTGCCGGTGCGCTTGACCTTGATCGACCCCATGCCTTTGACCGGCGTGGGCAAAATTTTCAAACCAACATTGCGCTTGGATGCAGCGCAGCGCATGGTCACCGATTTGCTGGCCGACTTGGTGTCGCCCGGTGCCTTGTCGGTGTCCGTGGACACGCATGAAGTGCAAGGGCATCTGATCACCGTGCGCTTAACTGGCTTGTCAGCCGATGAGTACGCGCGAGTAGAGCCCCAGATCCATGCCCGTTTAGACCCCTTGGTGATGCCGCACCAAGTCGAGCGCTCTACACCTTGAGAGGAAAATAACATGCGTTTGCTGATCGCCATGATGATGCACGAGACGAATACCTTTTCGCCCGTGCCCACTGACTTGCAACGCTTTGCGCTGGGCCTGGGTCAATTGCCACCCCGAGGCCAAGAAGCAGTGATTGCCTTTCGAAATACCGGCACCGCAACAGGTGCCTTCATCGACTTGGCGCAAGCAGCTGGAGCAGATTTTGAAATCGCCATTGCCGCCCACGCCGCGCCCAGCGGCCTGGTGCAAGATGGTGCTTACCAAGAGATGACCGAGGCCATTGTCCAGGCCGTGGCTCGTGGCGGATTTGACGGCATTTTGTTGGACCTTCATGGTGCCATGGTCACCGAAAGCCATGAAGACGGGGAAGGCGAATTGATGCGGCGTATTCGCTCTGTCGATCCCCACACACCGGTGGGTATTGCCTATGACATGCATGCCAATGTGTATGCTGACATGGTGGAGCTGGCCCAAGTGGTTGCCGGTTACCAAACCTACCCTCATGTGGACATGTATGAAACGGGACAACGTGCAGGAAAAGCCCTGCTGGCTTTGGTTGCGGGGCAGGTCCAACCCACCACCGCCTGGGCTCGATTGCCCATGATTCCGCACATCATGCGTCAAAGCTCATTGGACGAACCCAACTGCTCTTTGCAAGCCAGAGCAAGGCAAATGGAGCAGCAGGGTGCTTTGGCTGCGAGCGTTTTCACTGGGTTCCCGCATGCCGACATTGAAAACGCGGGCTTGTCGGTGGTGGTGGTCACCGACAACGATGCAGCGCTGGCTGAAAAATACCGCGATGAATTGCTGCAGATGGCATGGGCCAGCCGCTCCGAGTGGGTTTACCCGGTCGAGCCTTTGTCCCAATCCGTGGCGCGGGCCAAAGTTCTGACCATGCAGCCTGTGGTGTTGCTGGACCATTACGACAACGCCGCTTCTGGCGGCACGATGGACACCACAGCTGTCTTGGCCGAGGTGCTCAAGCAGGGTTTGAAACAGGTGGCTTTTTTCGCCATCTACGACCCGCAGGCTGTGCAAGAGGCCATCGCCGCAGGGATCGGACAGCGGGTGGGATTGTCTGTGGGCGGCAAAATGGCGATGCCGCAAATGCCGCACCGCCATGAACCGGTGATGCTCGAAGGCACGGTCAAATTGATTTCGTCGGGCAAGTACGTCGCCAAAGGACCTATGAGCCAAGGGGCTCGGCAAGACATGGGCGCTGCCGTGGTGATTGATACAGGCGATGTTGAAGTGGCATTGATTTCGCGCCACGTGGAGCCCTTTGATGTGAATGCCTTGATCAGTTTGGGCATAGATCCGATGCAGAAAAAATTCATCGTGCTCAAAAGCCGCGTGCATTGGCGGGCAGGCATGGGTCATCTGGCACAAGCGGTGGTCGAATGCGCAGGCGTTGGTGCTTGCACATCCGATTACAGCGAGTTGAATTTCAAAAACTTGCGCCGACCGATTTACCCGCTGGACGCCGACACTCAGCGCGGATAAGCACTCAGTCGGCTTTGGCGCCGGAGCTTTTCACCACAGCTGACCACTTGGGGACTTCGGACTTCAAGAAGCTGCCGAACTCAGCAGTGCTGTTGTGGTTGCTGCTCATGCCGAGTTGGGCGAATTTCTCAACTATCTCGGGGGACTCCATGGCCTTATTCAAGGCGGCGTTGAGTTTCTCCACAATGGCTTGCGGCGTGCCCACGGGTGCCATGAATGCGAACCAAGTGTAGTCGTCGAATTCCTTGAAACCGAACTCCGTGATTGACGGTACATCGGGTAGCAGCGGTGAGCGTTGGGCACTGGTCACAGCCAAGGCTTTGAGCTTGCCAGCCCTGATCATGGGCACAGCAGGCGGCATGGAGGTGGACGCGATCTGGGTGTGGCCAGCGACCACAGCATTGATGGCCGCTGCAGGCTGATAGGGCACATGAACGATGTCTATTTTGGCGGCCGTCTTGAGCCGCTCCATGGACAAATGTGTAGTGGTGCCAATCCCTGAGGATGCATAGTTGAATGGCGATCTGCGTGCTGCATCGACCAGCTCAGGCAGGGTTTTGACTGGCACGCCAGGGTTGACGGTGAAGATGTTCGGCGTCTTGGGCCCCAAGGCCACGGGCGCAAAGTCTTTCACTGCATCGTAGCCGGCATCGGCATAAAGACTGGGGTTGACGGCAAAGGCCACACTGTGAACCAGAAGGGTGTAGCCATCGGGGGCTGCGCGTTTGACGTGGGTTGTCGCAATGTTTCCACCGGCACCGCCTTTGTTTTCAACGATGAAGTTGCCCCCCGTCAACTCTGAGAGTTTTTGTGTCAGTGATCGGGCCACGATGTCTGTGGAAGCGCCCGGGGCAAAGGCGACGACCAAGGTCACGGGTTTGGCCTTGGGCCATTCGGTTTGCGAGGCAGCAGGCATGCAGCTCAGTCCCGCCAAAAGGACCATTGAACAAATCTTGAGGACGCGCGAAATAGGCAGCATGATGCAGAACTCCGGTGGGGGATTCAGGGTGCTTTGACCAGATGGAAATCGAAGTTCACTTCCAAAAACGGCTGCGTCAACCCATAACGCTCGGCAACATCGGTGTTTTGGCAGGGGGTAAAGGGCACGATCAAGCCTTCACGCACGCCGAACACGGTGTCGTTGTCGATGTATTCAGAGTCTTGTGGGAACAATTCAGTGACCAAGCCCACATACCCCGGGGCACTGACAATCACATGATAGTGCGCAGGTCGCCAGACGCTGCGCTGTGAGGTGACCAGCAGTGCACCCACAGGGCCATCGGTGGGGACGGTGTAGGGGTTGGGCCGAATGGTCAGCAAATTGAAGCTGCCGTCGGCTTCGCATTTGATTTTGCATCGCAGGTTGTAAGGATCTTGCCCCGGGTCTTGTGCGGGGTAAAGTCCGTTGTCAGCGTTTTGCCAGAAGTCGAGCTCGGCATGGGCAATCGGTTGGCCTTGGACGTCCAATACGCGGCCATGAAGCCAGGCGCGTACGCCGTCTTGATCTCCCGCCAAATTGGCACCGTTGTCCATCCATCGGGAGTCTTGGCTGTGGAAAGGACCCAGCACGCTGCTGGACGTGCCCCCAACAGGTTGCGACACCACATCCACAATGGATGAAATGCCCAACACATCAGACAGCAGGCTGAATTCATTCCGGTCGGCATCGGTGATGGCCGCGCTTTGGGTCAGAAATTCCAGGCCCTGCATCCATTCTTCTTTGGTCAGTTGCGACTCGGTGACAAATGCGTGAAGGTGTTTGACCAAAAGGGACATCACTTCGGTCAGGCGGGGGTCAGAAGCTTTATCAAAGCTGCGCATGGCAGCTTGTGTGACAGGATGGATAGACATGATGGACGATAAGTTGAAAGGTTTGACGTCCATGATAGGTGATTGAAAAAAGAGTCTCAGTCGCTGATGTTGCAATGGTGGCGCAGCAGCGCCAAGGCATCGTGCAGTTTGTAGTCTCGATCGCTCAGCAAAGTGGACTGCGCTTCTTCTGCAAATTGCGACCACAACCCTTGGTAGTCTGCTTGCAGTTCGTGCGGCGCATGGTCTTGAATGAATTGCACTGGCACAGCAGGGGCCCAGCCGGACTTTCGGATTTTGCGGATCAAGCTGGTGGCTGCTTTTTCGGTGAGTATGGTTTTACCGGAGCCGCTGACCGCCAGGCTGACAAACAAGGTGAGCAAAGAGCCGTCGTCACTGTGGCCTTGTGTCAGTTGTTTCCATTTCGCAGAAGCTTCGCGGTCAAAGTCATCCACCTCGGCCAGGCCGTCCTCCATCCAAAAATACCGGCCGACAAAGGCCGGCGTTTGATTGAAC
>CANGKR010000161.1 GCA_947454355.1 Comamonadaceae bacterium
AAACACTGATCACCAGCGCTGTGCTCGAGGGCTATGGCCCTGACGCCCTCAAAACCGCTTGGTTGGGCCGCATCGCCTCGGGCGAGGCCTTGGTGGTCTTGGCACACCAAGAGCGCAAAGGACGCTACAGCCTGACCCACTGCGCCACTAAGGCGCAAGAGGCTGCAGGCACTTGGACATTGACCGGCATCAAGAACATGGTTCCCGCAGGTGCGCAGGCTGATGCTTACTTGGTACCTGCCATGGTTGGCAATGCACTGGGCTTGTTCTTGGTGGAGCGCAGCGCCAGCGGCGTGCGCACTTCAGGCTACGCCACACAAGACGGCGCGGCCGCGGCCGATGTGCACTTGGACCAGACCCCTGCCCAGTTGCTGACCCGCGACGGTTTGACCGCGCTCGAACATGCAGTGGACATCGGTATTGCCAGCTTGTGCGCAGAGGCCGTGGGCGTGATGGACAAAACCATGGCCATCACCATCGATTACATGAACACGCGCAAGCAGTTCAACACGGTCATTTCCAGCTTCCAGTCATTGCGCCACCGCGTGGCCGATATGAAAATGCAACTCGAGTTGGCCCGCTCCATGAGTTTTTATGCCACCCTCAAGCTCAACGCTCCGGCCGACGAACGCCGCAGCGCCATGGCCCGGGCCAAGTACCAACTGGGCGTGTCCATGCGCTTTGTCGGTCAGCAAGCGGTGCAACTGCATGGCGGCATTGGCGTGACGGACGAATACATCGTCAGCCACTACTTCAAGAAGCTGACCCAGATGGAAATGACTTGGGGCGACACCCTGCACCAGTTGAGCCAGGTGTCAGACCGCATGCAGGAAACGGCCGGCGTATTCGCCTGAGTGAACCATCGCGGGACGCTGGCCTTTCTTATTCTGGAGGCCGCTCCCGCAGAAAACTGGCAAATCTCGGCAGCCCAGAAGGCGTCCGGTCTCTGAACCGGTATGTCACCCAAGCCCCCACCACTGGGGGCTTTTCTCTTTGTGCGTCACTCAGTCCCGATCCGAGTGCGAAACGTTGACCATTGGGCATTTCCACCCACAAAGCGCCCACGCGTCCGATCAGGCGCCCTTTCCCGGGCACATAACCGATGACCCGGGCATCTTCATCTTGTACCAGTTTCAATTTATGCAAAGAATGGCTTCGCCCTGCTTGCCACACAGCGTCAACTTGGTGAAGCATCAAGCCTTCACCTCCGCCTTGAACGACTTGAAGCAGTTGTTGTGCAAGTGCAGCCTTGTTGGCGACGCGAAACTGCGTCAGCGCTTGAACAAAAGGAGCAGGGCGTAATGCCAAGACATCCTTCATTTTCAATAAGCGCTCGCTGAAGGTGCCGCCTTGGCCAGGCAAATCGAACACCTGGTACATGACCTGACGCCATGCGGCCTCCAGAGGTGCTTCTTGTCGCACAGTGGCGGACAAGCGGTCAAAAGTGCCACGCCCCAGCCACAATTCGCCATCCAGTGCGACAGGGGGTAATGCCGCAATGAACCACGAAGGCGCTGCCAACGCACGGCCGCTTCGAAAGCGCAGCAACTGGCCATCCCACAAGGCACGAACACCGTCAAGTTTTTCACTGATCCAATAGCCTGAAGGATCCGCCCCCTGGGTCCATGGCGTTGCCAACATCACACGGCCGTCATTTGAAACGCTTGGGATCGAGTTCGACTCCTCGGGCCAGGTCCTGGACGGAACCGCAATAGCAGTCAGCCCCCAAGCCACGCGCAACGCGGCGGAACGCCGCGACTCTGTGCTGTGCATAATTCCTCTCCCTTGCTGTCTTCACTGTGTTGCCTTCGGCCGCATCGAGGCGGCTCCGTTCAAGGCTTCCAACGGGCTCACATCACCCAGCGCAACTTCAAATCATCAAACGTGAAGTGCGGGGCACGTGGGCCATCAAAAACTCCATTTGGTCGGCCAGGATGCGGCGGTTGCGCAAAATAAAGTCTTCCCACAGACTCGGCACATAAGGCGCGTACAGCAAGGGCATGCCGGCTTGTTCAGGCGTGCGGTGGCTCTTGCGATGGTTGCATGCACGGCACGACGTGACCACGTTCATCCAAGTGTCGATACCTTTTTGAGCGAAAGGCACGATGTGTTCACGCGTCAGATCGGTTTCGTGGAAGTGGTCGCCGCAGTAGGCGCAGATGTTGCGGTCGCGGATGAACAATTTGGCGTTGGTCAGGCCCGGGCGCAGGTCAAAGGGGTTGATTTTGGGGACGCCGCGGGTGCCGATGATGCTGTTGACGCGGATGATGGACTGGTGCCCAGTGATGGCGTTGTGGCCACCGTGAAAAACCGCGATTTCGCGGCCGGCCTCCCAACGCACCTCTTCTGCGGCGTAATACATGACCGCTTCTTCCAAGCTGATCCATGACTGGGGCAAACCTTGGGCTGACAACTTCAAGACCTTCACTCGCGCCTCCATCCAACAGTACAAAACCACTGACTTGAAACATGAACGTCGCCACCGCGCAACCGCTGTACCGCAAGGCACATCTAAAGGGCGTTGGTTAAGTCACAATATACGCTGTATTCACGACATTTTGACGACAACAGCCCTCCCACTGCGGAGTAAATCCGCAGGCACAGTGCAGTAGACCCCTCCATGAAGGTATTTCGCGGCTTCAACCACCCCGGCTTGGCTCCGGCCTGTGCCCTGACCATTGGCAATTTCGATGGCGTGCACCGGGGCCACCAGGCCATGCTGGCCTTGCTGCGCAGTGAAGCGGCGCATCGCGGCGTGGCCAGTTGCGTGATGACCTTCGAGCCCCACCCCCGCGACTACTTCGCCCAAGTCCTGAACAAGCCCGAACTGGCCCCAGCCCGGATCGCCACCTTGCGCGACAAGCTGACCGAACTCGAACACTGCGGCATCGAACAGGTCGTGGTGTTGCCCTTTGATGCCCGTCTGGCCCAGCAGCAGCCCCAAGCCTTCATTGACGAAGTCCTGCTCCAAGGTTTGGGTGTGCGCTATGTGCAAGTGGGCGATGACTTCCGCTTTGGCGCCCAACGCGCGGGCGACTACGCCATGCTGGATGCGGCCGGTCAGCAACAGGGTTTTGACGTGGCCCGCATGAACAGCTATGAAGTGCATGGCCTGCGCGTATCCAGCTCGGCGGTGCGCCATGCCCTGAACAGCGGCGACATGGCCGAAGTGGCCCGCCTCCTGGGCCGGCCTTACTGCATCAGTGGACATGTGGTGCATGGCCGCAAACTGGGCCGTGCCCTGGGTGCCAGCCATGATGGCGGCGATGATGGCTTTCGCACCCTGAATTTGCGCTTCACCCACTGGAAGCCCGCGGCCAGCGGCATCTTTGTGGTGCAGGTGCATGGCCTGGCCCCATCCCCCCTGACCGGCGTGGCCAACCTGGGCATCCGCCCGTCTCTGGACCCGAATGATGTGAATGGCGGGCGGGTCTTGCTCGAGACTCATTGCTTCGATTGGCCTGCCACGCTGGGGCCCGAAGAGGGGTACGGTAAAATCATCAAGGTGGACCTGCTGCACAAATTACACGACGAACTCAAGTACGACAGCTTTGACGCCCTCACACGGGGTATCGCCAAAGACTGTGACGATGCACGTGCGTACTTTGCGTCCCTGCACGGGCAAACCCACCGTCAAAATTCCCGCGACCGAATTTGACCTTGCTTGCCCGGACGGGTTGCGCCTGCACCCTGCTCTGCTTCGCCTTTTCTCGTCTGCCCTGTGCGCAGCCCTGCCCTTTTTGATGGAATTTCCATGTCTGAAGCCAAAACGAATTACCGCGCCACCCTGAACATGCCCGACACCCCTTTCCCGATGCGGGGAGACTTGCCCAAGCGCGAACCCGCCTGGGCCAAGGCTTGGAGCAGTGAAGGCCTTTACAAGCGCTTGCGCGAAGCCCGGCAAGGTGCACCCTTGTTTGTGCTGCATGACGGCCCACCTTATGCCAACGGCAAATTGCACATTGGCCATGCCTTGAACAAAGTCCTCAAGGACATGATCGTCAAGTCCAAACAATTGGCCGGCTTTGACGCGCAGTACATCCCTGGCTGGGACTGCCACGGCCTGCCGATCGAGAACGCGATTGAAAAACTGCATGGCCGCAAACTCAGTCGCGACGACATGCAAGCCAAGAGCCGCGCCTTTGCGACCGAGCAAATCGACCAGCAGCGCGATGACTTTCAGCGCCTAGGCGTGCTGGGCGACTGGGAACGCCCCTACCGCACCATGGACTTCGCCAACGAGGCGGGAGAAATCCGCGCATTCAAACGTGTGATCGAGCGCGGTTTTGTTTACCGTGGCCTCAAGCCCGTGTACTGGTGCTTCGATTGTGGCTCGTCCTTGGCAGAGTTCGAGATCGAATACGCCGACAAGAAAAGCGACACGCTGGACGTGGCCTTTGAATCTGACGACACGGCCGCATTGGCCGCAGCCTTTGGTCTGGCGGCCTTGCCCGAGTCGGTGCGCACAGGCGGCAAAAAAGCCTTTGCGGTGATCTGGACCACCACCGCGTGGACCTTGCCCGCCAACCAGGCTTTGAACGCACACCCTGAATTGAGTTACGCCTTGGTGGACACCGCCCGCGGGGTGTACATGATGGCCGAGTCCTTGGTCGACAAATGCTTGGAGCGGTATGGGCTGGAAGGCCAGGTCATTGCCACCGCATTGGGTGAAAAATTGCGTGGCCTGGTGTTCCGTCATCCCTTATACGACGTGCATGAAGGCTATCGCCGCGCATCGCCTTTGTACCTGGCCGAATACGTGACAGCCACCGACGGCACCGGCATCGTGCACTCTTCGCCTGCCTACGGCGTGGACGACTTCAACTCTTGCATTGCCAATGGTTTGAAGTACGACGACATCCTCAATCCGGTGCAAGGCAATGGCCAATACGCCGAAGACCTGCCCCTGTTTGGCGGCATGAACATCTGGAAAGCCTGCGCCCGTGTGATCGAAGTTCTTGGCCAAAGCGACCGCCTGATGGCCACGGTACAAATCACCCACAGCTACCCGCATTGCTGGCGCCACAAGACGCCCGTGATCTACCGCGCTGCCGCTCAATGGTTTGTGCGCATGGACGAAGGGGTGGGTGTGTTCACCCAAGATAAAGCGTCCAAGACGCTGCGCCAGTTGGCGCTCGAAGCGATTGAGCACACAAACTTTTATCCAGAAAACGGCCGCACACGTCTGCGCGACATGATCGCCAACAGACCCGACTGGTGCATCTCGCGTCAGCGCTCGTGGGGTGTGCCTGTGCCCTTCTTCCTACACAAGGACTCGGGCGAGCTGCACCCACGCACCATGGCCATCTTGGATCAAGCAGCAGACATTGTGGAAAAAGGCGGCATCGAGGCCTGGAGCCGCGTGACGACCGAAGAGATCTTGAACCAAGCGGGTGACGATGCCGCCAACTACACCAAGAGCACCGATATTCTGGAAGTGTGGTTCGACTCCGGCTCCACCTTCCAGCACGTGCTGCGCGGCAGCCACAAAGACGCCTACCAGCGCACACCTTTCCATGACAGCCTCGGTAACACTGCACCCGAGGCCGACTTGTATTTGGAAGGTCATGACCAACACCGCGGCTGGTTCCACAGCTCTTTGTTGCTGGGCTGCGCCTTGTACGACCGCGCACCTTACCAAGGTCTGTTGACCCACGGCTTTGCCACAGACGGCCAAGGCCGCAAGATGAGCAAGAGCTTAGGCAACACCGTCGCACCCCAAGAAGTGACCGACAAGATGGGCGCTGAAATCGTTCGCCTTTGGGTGGCCGCAACAGATTACTCCGGCGACTTGAACATCGACGACAAAATCCTGGCCCGCGTGGTCGACGCCTATCGCCGCATCCGCAATACGCTGCGCTTTTTGCTCGCCAATGTGAGCGACTTCGATCCGGCTACCGATGCTGTGCCCTACGCCGACATGCTCGAGATCGACCGCTACGCGCTCACGCG
>CANGKR010000162.1 GCA_947454355.1 Comamonadaceae bacterium
ACAATGCGAAAACGCCGCCCGATGATGAAGGCCCGTCGAAACAGCGATTTGACTTGCTCAGGGGTGGCATTGGTGGCGACATCGAAGTCTTTGGGCCGCAAACCGACCAACAAGTCGCGCACTGCACCGCCCACCACATAAGCCTCAAAGCCAGCTTGTTGCAAGGTTCGCACCACGTGGATGGCGCGTTCGTCGACCAGATGGGGATCGATGCCATGGACTTTAGCGCCGACTTCCACCCGCTTGCCGAAACTCGGTTTGCCAGTGGTTGAACTGGACTGACCCAGCAGTTTAGAGATGAATTTTTTGATCATGTGAAGAGGTCGAGTATGCGCCAACCGCGCTCGGTAGCCAAAGCACGCAAGCGGGCGTCCGGATTGGTGGCCACCGGGTGGGTCGCTTTTTCGAGCAAGGCCAGGTCGTTGATCGAGTCCGAATAGAAGGTCATCTCCACATCATCCCAAGCCAGTTGCCGATCGGCCAGCCACTGGTTGACGCGTGTGACTTTGCCTTCACGGAATGAGGGCGTGCCCTTGATTTCACCGGTGATCCAGCCCAGCGGGTCGCGCTCCAGCTCGACCGCGATCAGTTCGCGCACACCCAAAGCAGTCGCGATCGGGCGGGTGATGAACTCATTCGTCGCTGTGACGATGATGACTTGCTCGCCCGCATGGGCACGGATCAAGTCCAGGGCCTGGGGTGTGATGTGGGGCTGCACCCGTGTGGCCATGAAATCGGCATGCGCTCTGGCCGCTTCTTGCGGACCTTTTAAACGGGTGGCTTGAGTGGAAAAGCGCACGTAATCATGGATATCTAGCGTGCCCGCTTGGTAGTGGGCATAAAACTCATCATTTCGGCGTCGGAACTCGTCGTTGTCGGTCCAACCAATGTCGGTGGTGTAGACGCCCCAAGAATAATCCGAGTCGATCGGTAGCAAGGTATGGTCCAGGTCAAACAGGGCCAGTTTCATTCACTCTCCAACATCAATTTGATCAAAGGTATCGTGATCGCACGCTGCGTTTGCAAGGCGTACTGATCCAAATGGTCCAGCAGCTGCATGAGGCTACCCAAGTCGCGCGAAAATCGGCTGAGCATGAAGTTCATGACCTCGTCGCTGAAATGCAAGCCTCGGGCATCTGCCTGCTGACGCAAGACCGCACGTCGGTCCTCTTCACTCAGGACCTGCAAGGCAAACACATGGCCCCAGCCCAGGCGGCTGCGCAAGTCGTCACGCAGCTTCAAGTCGGCGGGTGGCAAAGCGCCAGTTGCCAGCACCCAGCGAGGAGCGCCGGTTGCAGGTGTGAGCGCATTGACAAACCAATTGAACGCCGTGTGCTGCTGCTCAAGGTTATAGGCATGCACGTCGTCCATCAAAACCGCCGACCAAGCTTCGTCAAAGGCAGGCGGGTTGAGCGTGTTCGCATCCAGGCTGCCCACCCGCAAGCCTTGTTCACGCAATGCCTCGTGGACCGCGGCCAGCAAATGGGTCTTGCCGCAACCACCCTCACCCCATAAGTAAGTGGGTACAGGCGAGCGGGTGGGGCTGGTGGACCACAGGCGCAAATGGCTCAATGCGTCAAGGTTTGGCCCCGCAAAAAAATTGGCCAAGGTCGGCACGCTGGCCAAGCCAATGTCCAGGGCCATTTGTTTCATGCGTGATCGGTCTCGTCAGTAGCAGGCGGCGGGACATCTGGTTGGTAAAGCGCACTGCGCAAATAGCCATCGCGAACGCGGCGCAAGGCCACCAGCAACACCGCGCTGGCGGGCAATGCCACCAAGACACCCACAAAACCCAGCACTTGACCGAAGGCCAGCAAGGCAAAAATCACGGCCAAGGGATGCAGACCGATCCGCTCGCCCACCAAACGCGGTGTGAGGAAAAAGCTCTCGACCAGCTGGCCCAATCCAAACACCACGCCCACCATGACCAGCGCCTTGAGCGATACAAACTGCAGCAAACCCGCCACCAAGGCGAGCAACAGGCCCACACCAAAACCCAAATACGGCACAAACACCGCCAGACCAGTGAACACGCCGATGGGCAGGGCCAACTCCAACCCAAACAAGGCCAAGCCGATGGCATAGAAAACAGCCAGCACCAACATCACCAGCAACTGACCGCGCAGGTATTGGCCCAGCACGGCATCGCATTCGTGCATGAAGTCGTCAAAGCGGGGCCTGAAGGCGGGTGGAATCAAGTCCAACAACATGCCCACCCATCGGTCCCAGTCGCTGAGCAAATAAAACAAGACCACAGGAATCAAAACCGCATTGCCCAGCAACGCCATGGCCACGCTGCCGCCCAATTTAAGTGAGGACAAGGCAGAGTCGAGCACATCGTCGCGGTTGGCGCTCAGGTATTTGATGAGTTGTGCTTTGAGGCTGCCCATGTCCAGCGACACGTTCAGGCCCATTTGGGCCAACCAAGGGTTGACTTTGTCTTGAAGCAAATCCATCAAGGCGGGCAATTGTTGCTGGATCAAAGGCAACTCACGCGCCAAGATGGGCACCAACAGCAGCACAATGCCCAGCACCGACAACAACGCCAACAACTCCACCAGCACCACCGATACAAAGGCCGGCACACGCACGCCCAGCAAGCCTTGCAAGCGGCGCACCAGGGGTTGCAAGGCATAGGCCAAGATGGCCGCCACCACAAAGGGCGTCAACACGGGCGCCAGCCACCACACCACAGCGGCCAAAACCAGCGCCACAGAGAGCCAGGCCATGAGGCGTTGGGGATTCAAAGTCGGGGGCAGGCTCAAAGCCATGTCGTCCTTCAGGTGGGGTTGCACAAAGTCTGATCGGGCAAAGCCTTAAAATCAGCACTTGATTTTAGACTGCCCGCTCAACACGGGTGCCTTGTTCACTTCTGCTTGCCCTGATGGGGCCTTCTTCATGAACCCAACTCCCCTGACCTACAAAGACGCTGGTGTGGACATCGTGGCCGGCGATTCGCTGGTTGAGCGCATCAAACCCCTGGCCAAAAAAACCATGCGCGAAGGGGTGCTGGCCGGCATTGGAGGCTTTGGTGCCTTGTTTGAAGTGCCCAAGCGCTACAAAGAGCCCGTATTGGTGTCGGGCACCGATGGTGTGGGCACCAAGCTCAAGCTCGCTTTTGAATGGCACATGCACGACACAGTGGGCATCGACTTGGTGGCCATGAGCGTGAACGACGTGCTGGTGCAAGGTGCAGAGCCATTGTTCTTCCTAGACTACTTTGCTTGCGGCAAGCTGGACGTAGACACCGCTGCTGCCGTGGTCGGCGGCATTGCCAAAGGCTGTGAACTCTCAGGCTGCGCATTGATCGGCGGCGAAACTGCCGAGATGCCCGGCATGTACCCCGCTGGCGAATACGATCTGGCCGGTTTTGCGGTCGGAGCGGTCGAAAAATCCAAAATCCTCACGGGCCAAAACGTCAGGGCCGGTGATGTGGTGCTGGGCCTGGCGTCCAGCGGCGTTCACTCCAACGGCTTCAGCTTGGTGCGCAAATGCATCGAGCGTGCGGGCGACAAGGTTCCTGCGACCTTGGACGGCCAACCCTTCAAACAAGCCCTGATGGCACCCACACGCTTGTACGTGCTGAATGTTCTGGCCGCACTGGCCAAACATCCCCACACGGAAAATGCATCCGGCATCAAAGCCTTGGCCCACATCACAGGCGGCGGTTTGCTGGAAAACATCCCCCGCGTCTTGCCCGAGGGCTTGGCCGCTCATCTGAAAAAAGGCAGCTGGCCCCAAACCGAACTGTTTGCCTGGTTACAAACCACAGCCGGTATTGACGACATCGAAATGAACCGCACGTTCAACAACGGCATTGGCATGGTGGTGGTGGTGGATGCCGCCCAGGCCAAGGCCTGCGCCGCCACCTTGCAGGACTTGGGTGAGTCGGTCTACACCATCGGCGTCATCGCAGCCCAGGGTGCAGGCGAGCAGGTGGTGGTGGCTTAACAAGCCTTCGCAGAACCCAGGCGCAGGTCCTTACGAGGCTTTGAGTTCTGCCAAACGGTCACTGAGGTACTCCGCATCCAGAGCGGATTGCGCGTGCGACAAGTAGCGGGTCAGGTCGTCAATGGCCTCTTGCTTGCGGCCCATCTGGGCATGCAGTAAACCGCGGTCGCGCCATTCGCCCCAGGCCTCTGGCAGCAAGACCACCAACCGGTCCATGACCGCCAGTAATCGCGGGTGATCGTCCTGGCTGGCAAAAATTTCTTTCAGGTTGTGCAGCATACGCGCCAGCAAATCTCGCGCAGGGCAAGCTTGCAAATGCAGTCCTAATGGTGGATCGCCGTCTTCCATGACTGCATCAAACCGCTTAAAGGGCGCCAAACGCTCGGCCAATGTGTCCAGACCCAGGGATTCACCGCTCAAGGGATCGAGCACCACCAGGCCCTCTTCGAGCGTCACTTTGACCAAAAAATGGCCCGGAAATGACACACCCTGGGCCTCAAGGCCAATGCCCCGAGCCAGTTCCAGCCAGATCACTGCCAAAGAAATCGGAATGCCCTTGCGGGTGCGAAGTACCTCGGCGAGATAACTGTTTTCGGGCGCATAAAAATTGTTGGCATTGCCACTGAAACCGAGATCGCCATAGAAAAACTGGGTCAACAGGGCCAGACGGCTCAGGCCATCGGCCCCTTCGGGGATGCGACGCTCCAATCTGGCGAGCAGCCTGTCCACATCGGCCAGTACCTGCTGCACGTCCAGACTTGCTTCTTCGTCTTGTCCCAAACTGGCTGCGGCTTCGAGCAAAGGAAAGTCGGTATCGCTTTGGACCAGGCTTTCAAAATACGCCAGCGGTGTGGTGGGGTGGTATTGGAAATTCATCGATTCAACGCTTCAACAGCGCACGCCATTGCATTCCACTGACCACCAAAGCAGAAAAATAAATCACTGCCGAGCCCAACAACACCGCGGCCAAATAGCCGACGCGCAAGCCGCTCTGGCTGCGCAAAGCCACCCAAGGCAGCGCTTGATTGGCCCAATACAAAAACGCCCCCAACAAAGCGCAGGCCAGGCCGACCTGTAAAGCGAATCGACCCCAACCCGGTTCAGGGCGGTAGCTCCCTCGCCTTTGCAAGCCCCATAGCAACAAGCCTGCATTGACCATGGCCCCAAGACCAATGGCCATCGCCAGACCCGCATGCGCAAACCACGGCACCAGCAGCGCATTGAACACCTGGGTCAGACACAACACCAACACCGCAATGCGCACTGGCGTTTTGATATCCTGACTGGCATAAAATCCCGGCGCCAAAATCTTGATGGCCACCAAACCCAAGAGGCCGCAGCCATAGCCCATAAGGGCTCCGGTGGTTTGCTGCACATCGCGGTCGGTGAAGGCGCCATAGTGGTAGAGGACGGCCACCAATGGCTGCGAGAACAACAGCAAGGCCACCGCACAAGGCAAGGTGAGCACCACCACCAAGCGCAGACCCCAGTCCAGCATGCCCGAGTACCGTAAATCATCCCCCGTGGCGCGTGCTGCAGCCAATTGAGGCATCAAGACCACGCCGAGCGCTACGCCCAGCATGGCGGTGGGGAACTCCATCAAACGGTCCGCATAAGTCAGCCAGCTCACGCTCCCCGGCGTCAGGTGAGAAGCAATTTGGGTGTTGATCAGCAAAGAAATTTGGGCCACCCCCACGCCAAACAAGGCCGGTCCCATGAGCTTGGCGATCTGTCGTGTGGCCGGGTCCGCCCAAGCTGCCCGCAGACGCCCCCAAGTGACTCCGATGGCTGGCATCAAGCCCAATCGGTGCAGAGCCGGAATTTGCAAAGCCAATTGCAAGGCGCCGCCCAACATCACACCTGCAGGCAAGGCATAAACCGGCTCGAGCCCTTGGATTTGTAGCCAAGGCGCCCCCCACCAGGCGGCGGTGATCACACACACATTGAGCAATACGGGGGT
>CANGKR010000163.1 GCA_947454355.1 Comamonadaceae bacterium
GATTTAATTCGCGTACCCATGCCGCCCATGAGCGAAGAGCGGCGTAAGGAAATGACCAAATTGGTCCGCAACGAAGGCGAAAGCGCCAAGATCGCTGTGCGCAACTTGCGCCGCGATGCCAACGAGTCGGTCAAGAAATTGGTCAAAGATAAACTGGCTTCTGAAGACGATCAAAAACGTGCAGAAGCCGATGTGCAAAAAGTCACCGACAAGCACATCGCAGAAATCGACCAATTGGTCGCAGGCAAAGAACAAGAGATCATGGCGGTCTGATGACCGCTGCTGCGGTGTATTTGCGCCGTGAAGTGTGCCGTTAGGGCGGGTGCAGTCTATGTACCTTCGCCCCCTCTAGGAGAGACCCGATGCTCAAGCAGAGAATCATCACGGCTTTGGTTTTGCTGGCCTTGTTGTTGCCCGCCTTGTGGGCTGACAGTCCTGAACCGTTTGCTTTCTTGACTTTGATCATGATCAGTGCGGGGGCTTGGGAGTGGGCCCGCATGAATGCTTGCTCGCCTCTGCAGTCAGGGCTCAGCGGTGTTCTGGCCTTGTTGCTCTGCGCTGGTCTGTGGCATGGCGAGTTCCTCACCCAATCCTTGGCCGTGACTTGGCTGATCACAGGCGCCCTGTGGGTCATGGTGGGCGCTTGGATGCTCGCACGAGGCGTGCCTGGCTGGTCGCAATGGCCCAAAACGTGGCGCTGGTTAGGGGGCATGGCGGCCTTGTGTCTGGCCTGGCTGGCCCTGGCGCAAGCGCGTTGGATCGGGCCCAATTTTTTACTTTCGGTGATGGTGTTGGTGTGGGCCGCCGATGTGTTCGCCTATTTCGCCGGACGTGCCTTGGGCGGTCGCTGGGTGAAGACCCGCTTGGCCCCTACACTCAGCCCGGGCAAGACCTGGGAAGGTGTGGCTGGAGGCATGCTGGGCGTGCTGTGCATTTCGACCGCCTGGATTCAGGCGGACGCGCACTTCGGTTGGACTGTGACGAGTTTGCACACCCGTTTGTGGCAGCAGGGGTGGTGGTTCTGGTTGGCGGCCTTGGTCTTTTTGACGGCCATGAGCGTGGTGGGTGACCTGATCGAATCCTTGATCAAACGCAGTGCTGGCTTCAAGGACAGTTCTGGATTGTTGCCCGGTCATGGCGGGGTACTTGATCGTGTTGATGCCCTGTTGCCGATCCTGCCCTTGGCCATGATGCTCACCAATTGGATACCGCTGCAGACCTTTTAGGAACACCTATGCCACAACAAATCACCGTCTTGGGCGCCACGGGCTCCATTGGCAGCAATACGCTGGATGTTTTGTCGCGGCATCCTGACCGATTCCAGGTTTTTGCCTTGAGCGCTGCCACTCAGGTGGACTTGATGCTCCAGTTGTGTGCCCAATTCCAACCCCGCTTTGCCGTCATGGCCCGTGAAGCAGAAGGTCGGCGCTTGCAGGATTTGGTCGCTGCGCAAGGGTTGACTGTGCAGGTCCGTTGGGGCAGCGAGGCGTTGGTGGACATTGCTGAGCATCCAAAAGTGGACGCTGTGATGGCAGCCATCGTAGGGGCCGCTGGCCTTGCGCCATGCTTGGCCGCAGCCCGTGCGGGCAAGCGCTTGCTGTTGGCCAACAAAGAAGCCCTGGTGGTCGGGGGCGAAGTCTTCTTGACTGCAGTCCGTGAAGGCGGTGCCACCTTGTTGCCGATCGACAGCGAGCATTCGGCCATTTTCCAGTCCTTGCCTGAAGACGCGTCGACCTGGGCTTCCCGCATTGACAAGATCATCCTCACTGCATCAGGCGGTCCGTTTCGAACACGCGCGGTTGATACCCTTAAGGATGTGACACCTGATCAAGCCTGTGCTCACCCCAACTGGGTCATGGGCCGCAAAATCTCCGTGGATTCGGCCACGATGATGAACAAGGCTCTGGAGGTGATCGAAGCGCGCTACTTGTTTGGTGTGCAACCTGAACAAATCGAGGTGGTGATCCATCCACAAAGCGTAATCCACTCGATGGTGCAATACAAAGATGCGTCAGTGGTGGCACAACTGGGCACACCCGACATGCGCGTGCCCATTGCCTATGGGTTGAGTTGGCCAGAGCGGGTTGTTTCGGGCGCTTCGGCCTTGGATTTTCGGCAATTGGTCCCGATGACATTTGAGTCGCTGGATGCCAACGACCATGCACAGCGATTCCCGGGTCTTCAATTGGCTTGGGAGTCTCTTCGGGCGCCTTTTGGCACTTGCGCCGTGCTCAATGCTGCAAACGAAATGGCCGTGGCTGCATTTTTAGATCACCGCATCCGTTTTGACGACATCCATTCGGTGAACCAGTCCACTTTGGCTTCGGTCCAATTTGCCGTACCGGACAGTCTGGACGCTTTGCTGGACTTGGACCGACACAGCCGAGCCCATGCCGCCGAGCAGATTCGGAAACGTCAGCGCGAATGACCACTTTTCTAGCCTTTGTTTTTGCCCTGCTGGTCTTGGTTTCAGTGCATGAATGGGGCCACTACCGGATGGCGGTCGCAATGGGTGTGAAGGTCCTGACGTTTTCTATCGGTATGGGGCCTGTCTTGTGGCGCTCCCGTCCCAGCTCGGGAGGGACGGAATGGCAGTTAGGTGCATTGCCTATCGGGGGGTATGTGGTCATGCTCGATGAATCGCAGGCGTATGTCGAACCGCCGGAGCAAGCCATGGCGTTCAATCGGCAATCCTTGGGTGCTAGAGCATTGATCGTGGTGGCAGGTCCCGTGGCTAACTTGCTGCTTGCCGTGCTTCTTTTTGCCGGACTGGCATGGTGGGGGCAAAGCGAGCCTTTGCCGATCCTGTCCACACCTCGTCAGCAGTCGGCTGCCGCACAGGCTGGTTTGATGGGAGGGGAGCACGTGATCCGCGCTATTGCTCTCGAGACCTCAGTAGACATGGGCAAAGAGGGACCGAGCGAAGAATCTTCTTTATCACCAGTGTCGGTGCAGTCCTACAACGACCTCCAAGACGTGGCTAAGCAAGCGAGTGCCCAGGCACAGAATTTGTGGCTCGACGTTCGAGCCAGCCCAGAGCATCCGGCCCGTTGGGTGCGCTTGTCATGGGGATCGAATCCAGGGACGCCTGTATCAACGGCCTCCCCCTTAGCCGTATGGGGTATCGAAGGCCCTCGAACTCGCGCTGAAATAGGGTCCGTTTTGCCGGACAGTCCGGCCGCGCAAGGAGGCCTGCGTCAAGGCGATGTGGTGCAGCAGATCAACGGGCAGTCCGTGCCGGATGCCCAGTTTTTGCGTCGCCAGCTGCGCCAGTCGCTGCAAAATGGCCAAGCTTTGCCTGTGAGTCTGCAGGTGGAGCGGGGCGGTCAAAGCATGAGTTTGAACCTGATGCCCCAGGTGGTGCCCTCGGAGCTAGGCTCTGTCAGCAGGGTTGGCGCGGTCATCGGTTCACCGCCAGAGTCGATCTGGGTGGATCACGGTCTGTGGGAAAGTCTAGGGCAGGGTGTGCAAGCAGTGGCCCAGATGACCGGCGCTACCGCCAGCATGGTGGCCGACATGGTCACGGGCCGGGCCGGGCTGGAACAATTGGGCGGGCCATTGGCCATTGCGGATCAAGCCGGTAAGTCTGCGCAACTGGGCTGGTCGGCTTATGTCCGGTTTTTGGCCTTTTTGAGCGTGAGTATTGGCTTGCTCAATCTGTTACCTTTGCCCCTGCTGGATGGGGGGCACCTGATGTATTATCTTTGGGAGTTGCTGACCGGCAAACCCGTCTCTGTGGACTGGATGAATGCATTGCAAAAAGTGGGGCTGATGTTGTTGGCCGCTCTGATGATGATGGCCTTGGTCAATGATGGCCTGCGGCTTTGGCCTTGAAGATGCCCGTCTTGTGCTTGTTCAGCTTTCGAATTTACTGAAGTTTCACCACCATGAATTTGTCTCTCAATCCATTCCCATTGCGCTCGACGGTGGCTCTGGTCGCTCTGGCATGGACGTGCACCGCCGGTTGGGCGGCCCAGCCTTTCACCATCAAGGACATCCGGGTCGAGGGCATTCAGCGGGTGGAGGCAGGAACTATTTTTGCATCTCTGCCCATGCGGGTCGGCGAACTGTACAACGACGACAAAGCGGCTTCTGCGATCCGTGCGCTCTTTGCCTTGGGCTTGTTCAAGGATGTGCGACTGGAGATCGAAGGCGATGTGTTGGTCGTGGTGGTCGAAGAGCGTCCCACAGTCTCTGGGGTAGAGTTTGTCGGCCTCAAGGAATTTGACAAAGACGTCCTTGCCAAAGCCTTGAAAGAAATCGGCTTGTCGGAAGGTCGGCCTTTTGACAAAGCCCTGACCGACAAGGCTGAACAAGAACTTAAGCGCCAGTACATCAATCGCAGTTTGTATGGCTCCGAAGTGGTGACCACGGTCACTCCCGTGGAGCGTAATCGGGTGCGTTTGACCTTTACCGTCATCGAAGGCGGTCCGGCCAAAATCAAGCAAATCCGAGTCACGGGTAACAAGGCTTTCGACGAAGGCACCCTTAAGGACTTGTTCAATTTGGATACGGGCGGCTGGCTGAGCTGGTATACCAAGTCGGACCGTTACTCCCGCACCAAACTCAATGCCGACCTGGAGTCCCTGCGCTCGTATTACCTTTCGCGCGGTTACCTGGAGTTCCGCATTGACTCTACACAGGTAGCTATATCGCCAAATAAGCAAGAAATCGATGTCACCATCAACATCACCGAGGGTGAGCGTTTCGTGGTCTCCGATATTCAGCTAGAAGGCAATTACCTGGGCAAAGAAGACGAGTTCAAGACCCTGGTGAAAATGAAGCCAGGTCAGCCCTACAACTCTGAAACTGTGGCCGAAACCACCAAGGCCTTTACTGATTATTTCGGTCGCTTTGGTTATGCTTTCGCCCGCATTGAGCCGCGGCCCGTGATCGACCGCGTGAATAACCGCGTGACCTTCATTTTGCAGGCTGAGCCCTCACGCCGTGCCTATGTCCGCCGCATTTTGGTCGCTGGTAATAACCGTACGCGTGACGAAGTCATTCGCCGTCAATTTCGGCAGCTGGAGTCGGCCTGGTATGACGGCGACCGTATCCGTTTGTCCCGTGACCGTGTGGATCGCTTGGGTTATTTCACAGATGTGAACATTGAAACCCAGGAAGTGGCTGGCACTGCCGATCAGGTGGATTTGACCATCACCGTGGTGGAAAAACCCACAGGCAGCATTTCTTTAGGCGCAGGGTATTCCTCTGCCGAAAAAGTGACTTTGACTTTCGGCATCCAGCAAGACAATGCCTTTGGTTCTGGCAACTACCTGGGTATCCAGGTCAACACCAGCCGCTATAACCGTGCGCTGGTACTCAGCACCACCGATCCTTTTTTCACCAATGAGGGGGTTTCCCGCACGTTGGATATTTTCCAACGCACAACGCGCCCCTATTTACTGGACCTGAACTCTTACAACCTGGTCAACACTGGCGCAGGCGTGCGGTTTGGGGTGCCTTTCAGCGAACGCGACACGGTGTTCTTTGGCGCCAACGTGGAACAAACTACGATCAACCCTGGCTCCAACTTGCCCAACACCTACATCGACTTCGCGCAGAAGTTCGGTTACACCAGTACGGCTGTGCCATTGACAGTGGGTTGGGCGCGTGATGGTCGGGACAGTGCCTTGGTGCCCACCAGCGGTCAGTTGCAGCGCTTCAATGCCGATATCAGCTTGGCGGGTGATGTGCGCTATGTGCGCACCAGTTACCAATTCCAGCAATACATCCCGCTGACCAAAAAGTATACCTTGGCATTCAATACCGACCTGGGTTATGGCCAGGGCTTATCGGGTAGTCCTTATCCGATTTTCAAGAACTTCTATGTGGGGGGGCTGGGCAGTGTCCGCGGATTCGAACAATCGACCTTGGGCCCATCGGATACCCTCAACAGCA
>CANGKR010000164.1 GCA_947454355.1 Comamonadaceae bacterium
CAGCATCCATCCCACGCGGATGCCCACCAGTCGGCTGGAGTCAGGATTCTGCGCGGCAGCCCGCATGGCCAGACCGAGGGGCGTGTATTTGAAAAACCCGAACAGCAGCATCAGGAGCACGAAGGTCACGCCGATGGAGCCCAACTCATGCGATGAAATGAATTGCAAGCCAAATGGTGGCTCTTTGGGAAATGGCGAGGGAAAGGCTTTGATGGTGTAGGTGAAGACCCAACCGGCAATGCTGTTGAGGATCACCAGCAGACCGATGAAGACGACCACGATGTTGAGCACCGGGGCGTTTTCAACCGGCCTGATGATGATGCGCTGGATCAATACCCCCAGCACGAAGGCCAGCAAGATGGTAAGGGTGAAGGCCAGCCAATAGGAGACCCCCGCGTTGATCAATGTCCATGACATGTAGGTGGCGAACATCGCCAGTTCGCCTTGGGCGAAATTGATGTGGTGCGTGGATTGATAAATCATCACAAGCGCCAACGCCAGGCTGGCGTAGACCCCACCTGTGGCGATGCCGGCAACAACTTGGTGAATGAAAGTTTCCATGATGGTTTTTCTCAGTGACCGAGGTAGGAGCGACGAACGGCTTCGTCTTGTTGGAGGTCTTTCGAACGGCCTGATAACACCAGCTTGCCGGTTTCCAGCAAGTAGGCATGTTCAGCCAAATCGAGGGCCATGGCGGCGTTTTGTTCGACCAGCAAGATCGTGACTTTGTCTTTCTCGTTGATGGTGCGCATGATGTCGAAAATTTCGCGCACGATCAGCGGCGCCAAGCCAAACGAAGGCTCGTCCAGTAAGAGCAAACGCGGGCGCAGCATCAAGGCTCGCGCAATCGCCAGCATTTGTTGCTCTCCACCGGACAAAGTGCCTGCTTGTTGTAGGCGGCGCTCTTTCAAACGGGGGAAGTAGTTATACATCTTCTCCTGATCGAGGGCCGCTTCCTGCTTGTCTTTGCGGGTGTAGCTGCCCAGTTGCAGGTTTTCTTCGGTTGACAGGCTGCCGAAGGTGCCACGTCCATCAGGCACATGGGCCACGCCCAAACGCACGATGTCTTCGGTGGCTTTGCCTTCAATGGCTTTGCCATCGAACAGGATCTGTCCGCTCACCTTGATCATCTTGCTCAAGGCCCGCAGGGTAGTGGTTTTGCCCGCGCCGTTGGCACCCAGCAAGGTGGTGATGCTGCCTTCTTCGATGTTCATCGTCAGGCCATGCAAGACTTCGGTGGCACCGTAGCCTGCATGCAGGTCTTTGACTTCCAGAATCATTCGGCTCATTTGGAGGACCCCAGGTAGGCTTGAATCACATCGGGGTGTTGGCGCACCTGGGCGGGTGTGTCATCGGCAATTTTCTTGCCGAAGTTCAGGGCCACCACTTTGTCAGAGACGCGCATCACCAGGCTCATGTGGTGTTCCACCAGCAGCACCGTGATCTTCGAGTCGTCACGGATTTTCTGGATCAGATCACCCAAGGCGTGCACTTCTTCATGGTTCAAACCGGCTGCCGGTTCATCCAGCAACAAGAGCTTGGGTTTGCTGGCCAGTGCCCTGCCCAACTCGACACGCTTTTGGGTGCCAAACGGCAGGTCAGAGACCTTGCGCAAGGCTACATCCTGAAGATCCAGGAATTCAATCAGCTTCATCGCGTCTTGGTGGATCTGGGCTTCTTCTTCCTGGACGCCTGGCAGGCGCAAGGCGTGGGCCAGAAAGCCTTTGCCTGCACGGCAGTGCGAGCCGACCTTGATGTTGTCCAGCACCGACATGGTTTTATACAAGGCCAGATTCTGGAAGGTGCGGCCAATGCCGATCTCTGCCGTTCTGTGCCGAGACATGCCGTCCAAGCTGTGACCATCGAAATGAATTTGTCCTTCGCTGTATTGATACAAGCGGGACAGACAGTTGAAGAGGGTGGTCTTGCCCGCGCCATTGGGGCCAATCAGGCCGGCAATCTGCCCGGGGTGAACATCGAAGCTGACGCCATCCAAGGCCACAATGCCCCGGAACTTGACGGTGACTTTCGACACTGACAACAACGCAGGCCCAGAGGCCACGGCGCGTGTGTCAGAAGTGGAGTCCTGAACGTTCATTCATGCCCTTCACAAAGTGTGCGTAGAAAAATGAAAACATGGAGGCATCGTGTCAGATGAAATGTCACTGACCATCAGGAGTTTCCCGATGCCAGTCACTTCGGGAACATCTCGCGCAACTTGAGTTTGTAGAACTTACCGGTCGAGGTGCGGGGTACGCTGTCTATCCATTCGTAGCGCTCGGGCACTTGCCATTTGGCAAAGCCCATGCCCATCAAATGCTGCGCCAACTCTTGGGTTTGGGGTGCATGACCGGGCTTGGCCACCACGCAGGCCAATGGGCGTTCGCTCCACTTTTCATCAGGGATGGCTATGACTGCGGCTTCGGCAATGCCCGGATGCGCCATGAGTGCATTCTCCAAATCGACCGAGCTGATCCATTCACCACCCGACTTGATCAAGTCTTTGGTGCGGTCGGTGATGCGCACAAAGCCCAGGCTGTCCACGCTCGCCACATCGCCCGTTCGCAACCAGCCGTCGTTCGAAAACTTGTCTTCACTGACGGGCACTTGGTGATAACTGCCGGTGATGAAAGGCCCACGCACTTGCAATTCACCCACGTGTTGCCCATCCCAAGGCGCGTCACGGCCCTCATCGTCACGGATGCGCAGATCCACCAAAGGCACAGGAATACCGGCCATGGCGGCGCGGCGGTAACGTTCATCCATCGGCGCGTCACGCAATTCGGCCTTGGGGTAAGAGATGGTGCACACGGGCGAGGTTTCGGTCATGCCCCAGCCTTGCAAAATCCAGATGCCGTGTTTGTCGAAAGCTTTGATCAGCGCCTCTGGCACTGCCGCACCACCCACCAGGCTGCGCATGCCCTTGGGCAATTTCCAGCGGCCGGGTTGTATGGTCAACGCAGCTTCGTAGGTTTGGATCAAACTCATCCAGATGGTCGGTACGCCCAAGGACAAGGTCGGTGGTTCCAGTTGCATCAGGTCCAACAAATCGTCAGGGTGCAGGTGTGGTCCGGGGAAGACCAGTTTGACACCCATCATCACTGCGCCATAGGGTATGCCCCAGCTGTTGGCATGGAACATCGGGGTCACGGGCAAGACCACATCTGTGCCGCGCAAGGACCAGAAGTCGCCCAGTGAAGCCACCAAGGTGTGCAAGATGGTGGAGCGGTGGGAATACACCACGCCTTTGGGCCTGCCCGTGGTGCCTGATGTGTAGCACATGGACACCGGATCGTTTTCGGCGTGCGCCGCGTACGTGAACTGGGTTGCATCGATCCCCGCCAGCCACAGTTCGTAATCCAAGAATTCAGCAGGCACCGGAGCGCCTGAGAAAGGAAACACGATGACCTTTTCAAAGCTGTACAGGTGTGCAAACTTGCGGTACAGCGGCAACAGGATGTCGTCGATGATCAGGACCCGGTCTTGTGCATCGTTGGCGATCCATGCGATTTCATCAGGCGAGAGCCGTAAATTCAAGGTGTGCATCACACCACCGGCAGCAGGGATGCCAAAGTAGCACTCCAAGTGCGCATGGTGGTTCCAGCACAAAGTGGCTACCCGGTCGCCTTTTTTCAACCCCAAATTTTGCAAGCCCTGCGCCAAGCGGCGTGTGCGATCGTAGAACTGGCCATAGGTGTGTTTGACCAAGGATTTGTCTGGCAGCCGGGAAACGATCTCGTTGGTCGGAAAGAGGGTGCCTGCACGTTCCAAAAAGTGATTCAGGGATAAATCCACCTGCATCATGGTGCTGGTGACTTCTGCGCTGGATTTCATTGGGTCATTCCGTGGGAGTTTGAAACTGCGCCATCATGCCCTTGGGTCAACGCCACAAGGCTTGGGGAAAACCCATGTCAAACGTCTCAACACCATGAAAAAAGCCCGGACAGTGCCGGGCCTTTTCAGAGTGACATGCCGATCAGGCGAATGCCATCAGGGTCTTCTTCATCTTTTTCATGGCGGCCACTTCGATCTGGCGAATACGCTCAGCGCTCACGCCATACACGGCCGCCAGGTCGTGCAAGGTCATTCCGCCCGAGCCATCGTCATTGACCTTGAGCCAGCGCTCTTCCACGATGTGTCGACTGCGGTCGTCCAAGCCTTCCAAAGCTTGGGCCAAGCCCTCGCTGGACAACAGGTCGTGCTGATGGGCCTCGAGCATGGCGGTGGGCTCATGGTGCGCATCGGCCAAATAGGCGATCGGCCCGAAGCTTTGCTCACCGTCATCCGAAGGAGAAGGGTCCAGCAAGACGTCGCCGCCCGCCATGCGGGTTTCCATCTCCATGACTTCCTCGCGCTTGACATTGAGGTCACGCGCCATCACATCGATTTGGTCTACCGTCAAGGTGTCGCGGTGGGTATCCAGGCCGGCATCGGCCTTGAATCCTTGCTTCATGGAGCGCAGGTTGAAGAACAATTTTCGCTGGGCCTTGGTGGTGGCCACTTTGACCATGCGCCAGTTTTTCAGGATGTACTCGTGAATTTCGGCCTTGATCCAGTGCAGGGCGTAGCTGACCAAGCGCACGCCTTGGTCGGGGTCAAACCGCTTGACGGCTTTCATCAAGCCGACGTTGCCTTCCTGGATCAAGTCGCCATGTGGCAAGCCATAGCCCAGATACTGGCGCGCCACGGAGACCACCAAACGCAAGTGCGAGAGCACCAGTTTTCCGGCCGATTCCAGGTCGTTTTCGTTTTTGAGTTTGCGTGCAAAGGCCTGCTCTTCTTCCAAAGTGAGCATGGGCATGCGGTTGACCGCCGAGATGTACGCGTCCAAATGTCCCAGTGACGGCACCACCGCCCAAGGGTTGCTGACCGTGACCGCTGAGGTAGGGAAACCGGTTTGAATGTTCATACCAGAACTCCTTTTGAGTAAGCTTTATTTTAGCACTCGCAACCAGAGAGTGCTAATAAACCCCACACGCCACAAAAGGGAGTTGTTACCGATTGCAAGCCAACCAAGCGTGAAAACAATACAGATGTGTATGTTTAAGACTATACTTTCCGCAACACCAGACCGCCATCCCGAAAGAATCCGCATGAGAACCCTAGCGCCCGTTGGAAAATATCTGCGCACTCCCGAATCTCGGTTTGCCGACTTGCCGGACTTTCCCTATGAGCCGCATTACACAGAGATCGGTGGCCTGCGCATCGCCCACATCGAGGAAGGGCCTGCGGACGGTCCCGTCGTGCTGTTGATGCATGGCGAGCCTGCCTGGTCTTTTTTGTACCGCAAGATGATTCCGGTCCTGGTACAAGCGGGTTGCAGGGTGCTGGCGCCCGACTTGGTGGGATTTGGGCGGTCTGACAAACCGATGAGCGCCAAGGACTATTCGTATTTCAACCATGTGCAGTGGATGGCCGCTTGGGTGGAGGCACGTCAACTCCAGGGCATCAATTTGTTTTGCCAAGACTGGGGCTCGCTGGTCGGCCTGCGGGTGGTGGCCGAATTGCCTGACCGGTTCGACCGTATTGTGCTGGCCAATGGCGGCTTGCCCACGGGTACCGATGCCATTCCCTTTGCCTTCAAAATTTGGCGAGCTTTTGCGAAGTACAGCCCTTGGTTTCCAATCGGAAATATCGTGAAAGCCGGTTGTGCACATGGCTTGTCACCCCGCGAGGTGGCCGCCTATGACGCTCCGTTTCCCACGCGTGCCCACCGCATGGCAGCGCGTTTGTTCCCCACCTTTGTGCCCACGACCCCGCAAGATCCGGCACGAGAGGCCAATGAGCGCGCCTGGGCCTTGTTTGAAACTTGGGATAAACCTTTTTTGACCCTGTTCAGCAATC
>CANGKR010000165.1 GCA_947454355.1 Comamonadaceae bacterium
ATGGCTTTGATGGCACGCTTCATTTCAGGCGTGGTCATGAACTTGTCGTAAACAGGACCCATGACAGCTTGGAAGGAACGCTTGTCCACTTCCACAATCTCGGCGCCAGCGGCTTTCACGTTGGCCAGAGATTTGCCTTCGGCTTCGTCCCAGGCCTTGCGCTGCACTGCCACCGACTCTTTAGCGGCTTGGCGGACCATGGCTTGCTCGTTGGCGGGCAACTTGTCCCACACCACTTTGGACATCACCAAAATCTCAGGTGCCATGGAGTGCTCAGTCTTGGAATACACCTTGACGGCTTCCACATGCTTGGCGGTGTCAAACGAAGGGATGTTGTTTTCAGCCGCATCGATCAAGCCGGTTTTCAGACCGGTATAAACCTCGCCGTAAGGCATGGGTGTGGCGTTGGCGCCCATGGCGCTGACCAGGGCCACCCAGAGGTCAGACTGCTGCACGCGGATCTTCAGACCCTTGGCATCGGCCACGGATTTGATGGCTTTCTTGGCATAAATGGAGCGTGCGCCGCTGTCATAAAAAGCCAGACCCACATAGCCTGTGGATTCGCAGCTCTTGAGGATTTCCTCGCCCACAGGGCCGTCCAAGGCATGACGCATGTGGTCCACCGAGCGGAACAAGAAAGGCATGGTGGGCACCATGGTCATGGGGCAAATGCCGTTCATGGGAGCCACGTTCACGCGCACCAAATCGAGGGCACCAATTTTTACCTGGTCGATGGTTTCTTTTTCTGAACCCAAAGCGCCTTTGTTGAAGACCTTGATTTTGTGTTTGCCGCCCGACAATTTTTCGAGCACGGTGCTCATGTGTTTGACCGCGACCACGGTCGGGTAGTCGTCTGCGTTGTGGATGTCGGCCGAACGGAATTCGGTGGCATGGACACTGAAAGAAACAGCGGCAGCAATGGCCACAGCGATAGCGTTGAATTTCATGGTTGTCTCCAGAAAGGTTGATGAAAAAACGACAGGGAAATCATTGAGGGCCGAGGGACTTGATCAGCGCATCGAGTTTGTCCATCTCGTCGGCTTTCAAATCTGTCAGCGGCGGGCGCACCGGACCGGCCGAATGGCCCACCAAGGTGGCTCCGGCCTTGACGATGCTCACAGCATAGCCTTGCATGCGGTTGCGAATGTCCAGGTAGGGCATGAAAAATTGCTTGAGCAAACGGTGCTGCGTGGCATGGTCGTCGGCCGCGACAGCATGGTAGAACTCCATCGCTGTTTTGGGGATGAAGTTGAACACCGCCGATGAATACACGGGTGTGCCCAACGCCTTGTAGGCAGCCGCATAGACTTCGGCCGTGGGTAAGCCACCCAAGTAGGAAAAACGGTCGCCCATCTTCATGTAGATGGACATCATGGCTTCGATCTCCCCCACACCATCTTTGAAGCCCACCAGGTTCGGGCAGCGGTCGGCCAGAATGGCCAAAGACGCTGGAGTGAGTTTGCACACGTTGCGGTTGTAAACGATCACGCCGAATTTGACGCTTTTGCAAACTGCTTCCACATGCGCGATCAAGCCTTCTTGACCTGCTTCGGTGAGGTAGTGCGGCAACAGCAAGACGCCATGGGCGCCAGCCCGCTCAGCCTCTTGGGCGCATTGGATGGCAAAACGGGTGTTGCCGCCGGCACCGGCAATGATCGGCACTTTGCCTTTGCATGTGTCCACCGCGGTCTTGATGATGGCGGGGTATTCATCGCCCGTGAGCGAGAAAAACTCGCCCGTTCCGCCCGCAGCAAACAAAGCGGTCGCGCCATAAGGGGCCAGCCACTCCAAACGCTCGGCATAGGATTTGGCGTTGAAGTTGCCTTGGGCGTCGAAGTCGGTCACAGGGAAAGACAACAGCCCGTGGGACATGATGGATTTGAGTTCTTGTGGGGTCATGGGAATTCCAGTAAAAAGATTGAATCAGTAAAGATGAAGAATCACAATGGGCCGATTTTGACGAAGCCACCGCCTTGAAACTGAACCGCAGGATCATCCAAATCCGGCGCCGAAGTCTTGGCGTAAATGGCCTCACGAAATACATCTGAGGAGTCTTGCGGCCGAAATCCAATGTGTTTGGCCAAATGGTTGTCGTACCAACCCACACTGTTGTCTGAGGTCCCGTAAATGATGCTATGGCCCAGCACGGGCGTGGTCAAACAGGCGGTGATCAATCGGTGCAAGTCGTCGTAACTCAGCCATGTGGCCAACATGCGGCGATCACGCGGCTCAGGAAACGATGAACCAATGCGCACACACGCCGTCTCGATGCCATAGCGATCAAAGTAGAGCCTTGAGAGGTCTTCACCAAAAGCTTTGCTCAAGCCATACAAACCGTCAGGTCGGGGGGGGCTCAAGGCATCCACCACCTCGTTTTGGCGGTAAAAACCCATCACGTGGTTAGAGCTGGCAAAAATCACCCTTTGGACCCCATGCACTCGAGCCGCCTCATAGAGGTTGTAGGCACCGATGATGTTGGCCTGCAAAATAGGCGCCCAAGGTTGCTCTACTGAAATACCACCGAAGTGCACGATGGCTTGACAACCGTCCACCATCTTCTGCACAGCAGGCATGTCCGACAAATCGGCTTGCACCACTTCTTCACCCGCTTGGGCATCTGCCATCGGGCTGACATCACTCAGCCGCAGAACCTCGCAATTGGCAGCCAAACGCGACCGCATGGCCTGACCAAGTCCGCCGGCGGCACCTGTCATCAAAATTCGGGGATGCGTTCGTATCGTCATTTCAGGCTTCCACTGTTGTATGTTGTCTGATAACTTGTTATTCTGCAGGCATTGCCATAATGCTGTCAAGCCTTGATAGAAAAAATGACGTCAAACACCCCAATCACTAACAGCGCTGCTCCGGCTCGACAACGACGAGGCGGGTTGGTTCAGGAAGTCGTTCTGCATCTGGCCAGTCAAATCCAGGCGGGGCGTTTGCATCCCGGCGATCAATTGCCCACCGAATCCGCCATCATGACTGAATTGGCCGTCAGCCGCACCGTGGTACGGGAAGCCATCTCGCGTTTGCAAGCCTCGGGTTTGGTGGAAACCCGCCATGGCATTGGCACCTTTGTGTTGCATGCACCGACCAGCGACAACTTCAGCATTGGTGAGCAAGACATGTCCACGGTAGAAGATGTGATCCACGTGCTGGAATTACGCATCAGCCTGGAAACCGAGGCGGCTGGCCTGGCCGCGCAACGCGCCACTCCTGATCAAATCACGGCGATGGCCTCAGCTTTGCATCATTTTTCTGAAGCCATTGACGCGGCTTCTGACGCCGTTCCGAGTGATTTCGATTTCCATCTGGAAGTCGCGAAAGCCACAGGCAACCGGCACTTTGCCGAGTTAATGACTTACCTGGGCAAGCGCATCATTCCGCGCACCCGCGTCAACACCGCCGATCAAGCCCCCGAAGGTCGCGAAGCGTATTTACGCCGAGTGCACAGCGAACACGAGAGCATCTATAACGCCATTCGCAACCGCGACACCGAGTCGGCCCGAGCCGCCATGCGAACCCATTTATCGAACAGCAAAGACCGCTTGCGCAGGCCGCTTCTAGTGTAGAACTGATCATCAACAGAAGGGCTCTGGTTGTACGATAACTTGTAAGACCTTAAAGAATTTCAGGCCACGGCGCCTTGAACTTCTACATACAAGGCATACAAAGAATGGCTGGCCGCCATGAACAAGCGGTTACCTGCGGCCCCGCCAAAGCACAAGTTGGCACAGCGCTCAGGCAAATGGATATGCGCAATCGCCTGGCCCTGCGGGTTGAAAACCCTCACACCGTCAAGCCCCTCAGCTTGTGCATCCAGCCGACCATTGCTGCCCCAGCCGCACCACAGATTGCCGTCCTGATCCACCGCAATGCCGTCCAAAGCCCCCGGACCTTGCGCGTCCACCACCAAGCGCTTGCCGGACAAGCCGCCTTGTGCATCCACGTCATAAGCCCAAATCAACCTGAAGGGTTGTGCGCGACTTTCAACGATATACAGCACTCGCTCATCTGGCGAAAACGCCAAACCGTTTGGACCTGCTAAATCGGTCAAAACCTGTTGAAGCTCACCCGAAGTGGGATCGATGCGGTAAACCGCATGCGGTAATTGCGCTGCTGCTTTGGAACCTTCCCAATGACCTGCGATGCCAAACGGTGGATCGGTGAACCACACCGCCCCGTTGGACTGGCAAACGATGTCGTTGGGCGAATTCAGGGGCTTACCGTCAAATTGATCCGCCAGCACCGTGATCTGGCCGTTGTATTCGGTGCGCGTGATGCGGCGCCCACCATGCTCACAGGTCAACAAGCGACCTTGTGCATCGCGTGAAAGTCCGTTTGCAAAATTCGATGGGGAACGAAACACGCCCCACGCGCCTGTGGCCTCGTCATAACGCATGATGCGGTTATTCGGGATGTCGCTCACCAGCAGGTAACGCCCGTCACCAAACCAGACCGGCCCTTCAGCCCAGCGCAAGCCACTGCCCAACATCTCCACCGAACTGCTGAAAATCCGGTACTTCATGAACGAGTCATGCAGAACTTCTACACGCGGATCGGGGTAGCGTTGGTTGGGTTGAAATTCATAGGTAGCACCAATTGCAGCTGCATTCGTCAACATACTCAATTCCTTCCGTTCAAACAGAAACAGCCGCTCTGCGGGTCATCACCATCCACAAGCCGCCCAGGATCATGGGCACGCACAACCACTGCCCCATGCTCATGCCCATGGACAACAAGCCCAAGTGGGCGTCGGGTTCTCTGAAAAATTCGGCGATGAACCTGAACAGGCCATAGCCCAGTAAAAACGCACCTGACACCTGACCCACGGGCCGACCCTTGCGGGCGAATAACCAAAGCAACACAAATAAGAGCAAGCCCTCGAGCAGGAACTGGTAAACCTGAGAGGGGTGTCGCGGCAGATCGCCCGCACCCCTGAAGACCATGCCCCAAGGCAAATCCGGTTCGGCCAAGCGGCCCCACAATTCGCCATTGATGAAATTACCCACCCGTCCTGCCGCCAAGCCGGTGGGCACACAGGGTGCAACAAAATCCATGACCTGCAAAAAAGGCCGCCGCCGGGTCCGCGCAAACCAGGCCATGGCGACGATCACGCCCAGCAACCCGCCATGAAAGCTCATGCCGCCTTGCCACACAGCCAAAATTTCCAAGGGGTTGCCGAGGTAGTACAGCGGCTTGTAAAACAGGCAGTAGCCCACGCGCCCACCGAGCACGACACCCATGACGCCCATGAACAAGATGTCTTCCACATCTTGCGAACGCCAAGCCTGGTCGCCTTGCATTTGCGCAAACGGGGCGTGTTGCAAGCGCTTGTGACCCAGCCACAAAAACAGGCCAAATGCGGCCAAGTAGGTTAAGCCGTACCAATGCACGGACAAAGGGCCCAATTGCAGGGCGACGGGATCGATTTGCGGGTGAATCAGCATGGGGGAGATTGTGCCTGACAGCCCGTTAGAATAAGCAAACCCCTTGCATCAGGCCATGTTGATTGGCTTCTCACAACGCACATTTGGACGACAAACACACCATGAGCGACAAAATCATTCCCATCACGCCGATCAACCGCCGCAGTGCCAACATCACGCAAGGCAAATCCCGCGCACCCAACCGCTCCATGTACTACGCCATGGGCTATGAAGAAGGTGATTTCGTCAAACCCATGGTGGGCGTGGCCAACGGCCACAGCACCATCACCCCTTGCAACAGCGGCCTGCAAAAATTGGCCGATGCCGCTGTGGAGGGCATCGAAGAAGCAGGTGGCAATGCCCAGATTTTTGGTACCCC
>CANGKR010000166.1 GCA_947454355.1 Comamonadaceae bacterium
CCGGTCGAATCGCTCTCAGTGAAATAACCGCCGTGATAAGTGCCCGCCAAGGTGGGTTCGATGGCTTTCATTTCATCGGGCGTCACCGCGCGCCGTGGCAAGCCACCCTGGGCCAACAATGCCGAGACACGTCCAGCGTGGTCAAAGCCCTTCTTGTCGCGGTAGATGTGCAAGATGCCTTCTTTTTTGAGGTCAAAGTCGATGCCTTCTTCTTGCGCCCAGGCAAACAAGTGCTGACGTGCGGCCACGGCCAGGCGTGCGGTCTCGACGGTGTTGCGCTCGTAATGGGGCATGGCTGCAATGAACTCTGCAAACCATGACAACTTGTGCCACGTGGGTGCGGGGTTGACCAACAAAGGCGCATCGCTTTTGAGCATCCACTTGATGCCCTTGAGAATGGTGGACCAGTGGGTCCACACCTCGGCATTGGAGGCCGAGAGCTGGCCTCCGTTGGCAAAAGAGGTTTCCATCGCGGCGTAGCGATGGCGTTCGAACAAGGTGACGGCAAAGCCGCGTTTGGCCAGGGCGTAGGCGGTGGTGACGCCTGTGATGCCGCCGCCGATGACTGCAATGGTTTTCATGACAAAAGAGCTTTCTAAAACGTCAGGAATCGGAGCTTGGCCTCAGCAAGTCGCTGATGCCAAACGCCCCCTCTGTTCAGAACCTGAGAGATTCACGGTGCGTACTGCTGCGCATCGCTTGCTCCTTCGGTGCACTGGCGGACGAGCGCCAGCAGCTCTTCAGAGAATTGGCATGTGACCGGTCCTTTGGCCTGAGAGTTTCCGGGGCGGTTGCTCCTTCGGCGCTGCCTGCCGCAAGCGGTGGCAGTCTCTCCCGATCACATGTCGACACCAGGTCGATGGTTTTCAATCATTCAAGGTGACGCGATCATTGAGCGCATCACTCAGACAGGTCATGTCACTGCGGTTGCAAGTTAATCGATTTGGCAATAGCGCGGAACTGCGCCGTGCCATCGGCGTAGGCTTTGCCTACGGCTTGCAGCGACAAGGGCTTGGCCACGAGCTGGCTGTTGGCTTCTAGGCCTGCATGCACGGCCGGATCGCTCAAGGCATCGGTGATGGCTTTGTGGATGACCTGCACGATCGGCTCAGGCGTGTCTTTCTTCACAAAGTAGCCCGTCCAAATAGTGAAAGTGAAGCTCTTGAGCGACTTGCTCTCGGTGATGGCAGGGTAGTCCTTGACCGATTCCAAGCGTTCGCTGTTGAGCATGGCCAACACTTTGAGCTTGCCCTGTTTTTGCAGCTCGTCATATGCCTTGCCAAAGGGGGCCAGGAAGATGTCCACCTGACCGCCGATCAAGTCTTGGTTGGCAGGCGCTGCGCCTTTGTAAGGCACATGGGTCATCGGAATATTGGTGGATTTGGACAGGTGCTCACCCAGCAAGTGATAAAACGAGCCCGGGCCCACGCTGGCGTAGGTGATCGGGCGGCCTTGCGCGGCTTCTTTGCGTGCGTAATCCAAAAACTCGTCCACATTGCGCACCGGCAAATCTTTGCGCGCCAAAAAGCCGATCTGCGCAGTGGCGATCATTTGCACCAGACGAAAATCTTCACTCTTGAACTTGACGGCCGAGATGGCCAATGGCGCCAAAATCAACTCATTGGGCGAGCCCTGAAAAATGATCTGACCGTCTGACGGAGCATTGAGCACTTTTTGCGCAGCGATCGAGCCACTGGCGCCGCCCAGGTTGTCGACGATCACGGGCTGACCCATATTTTTGGACAAGGTGATGTTCACCGTGCGAGCGATCACGTCCGAGATGCCCCCTGCTGGATAGGGGACCAACAAGGTGACGGGTTTGCTGGGATAGTTTTGGGCGCAGACAACGCCCATCCACAACATGCCGCTCAGCAAGGCCGCGACGCAACGAATGGCTTGGCTCATGACTCGACTCCAGAAAATGTATTGATGAGGTCATCGTAAAAACACCCACTTATAATGTCCAATGCATTTTTAAGTCACTTTGTATGATTTTTAGTTATGGATTGGATCACCCATGACCCTGGTTCAACTCAAACACCTGATCGATCTGGCCCGCAGTGGTTCGTTCAGCCAATCTGCCTTGAGTCTGCACCTGACGCAACCCGCGCTGAGCCGCAGCATCAAAGCCTTAGAAGAAGAACTGGGCCAGGCCTTGTTTGACCGAATCGGACGCAAGAACGAGCTGACACCTTTTGGCCAACACATCTTGCAACGCGCCCGTGTACTGGTGGACGAAGCCAAGGATCTGCGGCTGACCAGCCTGCAATTGCAAAAAGGCGAGATCGGCCAGTTCCGCGTGGGCATGGGCTCGGGACCGGGTGCCATGCTGATGACACCCCTGCTCATGCTGATGGCCAAGGAACACCCACAGGCACACATCGACATCTCACGCGGCAGCACTGCGCTGTTGGTGCAGGCCCTGCGCGAGCGCACATTGGATGCTCTGATTCTGGACATCCGCTCACTGCAACCGGCTTCGGACCTGAAGGTGGAAGCCTTGCAAGAAATGAGGGGCACCTTCATGTGCCGCAAGCAACACCCGCTGGCCCGAAAACGCAGCGTGCCTTTTGAGATGCTGTTGAACTACCCCATAGCTTCGACGCCATTGAGCGACGAAGTGGCGCGCATCCTGTTGGAACGCTTTGGCCCGCAAGGACACCCCGACACCCTGGTCAACCTGCGCTGCGAAGAAATCTCCAGCCTGCTGGACGTGGTGCGGCACAGCGATGCCATCGTGCTGGCGATTCGTGAATCGGCTCCAGATCTGGTGGAGTTGCCGGTCACACCCGCACTGAATGCCAAGGCCCGATTTGGCCTGGTGACGATCCAAGGACGCACCGAAGCACCCTTCTTGTCCAAGGTGCGGGCGCTGATGGACCGGGTCTTGAAAGACACTCCCTGACGTCACGGTCATGACATGGACTGTCATGGCCGTGACGTTTGGCTCCCAAGTCCGTGCAAACAGGCATGGACGGATAGGGTGCACTCGCGCAAGATAGTCGTATGAATACGAAACCCTCTACAGCCCCCGCCACCAGCGGCCCCCTGGCGGGCGTAAAGATCCTGGATTTGACATCGGTGATCATGGGACCGTTTGCCACGCAAATCCTGGCACAACTGGGCGCCGAAGTGATCAAGGTCGAAACCCCGCAGGGCGACAACATGCGGCACGTGGGGCCGATGAACAACCCCGGCATGGGGCACATTTTTTTGCATGCCAATGCCGGCAAGAAAAGCATCGTGCTCGACCTGAAACACCCCGAGGGTCTGGCCGCGGTTTTGAAACTGCTGGACGATTGCGATGTCTTCATCAGCAATGTGCGGCCACAGGCGCTGAAGCGTTTAGGGCTCGATCCAGTCACCTTGCTGGCGTGTTTCCCGCGATTGATCCACGTCAGTTGTTGCGGCTTTGACCAAGACGGCCCCGATGCCGCGCGACCCGCTTACGACGATTTGATCCAGGGCGCAACCGGTGTGCCATGGCTGATGCAGCAATACGGCATGCCCGAGCCAGCCTATGCGCCCACCACCTTGTCGGACCGGGTGACCGGGCTGCACACAGTCTATGCCGTGACAGCGGCGCTGTATGCCCGCAGCCAGTCGGGCGTGGGTCAGTCCGTGGTGGTGCCTATGTTTGAAGCCATGGCGCAGTTCATTTTGGGTGACCACATGGCTGGCCTGAGCTTTGAGCCGCCGCTGGGGCCACCTGGTTATGCGCGCCTGCTCACACCGCATCGCAAGCCCTATGCCACGCAAGACGGCATGTTGTGTGTGTTGATTTACAACGACAAGCATTGGCAGCAATTTTTCAAGGCAATAGGCGAATCCGAAGGCCTCGCGAGTGACCCGCGCTTTGCCACGCACAGCGCGCGTGCACGGCACATTGACGAGATCTACGCCGAGGTGGCCCGCATCCTGCTCACACGCACCACCGCGCAATGGCAAACCCTGCTGGACGCGGTCGATGTGCCCAACATGCCCATGAACAGCCCTGCCGATCTGTTGCACAACGCACAATTGCGTGCCACGGGTTTTGTGCAAGACACCACACACCCCAGCGAAGGTCCCTTGCATGTACTGGCTCACCCAACGACGTGGTCGGCCACGCCACCGGCCAGGCAGTTTTCGCCAGCACCACGGCTGGGCGAACATACCCGCGAGTTACTGGCCCAAGCCGGTTACGACCCTGACCACATCGACGCCTTGATCGCACAAGGCGCTTGTTACAGCGAGGCTTGAGACAACATGCACTTTGCATTGACCCCTGAGCAAGAACACATCCGCGACGCCATCGAGCGCGTGTGCGCACCCTTTGACGCTGACTACTGGTTGCGCAAAGACCGCGACGGCGGTTTTCCAGACGACTTTCACCGCGCCCTGGCTGACTCCGGCTGGTTGGGCATCGCCATGCCGGAGGCCTATGGCGGTTCGGGATTAGGCATCAGCGAAGCGGCATGGATGATGCACACCATCTCGGCCACGGGTGCGGGCCTTTCTGGGGCCTCGGCGGTGCACATGAATATTTTTGGCCTGCACCCGGTGGTGGTGTTTGGCACCGACGAACAAAAGAAACGCTGGCTCCCCCGCTTGATTGCCGGCCAAGACAAAGCCTGCTTTGGCGTGACCGAGCCCAACACTGGCCTCAATACTTTGAAGCTCACCACCCGTGCGGTGCGCCAAGGCGATCACTATGTGGTGCATGGGCAAAAGGTCTGGATCAGCACGGCGCAGGTGGCCAACAAAATCCTGCTGCTGGCCCGGACCACGCCGATGGAAGATGCAAAAGGCACCCAAGGCCTGAGCCTGTTCTACACAGACATGGACCGCAGCAAGGTGGAGGTGCGCGAGATCGACAAGATGGGCCGCAAAGCCGTCGACTCCAACCAAGTGTTTATTGACGGTTTGCGGATTCCCGTGGAAGACCGCATTGGCGAAGAGGGCCAAGGCTTCAGCTACATCCTGCATGGGCTCAACCCCGAACGCATTTTGATCGCCAGCGAGGCGGTGGGCTTGGGTCGCGCGGCTCTCAAGCGGGCGGCGGGTTATGCGCAGGAACGCGAAGTCTTTGGGCGCCCCATTGGCCAGAACCAAGGCATTCAACATCCTTTAGCCAAGTCGTGGATGGAGCTCGAAGCCGCGCACCTGATGGTGAACAAAGCCGCTTGGCTGTATGACCAGCACCAAGCCTGCGGCGCAGAAGCAAACGCGGCCAAATACCTGGCGGCCGAGGCCTGTTATCACGCCTGCGAGAACGCCATATTCACCCACGGCGGCATGGGCTATGCCAAGGAATACCATGTGGAGCGCTACTTGCGCGAATCGTGGATCCCCCGCCTGGCACCGGTCAGTCCGCAGCTGATCCATTGCTTCATTGCTGAAAAAGTATTGGGCTTACCCAAATCGTATTGAATCACACGGACAAGGTGGGCTCTTGCATTTGCTCGATCTGCTCTTGCAGCATGAGCACCTGCTCACGCCAATAGTCAGGGGTGCCAAACCACGGGAAATTGATCGGGAAAATCGGGTCTGCCCAGCGCCGCGCCAGCCAGGCGCTGTAATGAATCAATCGCAAAGTGCGCAGCGCTTCAATCAGCACCAGCTCACGCCTGTCAAAGTCGCGCACTTGTTCATAACCTTCCATCAATGCTGACAACTGCAAGCTGCGTTGCCTGCGATCCCCTGACAACAGCATCCACAAGTCCTGCACAGCCGGGCCCATGCGGGCATCATCCAGGTCCACAAAGTGAGGGCC
>CANGKR010000167.1 GCA_947454355.1 Comamonadaceae bacterium
CGATAGCGCATCAAGGTATGACGCAGCTGCAAGGCCCTCCGGCCATGTTCACCCGCTTGCTGACATGGCTGGATGCGCAAGCCATCGACAAGCCGATAGCCCCCGTTTTGCGGTACGTCTACACGGGAGCGGCGCCCCTGGACATGAGCGTTAAAAAAGCGGTGGAGGCACGATTCGGTTTGCCCTTACACCACGGCTATGGCTTGTCGGAATACGCCGGGGCCTTGACGCTGTGCCGCTTAGGCCAATGGCGCGAGGACGTGAGCGCGGGTTATTTGGTCGAAGGTGCCGAACTGCGCATCGTCAGTCCGCTAGGTCAAGACCTGCCTGCTGGTGAGACCGGCGAAATTTACATGCGCGGGCTGGGCTTGATGCCAGGTTATTTCAGAGACGAAGCCATTACCGCCCAAGTCATGAAGCCCGGAGGTTGGTACGCCAGCGGTGATTTGGGCCGACAAGATACGGACGGCGCTTTGCAGGTGGTCGGCCGATTGAAAGAGATGATCATCCGCTCTGGCTTCAATGTCTATCCGGGAGAAGTCGAAGCTGTGCTCTTGCGATTTTCTGGTGTGAAAAACGCCGCTGTGATGGGTCGCAAAACTGCCGATGGCAATGAAGACATCTGGGCCTTTGTCGAGCCGCAGCCGGGCGTGAGCTTGACCAACGCAGAGCTGCAGGCCCATGCGCATGCGCATTTGACAGCTTACAAACGCCCCACGCACCTGCGGGTGGTGAGCGACATGCCCATGACGCTCAGCGGCAAAATACTCAAACGTGAATTACTCGAACGCCACGCACATGCACACCCTGAATGAGGACCAAGTGGCCCACCTGCGCAGCTGGGAAGGCCGCTCAGAAAGCCACCGAGACGACATCACCGCAGCCCCTTTGCGCGGTTTGAGCGCCACACTGGACCGCGAAGATTCAGTGCCAGAGCAGGGCACCGTTGTGCCCCCCTTGTGGCATTGGATGTTCTTTTTGCCTCAAGCCTTGCAAAGTCAAATCGGCCCTGACGGTCATCCCCTGCGCGGCGGATTTTTGCCACCCGTTCCCCTGCCGCGCCGCATGTGGGCGGGCGGACAGTTCAACTGGACCGATAACGACTTGGTCGTGGGCGACGCCGCACAAAAGCGCTCGCGCATCGCTTCGGTCAAACACAAATCGGGCCGCACCGGTGATTTGCTGTTTGTGGAAGTCGAGCACGCCTTCCACAACGCGCAGGGCCTGTGCCTGACCGAAACCCACGACATCGTTTACCGCGCCCCTGCCGTGCCGGGCGCACCTGAAGTGCCGCCCGTGGCCGCCGAGTCTGGTGCGCCCTGGCAGCGTACGTTCGTGCCCGATCCTGTCTCGCTGTTCAGGTATTCGGCGCTCACTTTCAATGGTCACCGCATCCATTACGACCGCAGCTATGTGACCCAAGAAGAGGGCTATCCAGGCCTGATCGTGCACGGTCCGCTGATCGCGACCTTGCTGGTGGACTTGGTGCACAGACATGTGCCCAGCGCCCGCATGGCCACCTTCCAATTCCGTGCGGTACGGCCGACTTTTGATCTGCATCCATTCCGCTTGAACGGTCGCCCCTCGGCCGACGGCAAAACCATCGACCTGTGGGCCTGCGACCACGAAGGCTGGCTCACCATGCAGGCGCAAGCCACGTTGGCCTGAAATGACTCAGCGTCATCATCCATTTTGACTACCTAACTCTACGATCACCATGCACGCTCCCGACCAATACCAAGACATCCGCGACGCTGTGCGCGACCTCTGCACCCAGTTCCCTGACGAGTACCACCGCAAGGTCGACGAAAAACGCGCCTACCCCGAAGAGTTTGTCGATGCGCTCACCAAAGCCGGTTGGATGGCTGCGCTGATCCCGCAGCAATACGGCGGCTCGGGACTGTCGATGGCCGAGGCCTCGGTCATCATGGAAGAGATCAACCGCTCGGGCGGCAACTCGGGCGCTTGCCATGGCCAGATGTACGTGATGAATTCCATCGTGCGCAGCGGCTCGGACGCGCAGAAAAACACGCTCTTGCCCAAGATCGCCACGGGCGAGTTGCGCATCCAGTCCATGGGCGTGACCGAGCCCACCACGGGATCGGACACCACCAAGCTCAAAACCACCGCTGTCAAAAAAGACGGCCGCTGGGTCATCAACGGGCAGAAGGTCTGGATCTCGCGCATCCAGCACAGCGACTTGATGATTTTGTTGGCTCGCACCACGCCTGCCGACCAAGTGAAGAAACGCTCCGAAGGTTTGTCGTGTTTCCTGATCGACCTCAAGCAAGCGATTGGCAACGGCCTCACCGTGCGCCCCATCCTGAACATGGTCAACCACGAGACCAACGAGCTGTTCTTTGACAACCTCGAAATCCCCGAAGACGCGCTGCTGGGCGAAGAGGGCAAGGGCTTCAAAACCCTGCTCGACGGCCTGAACGCCGAGCGCACCTTGATCGCCGCCGAGTGCATTGGCGATGGCTATTGGTTCATCGACCGCGCCAGCAAATACGCCAACGAGCGTGTGGTCTTTGGCCGCCCCATTGGCCAAAACCAGGGCGTGCAGTTCCCGATTGCCGACGCCTTCATCGAGTTGGAAGCCGCCAACTTGATGCGCTGGAAGGCCTGCGAAAAAATCGACGCCATGCAAAACGCCGGGGCCGAAGCCAACATGGCCAAGTACCTGGCGGCCAAGGCCAGCTGGGAAGCGGCCAACGTTTGCCTGCAAACGCACGGCGGTTTTGGTTTTGCCTGTGAGTACGACATCGAGCGCAAGTTCCGCGAGACGCGCTTGTACCAAGTCGCCCCCGTGTCGACCAACATGATCTTCAGCTACGTGGCCGAGCACATCCTCGGGCTGCCCCGTTCGTTCTGACAAGCGTTCTGACATGACATCGCCAAGACCCCTGGACGGCATAACGGTCGTCTCTCTCGAACACGCGATCGCCGCGCCGTTTTGTACGCGGCAACTGGCGGACTTGGGCGCACGCGTCATCAAGGTCGAGCGCCCCGGCGCGGGCGACTTTGCGCGGGCTTACGACACACGGGTGCGCGGCCAGGCTTCGCACTTTGTGTGGACCAACCGCTCCAAAGAAAGCCTCACGCTCGACCTCAAAAACCCCGAGGCCATGGCCGTGCTGCGCGAGCTGCTCAAAGACGCTGACGTGCTGGTGCAAAACCTCGCACCCGGCGCGGCCGCCCGCATGGGCCTGTCGTTTGAAGCGCTCAATGCAACGCACCCGAAGCTGATTGTCTGCGACATCTCGGGCTATGGCGAAGACGGCCCCTACCGCGACAAAAAAGCCTACGACCTCTTGATCCAAAGCGAAGCGGGTTTGTTGTCGATCACCGGTACGCCCGAGGCCCCGTCCAAGGCGGGCAACTCGATGGCCGACATCGCGGCGGGCATGTACGCCTACACCAACATCCTCTCGGCCCTGCTGTTGCGCGGCAAGACCGGCCAGGGCAGCCACATCGACGTGTCCATGCTCGAAGCGTTGGGCGAGTGGATGGGCTACCCGCTGTATTACGCTTTTGAAGGCGCAGCGCCGCCGCCGCGCACCGCCGCGTCGCACGCCAGCATCTATCCCTATGGCCCGTTTGCGGCGGGCGACGGCGGCACTGTGATGCTGGGCCTGCAAAACGAGCGCGAGTGGAAAGTGTTTTGCGAAGTGGTGCTGGGCGACGCGGCCCTGGCCAGCGATGCGCGCTTTTGCACCAACGCCCTGCGCAACGCCAACCGCGCCGAACTGCAGCAACTGATCTTGGGCATGTTCGCCACCATGAGCACGGCCGAGGTCGAAGCACGGCTGGACCAAGCGCAAATCGCTAATGCCCGCATGAACGACATGGCCGGCGTTTGGGCGCACCCGCAGCTGCAGGCCCGCCAGCGCTGGCAACAGGTGGGCTCGCCCGCAGGCGAGATCCCGGCCCTGCTGCCGCCCGGGCGCAACAACCGATACGACTACCGCATGGATCCCGTGCCCGCCGTGGGCGAGCATACTGAGGCCATCCTGCATGAGCTGGGGCTGGACGATGCTGCGGTGCAGGCCTTGCGCGACAAGCATGCCATCTGAGATCAGCGATTGAATCCATACTGAACACCAGGAGACGTCATGACCCACACTGCTCAACTCGCCGCTTTTGCAGCTGGCCTGCGATTTGAAGATATTCCAGAACCCGTGGTCCGCAAGATCGAAGACCTGCTGGTCGACTGGTTTGGTTCCGCCGTGGCAGGTCACGGCACGCGACCTGTGGAGACCATCACCCGCTTTGCGCAGGCCATGGGTCCGGCCCAAGGCCCATCCGAAGTCATCATCAACGGCGCACGCACCACGCCGTATTTGGCGGCCATGGCCAACGCCGCTGCCTCGCATGTGGCCGAGCAAGACGATGTGCACAACGGCTCGGTGTTCCACCCGGCCACGGTGGTGTTTCCACCCGCTGTTGCGGTGGCCCAAGCCCTGGGCGCGAGCGGCAAACAACTGCTGGCCGCATCGGTGGTCGGCTACGAAGTCGGCATCCGTGTGGGTGAATTTTTGGGGCGTTCGCACTACCGTGTGTTCCACACTACCGGCACCGCAGGCACGCTGGCCGCAGCAGCGGCCGTGGGCCACCTGTTGGGCCTGAACGCTCAGCAAATGCTGCACGCGCTGGGCTCGGCCGGTACACAGTCGGCGGGTTTGTGGGAGTTTTTACGCACGGCAGCCGACAGCAAGCAACTGCACACTGCGCACGCCGCCGCCGCAGGCCTCATGTCGGCTTACTTGGCCCAAGACGGCTTCACGGGTGCGGCAGACATTCTGGAAGGCCCGCAAGGCATGGCCGCAGGCATGTCGAGCGACGCCGACCCGAGCTGTTTGGTGGATGGTTTAGGCATCCGTTGGGCCACGGCCGAGACATCTTTCAAGTACCACGCCAGCTGCCGCCACACCCATCCTGCGGCCGATGCGCTGCTGCAAGTCATGCAGTCGAACAATTTGCAATTGAGTGATTTGGCCAAGGTGGTCACGCATGTCCACCAAGGCGCCATCGACGTGCTGGGCCCGGTGGTGCAACCCACCACGGTGCACCAAAGCAAGTTTTCGATGGGCACGGTGCTGGCCCTCGTGGCGCAGCATGGCCATGCGGGGCTGACCGAATTCGACCGCGACTTTTTGAGCCAGCAAACCCAAGCCCTGCGCGACAAGGTCTCCATGGAGCTGGATGCAGAAGTCGACGGCGCTTATCCCAAACGCTGGATCGGCAAAGTCACTGTCACCGCCACCGACGGCCGCGTCCTGCACGGACGGGTGGATGAGCCCAAAGGCGACCCCGGCAATACCTTGTCTCGCCAAGAAATCACTGATAAAGCGATGCGCCTGGCCGCTTTCAGTGGCGGAGCTACGCCCGAAGCCATGGGCCGAGCCGTCGATGCGCTGTGGCAGGTGGCAAAGTGGCCTAAGGTGGAAACCTTACTAAAGCAATGAATTTGTGTTCACTTGAAAAGTTGATTGCCAAGTTTATTTCACAGGTGTGAATACCAAGGGTTTTTCTCAGTGCATTGAAGGTCAAGGGTTGTTAATTTACAGAGTGCTTCGTGGGCTATTGAATCAATAGCATGTATCAACCTCAATGGAGACTCTGTATGGACGCGTTAAGTTTCAGAAGACTTTCGGCTTGGAAGAGAGCAATCTCTTTGCTGGGTTTTGCTTCCCTCTTTTCAGTAGCCACACTGACGGGATGCGGTAGC
>CANGKR010000168.1 GCA_947454355.1 Comamonadaceae bacterium
CCTCCCAATAGCGACCCCAGCACCCCGCGCACAATCTCGCGGCCAATCGATGAGCCAACGGTGCGCACTGCGCTTTTGACCACCAGTTGCGCAATGCCGTCGCGGTGTCCACCACGGGGGCCTTCAGTGCCAAACAGCAGGGCAGACATGTTGCCCATCAAGCCACCTCCTTCTGTACCACCTGACGGGTCTGAGGATGCCTTGCCCGGGGCAGTTCCCACGCCCGCAGCCGTTGCGGCGGCCTGGCTCAGGCTGGCCCCTTTGATTTTAAGAACTTCGTAGGCGGATTCGCGGTCCAGCATTTGCTCGTACACCCCTGCCACCAGCGAGTTGTCGCGCAATGCTTGACGTTGCTCGGGGGTGATGGGGCCAATTTGGCTGCCGGGAGGCACCACAAACACGCGTTCGGTTTCGGTGGGACGGCCTTTGTCGTCCAAGAAGCTGATCAAGGCTTCGCCCACGGCCAGTTCGGTAATGGCCGCTTCGATGTCCAAGCCCGCTTTGGGGCGCATGGTTTGCGCGGTGGCTTTGACGGCTTTTTGGTCGCGCGGTGTGAAGGCGCGCAGGGCGTGTTGCACACGGTTGCCCAGTTGGCCCAACACGTTGTCGGGGATGTCCAGCGGGTTTTGCGTCACGAAATACACGCCCACGCCTTTGGAGCGCACCAGCCGCACCACCAGTTCGATGCGGTCGACCAGGGCTTTGGGCGCTTCGTTAAAGAGCAAATGCGCTTCGTCAAAGAAAAACACCAGTTTGGGTTTGTCGGGGTCGCCAATTTCGGGCAATTGCTCAAACAACTCTGAAAGCATCCAGAGCAAAAAGGTAGCGTACAAGCGGGGGGAGCCCAGCAGCTTGTCTGCGGCCAAGATGTTGATCACCCCTTGGTTGTCCACGGTCTGCATGAAGTCCTGGATGTTGAGCATGGGCTCGCCGCAGAACTGGTCGCCACCTTGTTGCTCCATTTGCAGCAAGCCGCGCTGAATAGCGCCAATGCTGGCGGCGCTGATGTTGCCGTAATCGGTGGTGAACTCCTTGGCATGTTCGCCCACATGACTCAGCATGCTGCGCAGGTCTTTCATGTCCAGCAGCAGTAAGCCGTTGTCGTCTGCGATTTTGAAGACCAAGCTCAACACACCGGACTGCGTGTCGTTCAAATTGAGCATGCGGGTGAGAAGCAGGGGGCCCATGTCGCTGACGGTGGCCCGCACCGGGTGGCCTTGATCACCAAAAACGTCCCACAGGGTGGTCGGGCAGGCGGTTGGATCAGGGGGCGTGATACCCCGGCTGGCCAAGGACTCGGCCAGTTTGCCGCTGATCTGGCCAGTTTGACTGATGCCTGTCAGATCGCCTTTCACGTCAGCCATGAAGACCGGCACCCCCAGTGCCGAAAAGCTCTCAGCCAGTTTTTGCAGCGTCACGGTTTTGCCGGTACCTGTGGCTCCCGTGATCAGACCATGACGGTTGGCCAGACGGGCAAGTAACACGCTTTCGGTGTGCGCATTGCGAGCGATCAACATGGATTCGGTCATTGGACAAAGCTCCCTTGGCGGTAAAAGTAAAATCTTGAGAGTAGATTAAATCAAGAAATCAAGGACAGCACGATGGCAGGCCACAGTAAATGGGCGAATATTCAGCACCGCAAGGGGCGTCAAGATGAAAAACGTCAACGCATCTGGACCCGGGTGGTGCGCGAAATCATGGTGGCGGCTCGCACGGGTGGGGGGGATGTCTCAGCCAACCCCCGTTTGCGTCTGGCCATTGAAAAAGCCAAGGCCGCCAACATGCCGGCTGACACCATCAAACGCAATGTGGATAAAGCCACCGGCAACCTTGAAGGCGTGAGCTACGAAGAAATTCGCTACGAAGGCTACGGCATCGGCGGCGCAGCCGTGATTGTGGACACCATGACAGACAATCGCGTACGCACCGTGGCCGAAGTTCGGCACGCCTTCAGCAAGCACGGCGGCAATTTGGGCACCGAAGGTTCGGTGGCATTTCAGTTCAATCACTGCGGGCAGTTGATTTTTGCGCCAGGCACCAGCGAAGACAAGGTCATGGAAGTGGCTCTGGAAGCCGGTGCCGAAGATGTGATCACCGACGACGAAGGCGCCATTGAGGTACTGACCTCGCCAGGCGACTTTGAAGCCGTTAAATTAGCCCTGGAAGCCGCTGGCCTGACTGCCGACATGGCCGAAGTGACCTTGCGTGCAGAAAACTCGATCATCCTGGCAGGTGACGAAGCGGCCCGCATGCAAAAACTGCTGGACGTACTGGAAGACCTGGACGACGTGCAAAACGTGTTCCATAACGCTGAAATCTCGGAATAAGGACCCCTGCCATGAAAGTTTTGGTAGTAGGAGGCGGCGGCCGGGAACACGCTTTGGCTTGGAAATTGTCGCAGTCCCAGCGGGTTCAGCAGGTGTATGTGGCCCCAGGCAATGGCGGCACTGCCCGTGACTCGAATTTAGTGAACGTGCCGATCACCGATATTCCCGCGTTGCGCCAGTGGGTGCAAGACAACCAGATCGCCTTGACCGTGGTGGGCCCCGAGGCGCCTCTTGCAGCGGGCATTGTGGATGATTTTCGTGCGCATGGCCTGCGTATTTTTGGCCCCTCGCAGGCGGCGGCGCAGCTGGAAAGCTCTAAGGCTTTCTCTAAAGCCTTCATGCACAGGCATCAGATCCCGACCGCTGAGTTTGAAACCTTCACCGACGCAGCGCTGGCACATGCCTATGTGGACCGCAAGGGTGCGCCCATCGTGGTCAAGGCCGATGGCTTGGCTGCTGGTAAAGGCGTTGTGGTGGCCATGAGTTTGCAAGAGGCGCATGAGGCGATTGACTTCATGCTCCTGGACAACACTTTGGGAGTGGCGCACAACGCAGGCGGCGCCCGAGTGGTAATTGAAGAATTTTTGCAGGGCGAAGAAGCCAGCTTCATTGTCATGTGCGATGGCAAACATGTGGTGGCCATGGCCACCAGCCAAGACCATAAACGCTTGCAAGACGGTGACCAAGGCCCTAACACTGGGGGCATGGGCGCTTATTCGCCCGCACCCGTGGTGACCGCTGAGGTGCATGCCCGCGCTATGCGCGAAGTGATTTTGCCCACCATCCGCGGCATGGAAAAAGACGGCATCAACTACACCGGTTTTTTGTATGCAGGTTTGATGATCGACGCTCAGGGGCAGCTCAAAACCCTTGAATTCAATTGCCGCATGGGCGATCCCGAAACCCAGCCCATCATGATGCGGCTCAAGTCAGACCTGCTGGAGGTCATGCTGGCCGCCACCAGCGGCGGCTTGGATCAAGTTGAGCTGGAATGGGACCGCCGCGTGGCGATGGGCGTGGTTTTGGCGGCAGCCGGATATCCGATGAGCCCGCGCAAAGGCGATCCCATCACTGGCTTACCAGCTGACAGCTTGGACTCCATGGTTTTCCATGCCGGCACATCCGAGCAGGGCGTTCAGACCCAGACCAGCGGTGGGCGCGTGCTGTGTGTGACGGTGTTGGCCGACTCGGTGCGCCAAGCTCAGAGCAAAGCTTACGATGTGACACAAGGCATTGCCTTTGACGGCATGCAATACCGCCGAGACATTGGTTTTCGGGCCATCAAGCACTGAGGTACTCATGTCTGATACTTTTGAGATTGCCAACGTTCGCAACTACCTGACAGGGTTGCAGCAGCGCATCACGGGCGCACTTTCAGAAATCGATGCCACCCCTTTTGTGATCGACACCTGGCAAAAAGAAAGCCATGAGCCGCTGCAAGGGCAGGGCATCACCATGATCATGGAAAACGGCCCGGTGTTTGAGCGAGCAGGTTGTGGTTTTTCGCATGTGACGGGTCCGCGCTTGCCGCCTTCGGCTACGGCGCATCGCCCCGAGTTGTCGGGTGCGCCATTTGAGGCCATGGGGGTGTCTTTGGTGTTCCATCCGCGCAACCCCTACGTGCCCACCGTGCACATGAACGTGCGCATGATCGTGGCCAAGCCAGAGGGTCAAGCGCCTGTGGCCTGGTTTGGCGGGGGCATGGACTTGACGCCGTATTACGGTTTCGATGAAGACACGGTGCACTTCCATCGCACTTGTCAAAACGCTTTGACGCCGTTTGGTGCGGACTTGCATCCTCGCTTCAAGGCCTGGTGCGACACTTATTTTTGTAACCAGCACCGTCACGAGCAGCGTGGTGTGGGTGGCATTTTCTTTGATGATTTTTCGGAGCTGGGCATGCTCAAAAGCTTGGCCATGCTGCAAAGCGTGGGTGATGCCTTGCTGCCAGCCTACCTGCCCATCGTGCACCAGCGCAAAGACACGCTTTATGGCGAACGCGAGCGTGACTTCCAGTTGTACCGCCGCGGGCGTTATGTGGAGTTCAACTTGGTGTGGGACCGGGGCACACATTTCGGCTTGCAGTCTGGTGGCCGGACTGAATCTATTTTGTTGTCCATGCCGCCTTTAGTGAGTTGGTCCTACCGCCGCCAGGACCCTGTTGGCACCCCTGAAGAGCGCTTGTTGAGCCACTTTCTGGTGCCCAAGGATTGGGTGTGAGTGCACCTGCTGCCCAGCCCCTGGTGCGGATCGGTGTGTATGGCGGTGCGTTCGATCCGCCGCATCTTGCGCACAGTGCTTTGGCAGCAGCAGCGGTGTCGCAACTGGAATTAGATACTTTGTTGGTGGTGCCCACCGGGCAGGCTTGGCACAAAGCGCGGCAATTGACTTCGGCCGTTGACCGATTGGCCATGACGCGATTGGCCTTCGCGCAAGTGCTCAGGTCTGTGGTCGATGAGCGCGAAATTCTGCGTGACGGGCCCACCTACACAGTGGACACCTTACGCGAGTTGAAGCAGCAATACCCCGCGTCGCAATTGTTTTTGTTGATGGGCCGCGATCAGGCCGAGGCCTTGCACACTTGGCATGAAATCAAGGAAATCACCCGCTTGGCTATAATCTGCGTTGCTGAGCGTGATGCTCCCACACCTCATCCAACTCATGGGCAGGACAGTCAACCTGCCGTTCCAGGGAGTTACCGCTCTATTGCGCTACCCCGAATGTCCCACAGTGCCACCGACATACGCTCGCGCGTGGCCTCTGGCCAAAACCTGAATGCTCTGGTCTGTGAAGCCGTAGCACGCTATATTCAAGATAACCACCTTTACCCGACTGCCCGATGAACGACACCGCTGCCAAAAAAGACGTCACCAAACTCCAACGCACCATTGTGGATGCCCTGGAAGATGTGAAGGCCCAGGACATTCAGGTCTTTGACACCGAAGACCTGTCCGCCTTGTTCGAACGTGTGATGGTGGCCTCCGGCACCTCCAACCGCCAAACCAAAGCGCTTGCGGCCAGTGTGCGCGACAAAGTTCGCGAGGCGGGTTTCCCCAAGCCACGCATAGAAGGCGAAGACAACGGTGAATGGATCATCGTGGACTGCGGCAGCGCGGTGGTGCACATCATGCAGCCGACGATCCGCTCTTACTACAACCTCGAAGAATTATGGGGCGACAAGCCCGTGCGTTTGAAGATCGGCGCCCCCAAGCCTGCGGGCGCGGCCAAAACAGCCACCGCCAAAACAGCCAAGGTCAACCATGCTGGCAAAGCGCCTCGGCGTGTCGAGCCCGAGCCGGTCAAGGCCCAAATGCCCGGCCGCCCATCGGC
>CANGKR010000169.1 GCA_947454355.1 Comamonadaceae bacterium
AAAGTCGACAGACCCATGATCAGGATGGTCACCAAGAAGGTGTATTTACGGCCGATCATGTCGCCCAAGCGGCCGAACACCAAGGCGCCGAAAGGACGCACGATGAAACCGGCAGCAAAAGCCAGCAAAGCGAAGATGAAAGCAGAGCCTTCGTCCAGACCGCTGAAGAATTGCTTGGCAATGATTGCCGCGAGTGAACCGTACAAGTAGAAGTCATACCACTCGAACACGGTACCGAGAGACGAAGCGAAGATCACCTTCTTCTCTTCGGCCGACATCGGACGGGGTGCAGTTGTAGCCATAAAGCTGTCTCCAAAAGAATATCAGCCCCCAACATGGGAACTTGCCGCGATTCTTGGGGCTGGCTCTGACCTTCATCTGACAGCAAACCAACAGGGGCTGACGGTTTAGGTTGAAACCCTTGGTTTTTATTTTGTATTGTGGGATTTCAGCGGAGCCCAAGGGTATTTACCCATGCCCCAGTGAGGCGTTATGCTGAGCGCATGTTCACTCGCACAGCCCGTTCATCCCCACGCTTTCGCGCTTTGCGTTGGCTGACCGCGGTGCTGCTGGCTGTGTGGGCCGTGGCCTCTTTTGGTGTGAGTTATTTCGCGCGGGCGCTCAGCTTCGTGTGGGGCGATTGGCCCTTCAGCTTCTGGTTTGCCGCGCAAGGCTGTGTACTGTTGTTTCTGGGGATCACCGTGGTCTACGCTGTGTTGGCCAACCGCTGGGACAGCGAGTCCAACCGGCAAGACCTCATGAGCGGCGAATCCCCACCGGAATCTGGCGCACCGCCTGCCAAGCCGGTCCTTTGAACCATTCATCGCCCGTCAAGTAAGCCCGCAGCATGGGCAAGGCATCCTGGCCCCAGAACACTTGACCGTCCACCACCAAGGTAGGCACACCAAACAAGTCCAAAGCTATGGCTTCTTCGGTCAGCGCTTGCAATTGCTGCTTGACGGCTGGTGACTGCGGGTCGCGCTCGGGCGCCAGTTGCGTTGTCAGCGTGGTCAAAGTTTGCGCATCGGCCGCGTCTTGGCCTGTGCACCACACTTGCCTGAAAATTGTCTCGCACGCAAAACGGTTGGGCAGACCGTCAGGCTGCGTGGCCACTGCCAAGCGCAACAGCCCCAAAGGATTGAAGGGATGCGCTGCGGGCATTTGCAAATCAATGCCTTGGGTGTGCGCCAGCCACTGCACCTGCCGGTAAGTCCAGTCGCGTTTGGCCGGGATTTCAGCAGGTCCCAATTGACCGTGGTGCTTGAGCATGGCGCCAAACAACACCGGCTTGTAAGTCACGCTGTGGCCTATGCCCTTGAGGGCTTGCGGCAGCTGCTGAAAAGCCAGCCAAGCATAGGGCGAGATGAAGTCAAAATAAAAATCGATGGCGTTCATGAGGCGCTTTCGAGCGATTGGAGGCGCTGGGCAATGGCGCTCCAGACTTGGCGTTTGTGCGTGTCGTCTAACTGGGCCCAGTCACCGATTTCGGCCAAACTGCGCAAGCACCCCTCGCACCAACCGGTGGTGGGGTTCATGACGCAAATCGACAGGCAGGGCGAAGGCACATGTGGCTGCGGATCGCTGAGCACGCGCGACGCGAGTTGGGCCAAGCGACTTTGACGGCTCATGCGATGCCCTGAGTGCGATAGACTGGCATCTTCAGCCCAACCGTTTGTTGATCAAAGCAGTGGCCACCCGCGAGTTGGGCTTGCGGCCCAAAAAGTCGCTGATGAAGATGCCGGCATCCACAAGCTTGTCCAGGTCAATGCCCGTCTCAATGCCCAGGCCGTGCAGCATGTAGACCACATCTTCGGTGGACACATTGCCGGTGGCCCCTTTGGCATAGGGACAGCCGCCCAAGCCTGCGACCGAGGACTGGTAGTTCCACACCCCCATTTGCAAAGCGGCCAGCGTGTTGGCCAGGGCTTGCCCATAGGTGTCATGGAAGTGGCCGCAAAGACGGTCCACATCGAAATGTTGCAGCGTGGCCTCCAGCGCCCTTTGAACCTTGAGCGGTGTGCCGGTGCCGATGGTGTCGCACACATCCACGCGCTGAACGCCAATCTGTTTCATCAGACCGGCCAAGTAAGCCACGCGCTCGGGCGCCACTTCGCCTTCATATGGGCAGCCCACGGTGCAGCTCATGGCGCCGCGCACCGCGATGCCCGCGGCCAAGGCGGCTTGAACCACAGGTGCAAAACGCTCGATGCTTTCAGCGATCGAGCAATTGATGTTTTTGTGGCTGAAGGCTTCACTGGCTGCGCCGAAGACCACGATCTCGTCGGGCCGGGATTTCACAGCTGCTTCAAAGCCTTGCGCGTTGGGCGTGAGTACCGAATACCGCACACCCGGCTGGCGCTGGATGCCGGCCATCACGATGGCGTTGTCGGCCATTTGCGGCACCCACTTGGGCGAGACGAAACTGGTGGCTTCGATTTCTTTCAGGCCTGCAGCCTGCAAGCGGTGCACCAGCTCGATTTTGATTTCGGCCGGTACGGGTTGCTTTTCGTTTTGGAGTCCGTCGCGTGGGCCGACATCGATGATTTGAACGCGTGAAGGGAGAGACATGAGGGTGCTTTCAATAACCGCGTTAGTAACCGCGCTGAGGATCGACCACGCCATTGATCGCTTCGCCGCGCTGCAAAGCTAGGATTTTGCCGACGATTTGCGCAATGCTTTCTTCGCGCAAGGTACGGGCGGAGGTATGCGGAGTGACTGTGATTTGAGGGTGTTGCCAAAAGGGGTGCTCAGCCGGCAAGGGCTCGGTACGGAACACATCCAAGGTGGCGCCAGCCAGGTGACCTGAGTCGATCAACTCGATCAGGTCTTCTTCGATCAGGTGTTTACCGCGGGCCACGTTGATCAAGTAACCACCAGACTGTAACTGGCCCAGAGAGTGGCGATTGAGCATGTTTTCGGTTTCATGGGTCAGGGGCATCAAATTGACCAGCACGCGGGTGGCTGCCAAAAACTGCGGCAAGCCTTCAGGGCCGCTGAAGCAGCGGATACCCGGCAGGTCTTTGGCACTGCGGCTGTAGCCGTTCACGGGGAACTCAAATACCTGCAAAGCTTTGGCCACCCGCTCGCCCAACACGCCCAAGCCCATCACACCGACTGCGCATTCTGCGCGACTTCGGGGTTTGCGGTACGACCACTTACCCGCTTGGGTGTCGACATCATAGGCATCGAATTCGCGGAAATGCCGGATCACCGCATGGCAGACGTATTCGGCCATTTGCACCGACATGCCGGCATCATCGAGCCGCACCACTTTCAAACTCGCGGGCAAACGCAGTTGCAGCAGCGCATCAACCCCTGCACCGATATTGAAAAGGGTTTGCAAACCCGATTGCTCGTCGATGAACTGCTGGGGGGGCGCCCAGACGATAGCGTGATCCGCCTGGGGTGCTCCCGGCGTCCAGGGGTAGACCTGGGCTTGCGGCAAGGCCTGCTGAACAGCCTGCACCCAAGGCTCGGGCGGGAGGCTGGCAAAACAAATGGTGATCTTCATGGCCCTATTTTGTCAGCAAGGCCTCATCCCTGATGTCGCCAGGGTTGGCCTGTGCCCACAGCCCATGGCTAGGCCGCCAGCTTGAGCAGCTCGGCGCCTTCGGTCACCTGGTCGCCCGGGGCGTAGAGCAACTCGGCCACGGTGCCGTCTTTCGGTGCGCTGATGGTATGTTCCATCTTCATGGCTTCCATCACCGCCAGGGCTTGGCCGGCTTTGACCTTGTCACCAGCCTGCACGGCAAAGGACACGACCTTGCCTGGCATGGGGGCCGTGAGGCGACCGCCCTCTTGCGCAGCTTCGCCGGCATGCGCCAGCGGATCGAGCAGGCCGATGCGAGTGGCCCCTTGGGGGGTGAATACATGATGGGTTTCACCTTGTGCATGCACCGTGCTGTGAATGCGCTCACCGTTGAACTGCACCCAAAGACCATCACCCTGGGGCGTGAACTGCAAAGCACCTTCAGCACCTTCGCCCACCTGCAAATGCAGCGGAGAACCATAGGTCAAAACCGCACGCACGGGCTGGCCGTCGTACTCGAGCTCAAAGCGGCGGCGTGTGGTGCCATGCGACTGCCAGCCATCGCGGCGGCTGAACGGGTCAGCGCCTTGGCCAGCAGCTTCGGTCTGCAAAGCATCGGCAATTACCGCCGCAGCGGCAACTTGCAAACCCACCGGGTCTTGCTTGAACAGCACAGCGCTTTCGCGCTGGATGAGTGCGGTGTCGAGTTGGGCAGTGGCAAAGGCTTGGCTGCGCACCACATGGCGCAGGAACTGCACATTGGTGTTCAGGCCAACGATCTGGGTCTGCGCCAACGCTACGTCCAAACGCGCCAGCGCCTGCTCGCGGGTGTCGCCATGCACGATGAGCTTGGCCACCATCGAGTCGTAAAACGGGCTGATGGTGTCGCCCTCGCGCACGCCGTCGTCGATGCGGATGGTGCCGCGTTCAAAGCTTGACGCTTGCGGCTTGCGGTAAACCTGCAAGGTGCCGGTAGCGGGCAAGAAATTGTTGTCGGGGTTTTCGGCGCAGATGCGCGCTTCGATGGCATGGCCTTGGATGCGCAACTGGTCCTGGCGCAAAGGCAAGACCTCGCCACTGGCCACACGCAACTGCCACTCGACCAGGTCCAGGCCGGTGATGGCTTCGGTCACGGGATGCTCGACTTGCAAGCGGGTGTTCATCTCCATGAAAAAGAACCTCATGGACTCGGGTTGGTCATACGCCGTTTGCTCCACGATGAATTCCACCGTGCCCGCACCCACGTAGTGCACGGCCTTGGCCGCAGCCACAGCGGCGGCGCCCATTTGCGTACGCAGGGCTTCGGTCATGCCGGGGGCCGGGGCTTCTTCGAGCACTTTCTGGTGGCGCCGCTGCACCGAGCAATCACGCTCGAACAGGTACACGCAATTGCCGTGTGTGTCGCCAAACACCTGGATCTCGATGTGGCGGGGGCGCTGCACATACTTTTCGATCAACACCGCATCGCTGCCAAAGCTGTTGATGGCTTCGCGTTGGCAACTGGCCAGCGCTGATGCAAAGTCTTCGGACTTCTCGACCACCCGCATGCCCTTGCCACCGCCGCCCGCGCTGGCTTTGATGAGGGCGGGGTAACCGATGCGGTCGGCCTCGCGCTGCAGCAATGCAGGGTCCTGGTCAGCACCGTGGTAACCAGGGACTAAAGGCACACCGGCGGCTTCCATCAAACGCTTGGACTCGGCCTTGAGGCCCATCGCCAAAATAGCCGATGCCGGCGGGCCGATGAACACCAAGCCTGCGGCGGCGCAGGCCTTGGCGAAGTCTTCGTTCTCGCTCAAAAAGCCGTAGCCGGGGTGTACAGCCTCAGCGCCCGTGTCTTTGGCCGCTTGCAAAATACGCTCCCAGCGCAGGTAGCTGTCTTTGGGGGCCGAGCCGCCGACATGCACGGCTTCGTCGCAGGCTTGCACATGCTTGGCTCCGGCGTCGGCGTCTGAATAAACCGCCACGGTTTGGATGCCCATTCGGCGGGCAGTGGCCGCGACGCG
>CANGKR010000170.1 GCA_947454355.1 Comamonadaceae bacterium
CAGGCCCTGCGGTGCGTGCCACATGTCGTTGTTGGCTTGTTCTAGCGAGTAGTACCACTGGTAATGCTGTCGCGCAGGCTCTAGCGTATACAAAGCCTGCGCTTCGCGCGAAATCGTTGCCTGCGTTTGGGGTGCGGTGGTGGCATCGGGTGGGCCTCCAAAAGGCGCGCTCATCATCACCACGCGTTCAAATACATCGGGGCGCATCAAAGCGCACCAGGCCGCCACAGGTGAGCCGAAATCGTGACCGATCACCGCATGCACGCGGATGTGGCCCAACGCTTGCACCAAAGCCAGTACATCGTCCACCAAGCCTGGCATGTTACTGGCACGCCAGTTGCCGTTGTAGTGGTCATCGTCACCTTGGGTCCGGCCGTAACCGCGTTGGTCAGGCGCCACTACCTGGAATCCTGCCTGCGCCAGCGCCACCAGTTGGTGCCGCCAGCTGTAGGCCAATTCAGGAAAGCCATGCAGTAGCACAACCAAGGGCTTGACGGCATGCGCCTCTCCATCAGTCTCTTGCTCGGCTTCTCCTCCGGCTTGCAGTACATGCATGGACAATCCCGTGGATAAACTGATCTGGCGGGAGACCACACCTTCGGGCAAGGGCAGGGGAGGCAAGTCTTGAGTGCCGCGCATGTGGCCAGCCATGTTCAAGCGCCTTTGCCGGGCACTTGCACTCTAGAGCCGCCCAGGTGGACGCCGCCGTCGAGTAGCAGCAATTCGCCGGTCATGGTGCGGGCACCGGTGGTCAACCAGACAATGGCTTCGGCCACATCTTCGGGAGTACTGGCCCGTTCCAAGGGGGCGAGCGATTCGGTGATGGCTTTGACTTTGTCGAAGCCGTCTTGGCCCAAGCCGTCGACAAACCATCGCGAGGTGATCAAGCCCGGGCACACCGCGTTCACGCGAATGTCGGGCGCAAGGGACCTGGCAAGGTACAGGGTCATGGCATTCAAGGCGCCTTTGGAGGCGATGTAAGGGACCGAAGAACCGATGCCCAATGAGCCCGCAATCGAGGACACATTGACCACCGAGCCCCTTTGCGCCTTGAGATGCGGTGCACAAGCCCGCACCATCTGAAAGGCGCCCACCGAGTTCACCGCATAAATGCGCGAGAAGACCTCCATGTCCAGCACGTCCCAATTGGCTGCGCCGGTGAAGGTGCTGATGCCAGCGTTGTTGACCAATGCATCGATGCGGCCCCAGCGGTCGATTGCGGCTTGGGTCAGCGCTTTGCAATCGACATCCAGTGCCACATCGCCTTTGACCAACACGGTATCGGCGCCAGCGGCTTGACAAGCCGCTTGGGAGGCCAGCGCTTCGGTTTCGCTGCGCGAGTAATTGATCACGATGTTGTAGCCGCGCTCAGCAAGCATGAGAGCTGTGGCAGCCCCCACGCCAGTGCCAGAGCCGGTGATGAGAGCCACGGGGCGTTCGGTCATGGGGTGTCCTTTGGAGGTGGGGCTTGTAAAAAATCAAAATCCACGCCTTGGTCGGCCTGGGTCACGGATTGCAAAAAAAGTTTGCGATAGCCGCGTTTGGCACTGGGCCGCGTGGCGGGGGCAGCCGCGATACGGCGGGCCAATTCTTCGTCGCTGATCAGCAATGAAATTTCGCGGCGTGTCACGCTCAGGCGAATACGGTCGCCCGTTTGTACGCAGGCCAAGGGTCCGCCCAATGCGGCCTCGGGCATCACATGCAAAACGATGGTGCCGAAGGCGGTGCCACTCATCCGCCCGTCAGAGATACGCACCATGTCCTTGACGCCTTGCAAGGCCAGCTTTTTGGGTATGGGGATGTAACCCGCCTCGGGCATGCCCGGGCCGCCCAGCGGGCCGATGTTTTGAAGCACCAGTACATCCTCGGCTTGCACGTCCAGGTTCAGGTCGTCAATGCGCAAGGCCAGGTCTTCCAGGTTTTTAAAAACCACGGCGCGGCCTTCGTGCTCCATAAGGGCCGCACTGGCCGCCGATTGCTTGATGATGGCTCCGCCCGGCGCTAAATTACCTTGCAGGTAAGCAATGCCGCCTTGCGCGTAAATCGGGTTGTTCAGGGGGCGGATGACGTCTTGTTTGAAAGCTGCGCCCACGCGTTCGATTTCTTCGCCCAGGCTGCGGCCGGTCACCGTCAGGGCGTTCAATTTCAGCAAGGGGCGCAATTCGCGCAGCAAGGTGCCCATGCCGCCAGCGGCATGGAAGTGCTCCATGTAATGTTGGCCTGAAGGTTTTAAATCCACCAGCACCGGAGTGTTGCGCCCGAGCCGGTCGAGCTCGGCCAGGTCCAGCGCAATCCCCATGCGGCCGGCAATTGCGGCCAGATGCACGATGCCATTGGTCGAGCCACCAATGGCCAGCAACACCACCATGGCATTGTGAAAGGCCTCAGCGGTCAGGATCTTGTCAATGCTCAAACCGCTCAAGGCCAGTTGCACCGCTTGGGCGCCGGTGGCTTCGGCAATGCGCATGCGGTCGGACGTCACGGCCGGGGGGGACGCACCGCCGGGCACTGTCATGCCCAGAGCTTCGGCGATGCAGGCCATGGTGCTGGCCGTGCCCATGACCGAGCATGTGCCTACGCTGGCCACCAAACGGTTATTGACTTCATCGATTTCGGCAGTGTCGATTTCTTCAGCGCGATAACGCCCCCAATAACGCCTGCAGTCGGTGCAGGCGCCCACCACTTCGCCGCGGTGCGAGCCGGTCAACATCGATCCGGTGATCAACTGGATGCTGGGCAAACCGGCCGAGGCCGCACCCATCAACTGCGCAGGCACGGTTTTGTCGCAGCCGCCAATCAAGACGATCGCGTCCATGGGCTGGGCGCGGATCATCTCTTCGGTGTCCATGGACATCAGGTTGCGCAAATACATGCTGGTGGGTTGCGCAAAACTCTCGCCAATCGAAATGGTGGGAAAGTCCATGGGCAAACCGCCAGCGAGCATGACGCCGCGCTTGACCGCTTCGATCAGTTGCGGCATGTTGCCATGGCAGGGGTTGTAGCTGCTTCCGGTGTTGGCGATGCCGATCACAGGGCGATTCAGCGCGTTGTCGCTGTAGCCTGCGCCCTTGATGAAGGCCTTGCGCAAAAACAAAGAAAAGCCAGCGTCACCGTAGTTGGTCAAGCCGCTGCGAAAGCCGGGAGTGGGTGGATCATTAGGTGCCGCGTTTTCTGGCGGTTTTTTGGGGGGGGTCATGGAATGCTCACAAACTGGAGTGGAGGATATTTTGGCCTGGATGGGTCGGCACAGATCACGATCTTAGGATAAGCTTTCGTTTTGAAATGTCTCACCCTGTCTGAATGAAGGAAAAACCCCCATGGCCAAAGCCTACTGGATCAGCGCTTACCGTTCCATCTCCAACCCCGATGCCCTGGCTGAATACGCCAAGCTGGCCGGACCTTCCTTGACCGCTGCGGGCGGCAAATTTTTGGCGCGGGGCGTGGCCGCTGCTGCCAAAGAACATGGCCAAAAAGAGCGCACGGTGTTGATTGAATTTGAAAGTCTGGAGGCTGCGCTGGCCGCCTACGACAGCGCAGGATACAAAGCGGCCCTGGCTGCTTTGGGCGAGAACGCCGTGGTGCGCGACATCCGCATTCTGGAAGGTGTTTGAGGCTCCTGCATGATCGACCACCTGGATCATTTGGTGTTGACCACTTGCGATGAAGCTGCGTGTGTGGACTTCTACACCCGTGTGTTGGGCATGACCCTTGAGAGCTTTGTGGGTGGTACTCCGCCGGTGACGCGCAAGGCTTTTCGCTACGGGATGCAAAAAATCAATTTGCATGTGCGCGGTCATGAATTTGAACCTAAGGCCCATCTGCCAGTGCCGGGGGCTTTGGATTTGTGTTTCATCGCCTCAGTGCCTTTGGAGCAAGTCATGTCCCGCTTGCAAGCTGCCGCATGGCCGATCATCGAAGGACCGGTGACGCGCACCGGGGCCACGCAAAAAATCAGGTCGGTGTACGTGCGCGACCCCGACCTGAATTTGATTGAAATTTCCGAACTCGCCTGAGGCCACAAGCCTTAGTCGGCATAAACGCCGGCTGCGCGGATCACGGGCCCCCATTTGTTGATCTCGGATTGCAACCAAGTGCGCAGGCCTTCGGGCGTTTGCTTGCTCTCGGGCACGATCTCGGCGCCAAGGTCTGCCATTCGCGCCATGAAGGCCGGGTCTTTCAAGGCGGTGCGTACGGATGAACCGAACTTGTCGATCACAGCGGGTGGCGTGCCCTTAGGTGCATAGATGCCGTGCCAGACGATGACTTCAAAGTCTTTCAAGCCGCCCTCGGTCAGGGTGGGCGCATCGGGCAGGGCGCGGATGCGTTGCTTGGTGGTCACGCCATACAGTTTGACCGTGCCAGCTTTGATGTGTTGTGTGGTTTGCGTGGTCTGGTCGCACAACAGATCGACCTGTCCGCCCAGCAGCGCATTGAGCGCGGGCGCTGTGCCTGAAAACGGCACGGTGGTCAGGTCAGCCCCCATCGCTTGTTGAAACAGCATGCCGCACAAATGCGAGACCGCGCCCAGACCCGCGTTGGCCAAATTGATGGATTTGGCATTCGCTTTCACATAGGTGCTCAGCTCTTGCATGTTTTTGGCAGGCAAATCCTTGCGACCCAACAGCGTCATGGGCACGTCCACCGCTTGGCTGACGTATTCAAAGTCGGTCATAGGGTTGAAGGCCATCTTGCGGTACAGAGCCGGCGCGGTCGACATGCCGTTGTGGTGGATCAAGAAGGTGTAGCCGTCCGGGTTGGCTTTGGCTACATAGCCAGCCGCCAGCGTGCCGCCAGCGCCGACTTTGTTTTCCACCACCACCGTCTGGCCCAGGGTTTTGCCCATGGTGGATGCCAAGGTGCGGGCTACGATGTCCGTTGGACCTCCGGCGGCAAAGGGCACCACCAAGGTGATGGGTTTGGTGGGGTAAGTTTGAGCCAATGTCAGGCTGCAAGCCATGGCGCCTAAGGTGGCCAAGCTCCATTGGGTCAGTCGTTGAATTGAAAGTTGCATCTTGAAAGTTCCTGCAAAGTCATGGGAATGCCAATGATCCTGTCACCAATGGCTAATGCGTGCAAGCGGAAGAACACCTAGACGGGTTTGGGGATTTTCAGCACCTTCGCTTCGGTCAGGGCCTGGATTTCGCCATCGCTGTAGCCCAGCGAACGCATGATGTCCAGGCCATGCTCGCCCAGATGGGCCGCCGGGCGGGGCGGTGGCAAGCGCTGTCCGTCGAATTTGGCGGGGTGCCGGGGCAAGCGCACCCGGCCCAAGTTGCCATGGGGTAACTCGGCGATGGCCCCACTTTGCGCGACCTGCGGATCGG
>CANGKR010000171.1 GCA_947454355.1 Comamonadaceae bacterium
GCTTGGATAACCTGATGTTCCATGCGACCGAACCCCGCGTGATCGCCGTACTGGACTGGGAACTGTCCACTCTGGGTCACCCTTTGGCCGACTTCAGTTACCACTGCATGGCTTGGCACATCGAACCAGGCTCCTTCCGTGGCATCGGGGGGCTGGATCATCAAGGCTTGGGCATTCCCGTGGAAGCCGAATACATTCGCCGCTACTGCGAACGCACAGGCTTCACCACTCCCGAAGTGCTGGCCAAGGACTGGAACTTCTACCTCGCCTACAACATGTTCCGCATTGCGGCCATTTTGCAAGGTATCGCCAAACGCGTGGAAGACGGCACCGCTTCCAGCGATCAAGCCAAAACCTCAGGTGCCGGCGCACGCCCCATGGCCGAATTGGCTTGGCAATTCGCCAGCAAAGCCTGAACCTTTACAGAATTATCAACAGGAGAGACTCCATGAACTTCGAATACACCCCCAAAGTCAAAGACATGGAGGCCCGCTTATTGGACTTCATGGACAAGCACATCTATCCCAACGAAGCCCGTTTCTTTCAGGAGATCGCGGAAAACCGGGCCAAAGGCAATGCCTGGGTACCCACGAAGATTGTGGAAGAACTCAAGCCCAAAGCCCAAGCAGCGGGTTTGTGGAACCTGTTCTTGCCCAAGTCCTCGCGTGCACCTCAAGGCCTGTCCAACCTCGAATACGCACCGATGTGCGAAATCATGGGGCGTGTGCCTTTTGCTGCAGAGGTCTTCAACTGCTCAGCACCCGACACGGGCAATATGGAAACGCTTGAGCGCTATGCCAGCGAAGCCATCAAAGACGAATGGCTTGAACCCTTGCTCAAAGGCGAAATCCGCTCCGCCTTCTTAATGACAGAGCCGGAAGTGGCTTCTTCCGATGCCACCAACATCCAGTGCGAGATCCGCCGCGAAGGCAACGAATACGTGATCAATGGTCGCAAATGGTGGTCGTCCGGCGCGGGTGACCCACGCTGTGCGGTGTACATCGTCATGGGCAAAACCAATCCAGAAGCGGGTCGCCATGAACAGCAATCCATGATCGTGGTACCTGCCAATACCAAGGGCATCACCGTCTTGCGTGCCTTGAGCGTGTTCGGTTATGACGACGCACCGCATGGTCACATGGAAGTCCTGCTCGAAGACGTGCGTGTGCCCGTCGGTAACCTTTTACTTGGCGAAGGCCGTGGCTTTGAAATCGCGCAAGGTCGCCTTGGACCTGGTCGTATCCACCATTGCATGCGCAGCATCGGTATTGCAGAGCGCGCTCTTGAGTTGATGTGCAAGCGTCTGAACACTCGCGTGGCCTTTGGCCGCGAGGTGGCCAAACAAACTGTTTGGCAAGAACGAGTTGCGGACGCCCGCTGCATGATCGAGCAAGCCCGCTTGCTGACCCTCAAAGCTGCACACATGATGGACACTGTAGGCAACAAAGTGGCTAAAGCCGAAATCGCCATGATCAAAATTGTGGCGCCCAACATGGCTTGCCAGATCATCGACTGGGCCATCCAGGCGCACGGCGGCGGTGGTGTGTCACAAGACTTCCCCTTGGCCTACGCCTACGCACACCAGCGCACCTTGCGTTTGGCCGATGGTCCTGATGAAGTGCACCGCAATTCGCTCGCCAAACTCGAGTTGGCTAAGCACCTGCTGATGCCAGGCGAAGTCGAAATGCCCGTCACTCGCGGCAGCTGAAACCGGCCTCGACTTGAAAAAAAGTAAGGTGTGATTCCAGAACCCTCGAATCACACGTTACAATACAACCATGTCGGAGCGTAGCGCAGCCTGGTAGCGCATCTGCTTTGGGAGCAGAGGGTCGCGAGTTCGAATCCCGCCGCTCCGACCATCCATAAAAAAAGTCCACTCGTTGGGCTTTTTTTCTTGGTATTGCCTAATCTGCCCGTAGCTCAACTGGATAGAGCAGTTGCCTTCTAAGCAACAGGTCGGGGGTTCGAGCCCCTCCGGGCAGGCCATCCTTCTACCCGTGGCACCCCTGAATTCCTGACCCATGCAAGCCCTGCTCGATGCCATCGCAAAGATGGAGTTGCCCACCGATGCTCAGCGCATCTTCCACGGACGTGGAGGCTTACATCCTGGTTGTGAACACTGGACCTTGGACGTCTACCCTCCGGTGTGGGTCCTGACAAGTTTTCAGGCAGTTTCAGAAGAGGACTTGAACCGTGTCGGTGCAGCCTTGGCTGAGCGATGGCATCAACTTTGTCCCGGCCAAGCCTTGAATTGGGTCTTTCAAAGTCGGCACGGTCATGAGCCTGACACGCGCCTGATGGCCGGCAGTGTGCCAGAACCGCATGTGGTGACGGAGCAAGGTTGCCGCTTTAGGGTGCATGTGCTCACAGGGCAAAACCATGGCTTGTTTTTAGACATGTCACAGGGCCGTCAATGGGTTCGCGCCCAAGCCCATCCCCGCATGAAAGTGTTGAATCTGTTTGCCTACACCTGCGCTTTTTCAGTGGTCGCCCTGCAGGCTGGCGCAAAACAAGTGGTCAATGTGGACATGAGCCAAGGAGCCATGACGGTAGGACAGCAAAACCATCAACTCAATGGCCTGGCACAAGGTGCCAGCTTCTGGGTGCATGATATTTTCAAGACCTGGGGCAAGATCAGCCGAACCGGCCCCTATGAATTGGTCATTGTGGACCCGCCCAGTTACCAAAAGGGCAGCTTCATCGCAACCAAAGACTACGCCAAACTCATGCGCAGACTGCCCGAGTTGCTGGTCCCCGGCGGGCACGTCCTGTTGTGCTTGAATGCGCCCGAATTGGGTATTTCATTTTTGCAAGATCAAATGGCAGCAATGGCCAGCGAATTGGACTTTGTTGAGCGCTTACCCAACCCTGCGGCTTTCCCAGACATCTCTCCCGAGCGAGCCCTCAAAGTGCTGGTCTATCGCGCACCCGACTGAGGCCCTAAAGGTCGCCGCGTGGCCTTCAAAAGAAAAAGATCTGCACCAATCCGATCAGACAAAGTAAGGTAAAGCCCGACAAAATGCCGAGGATCAAGTATTCCAAAGTGTTTTCGTTCATGTGAATTTCCTCAATCGATCAATTCACGCATGTCGCGGATCGCATCCAGAGCGCGACGGGTATTGGCCATGGCTCGCAGCAGATCACCTTCGTTAGATCGAATGTGGTGCAGAGCGGTCACCAAGGCGTTTTGAGCGATTGCAAAGGCCTGGATTTTTTCGCGCTCCAATGTCTTCTCGTATAAAAAATGCACATTGTTGGTTGCTGAAGCTTGCAACATTGCTTGGGCCATGATGAACTCCTTTAAAAAATGATACTTTCGAAAACAATGTCAGCATCATATTTAAAACATCAATACCAAAACAAGTGAAAATTTTGATAAATTGCTACCATTTGTTTCAGAAACTGCCCAGACTTGGGAGTTTAGGCATTCAAACGGATTGAGCGATCAGGTCATGCAATTCACGCCTGAAGGCATGCGGCGCATGGGCAGCACGGCCTGCATGAATGCCATTGGTCAGGCAGGACACCACCAAGCGACGATCCGGGTCCACCCAAAGGGTGGAACCCGTGAAGCCGGTATGCCCAAAGGAGCGAGGGCTGAACAGATCCCCTGCTGAAGCATTCACCAGGGACTTGATCACAAAGCCCAAGCCTCGCCGAACATCATCCGTGCAAGCTTGTTCCGATAGAGCTTGTTTGGCCAAATCCTCATCCACACCTAACTGTGCCGGGTCTTGCAACCAAGCTTGACCGAACTGCGCAACATCCATGGCTGTTGAAAACAAACCTGCATGGCCAGCCACGCCGCCCAATGCGCAGGCGTTTTCATCATGCACTTCACCCCATACACGGCGCTGGCGCCAACGCAGGTCAAGCTCGGTAGGGGCTATTTGTGCCAAAGGTACGCCAGCGCTTTGCACGGGATTGAACATCGTGTGGCTCAAACACAAGGGGTTCAACACGCTGAGTTGAATGCAGTCGGTTAAGGATTGGCCTCTCAACACCTCCAGCGCACGGCCGAGCAGCATCAAACCGATGTCGCTGTAAACCACTCGTTGGCCGGGGTGTTCAACGAAAGGGTATCCATACAAAAAAGGTAAAACCCTTTCCCACGGGGTTGAAGTTTCCAACACAGCCAAAGCCTGTGGTACTGCAGGCACCAGGCCGGTCTGCATAAAGACATCGCGCCAAGCCGGCAAACCCGATGTGTGTGTCAGCAGATGCCGAAAAGTCACTGTGCATGGATCCACATGCTGTCCAGCCAAATGGGGCAATAACGGCTGACGCTCTAGGGTGTGCGGATCTTGGCCGCCCTCAATGGGGCGGGGTCCACTCTGGCCAAAAGCGTTCAAGACCTTCACCAATGGGTCGTCCAGCTGAACTTTTCCGGCGCTGACACTTTCTAAAAATGCCGTTGTCGTGAACAACTTCGAAATGGAAGCCACGTCAAACAATGTGGACGATGTGGCCTCGTGACCTTCACAACGCCCCCAAGCGCGGTCCACGAGCACGCGACCGTTTTGTAATACAGCCAGAGCGCAAACGGGGAAGGTCACGCCCACATGCCGCTCCATCAGCGCAGAGATCGAAGTATCAAGGTTCAAAACAGTAGGCCACCCCATTGAAAGTCGGTGGGCGCAGTTGTTATACGATGCTTTGTTGTACCACGACCGCGATCGTTTACTCCAAACAGGTGTTAACCCTGAGTCCCATCAACCAAAAGATGCAACATAATGCATGTCTCAACAGGAGTTTCGTCATGAACCAGAATACAACTTCACGCCGCGCCGTCCTCCAGGGTGCTGCCGTTGCCGCCAGCTCAGGTTTGTTGGTGCCCAAGTGGGCTCAAGCACAAAATGCCAAGATCCGTGTGGGTTTGATGTTGCCCTACTCCGGTGCCTTTGCCCCATTGGGCGTGGCCATTGAAAACGGTGTGCGCATGGCCATTAACGAACAAGGTGGCAAATTGGGCGGCCGCGAAATCGAGTGGTTCAAAGTCGATGACGAATCAGAGCCCTCTAAAGGCGTTGAAAACGCCACCAAATTGGTCCAACGTGACAAAGTCGATGTGCTCATCGGCACCGTGCACTCCGGTGTGCAAATGGGCATTCAAAAAGTAGCCCGCGATTCCGGGATATTGACCCTGATCCCCAATGCTGGCGTTCATGCTGCCACCCGTGCGCTGTGCGCCCCGAACGTGTTCCGCACCAGCTTCTCCAACAGCCAGCCCACCTTGGCCCTGGGTGAAGCCATGGTCAAGCGCGGCCA
>CANGKR010000172.1 GCA_947454355.1 Comamonadaceae bacterium
AAAAAAATGCCGCATCAGCGGCATTTTTTTTGATCGGTCTGTTCTCTCACTTGGATTGCAACAACACCGCCACATCAGAAGCCAGCGCTTGTGCGCCGCTGCCATAGCGGTTGTACAAGCGCAGGCGCCCCTGGGCATCAAATATGTAACTTTGCGCCGAATGGTCCAAGGTGTAACTGGTGGCTGTGGCGCCATCGACTTTCTTGTAATAAATCTTGAAGTCCTTGGCGATCAGCTGCAATTGCTCGGGTGTGGGGTGCAATGCCACAAAGCTGGGGTCGAAATTGGCCATGTAGGCTTTGAGCAGTTCAGCTGTATCCCGCTCAGGGTCCAATGTGATGAAGACCGCTTGCAGCCGGTCCCCGTCTTTGCCCAGCAGCCGCTTCACTTCGACCAACTCCTGCAAAGTAGTGGGACACACATCGGGGCATTGGGTATAGCCAAAAAAGACCACCACCACTTTGCCAGCAAAGTCAGCCAGTGTGCGGACCTGACCTTGTGCATCACTCAATCTGAAGCCTTTGCCATAGTCCGCGCCCGTGATGTCCACACCTTTGAAGCTGGGCTTGTCCGGCGCACAGGCCCAAAGTCCGCCGGTCATCAAAACCGCCAGTGTCCAACGGCAAACCAAGGTGAGAGTTCGATGTTTCATGGTTTGCTCAGTACAGGTAATGGTCCACGAGCAAGGCTGCAAACAGGACACTCAGATGGATCAATGAAAATCGGAAAGTCTTACGTGCCAACTCGTCAGAGTATTCCCGCCACAAGGCCCAGGCATAGCCAATGAAACCTAAGCTCAACACCACGGCAGCGGACAAATACAGCCACGAACTCATGCCGTAAATGAAAGGCATCAAGCAAGAAGCCATCAGGATGAAGGTGTAGAGCAAAATCTGCAAGCGGGTGAATTCATTACCATGCGTGACCGGCAGCATCGGCAAGCCCGACTTGCGATAGTCTTCGACCCGGTACAAAGCCAGCGCCCAAAAATGCGGGGGCGTCCACAAAAAGATGATCAAGAACAGGATCAAAGCCTCCGGACCCACATCACCCGTCATGGCTGCCCAACCGAGCACGGGCGGCATGGCGCCTGATGCACCACCGATGACGATATTTTGCGGCGTCAAGGGCTTGAGGATCACGGTGTAGATGACTGCGTAGCCGACAAAGGTGGCAAAGGTCAGCCACATGGTCAAAGGATTGACCGCTTCATACAAAATGGCTGAGCCTGCAGCGCACAGCACCGCTGAAAACACCAGCGCTTGCCGGTCGGACAACTCACCTTTGGCGGTCGGACGCCAAGCGGTGCGCTTCATTTTGGAGTCGATGGTTTTTTCAATGAGGCAATTGAACGCCGCAGCAGCTCCGGCCACCAGCCAAATGCCTGCGCAAGCGATCAATCCCAAGCGCAGTTCCACCCAACTGGGCACGCCAGGGACAGCCAACACCATACCGATCAAGGCACAAAACACAATCAATTGAACCACGCGTGGCTTGGTCAAAGCGTAGTACTGACGCCATGTCGACATCGAGGGGGTAAGGGGTGCATTCATGCAAAAGGCCTTGGGTCGGCACGCTGCGACTCAGCGTGCAATGAAACAGAATTGTCGGCTAAGGCGCGACTGCCGGTCAGCGACCAGGCCAGCACACCCACCAAGCCGGCCGCACCTCCCGTGTGCAGCACAGCGGCGAGCAAGGGCCAGCCCAAAATCACATTGGACAAACCAGTGCACACCTGCAAGACGATCAAGCCGATCAGCCAGCGTGTTTGCAGGGGCAACACGCTCGCCGCTTTCAAGCGCCAGACCAAGGCAACAACGGCCATCACCACGACCATGGCCAGGGTCCGGTGCACCATATGGATCGACACCAAGGCCGAAAAAGCCAAGACTTCACCATTCGCTGCATGCCCCAACTCGCGCCACCATTCAAAACCCGAACCATCCCAAGCTGGCCACCACTGACCATTGCATTGTGGAAAACCTTGGCAGGCCAACACGGCATAGTTGGTGCTGACCCATGCGCCCAAAGCGATTTGCAGCCACACCAGTGCCGTCACGCACCACACCGCTTGCCGCAAACGCAAGGGCATGATGTGCGGCGCAACAGGCGACAGCTGGACCGCTTGCACCGTCAGCAAGCACAGCAAACCCAGCCCGCCGAGCAAATGCATTGTCACGATAGCGGGCAACAATTTGAGGGTAACCGTGAGCGCACCGAAAGCGCCTTGCAAGCACACCCACAGCAGGGCCAAGGTGATCCACCACGGGCGAGCACCAGTCACAGAGCGGGACCAACTGAAGGCCGTCAAGGTCAAAATCAACACGCCCACGGCAGTGGCCAGGTAACGGTGAATCATTTCGATCCAGGCTTTGGCATGGGTGACCGGGCCGTTCGGCATGGCTGTTTGGGCTTCTTCAATCGCAGTCTGCGCACCCAGAGGTGTCACACTGCCATAGCAGCCAGGCCAGTCGGGACAGCCCAGACCTGAATCCGTCAGGCGTGTGAACGCTCCAAACAAAATCAAATCGAAAGTCAAAAATAATGTGAGGACGGTCAGTGCACGCAAGCGGGCAGCCGAGTGGCTTTGCCGGTGACGCAAAGCGATCCAGCACAAAGGCCCGAGCGCCAGCAACAGGCCCATGCCCATCACGCGCAATGCCGGTGCCCAGTTGTACAAATCGGTGCTGTTCATCGCATCAACGGCCAGGAGTATCCCAAAATGCGGACGCTCTCAGAACGCGCTCCACATCGCGTTTGGCCTTAGCGGCCCCGGCCACATCCATGTTCGCTGGAAAGCGCATCATCCAATTGCCCAAGGGGTCTACCAGGTACAAATGGTCTTCCAATGCCTGCTTCGGGGACGGCGACAACCAAGCGCTCAGGTCTTGTGCTTTGACGCGCAACACGTTCGCTTGCTGCAAGGCTGGCAACAGGGCGGATGCAATCGGTGCATCGTCTTGAATCAACCAGACGCGGTCTAATCGGTCTTTGTCCTTGCCCAAGGCTTCACGCATTTGACGCTGGAAATACAAACGTTGCTGGCAGGCACCATCGCAGGCGCCAGACGCGACGCTGATCAACAGCCACTGGCCTTTGAGATCCGTCAGACTGGTGACCTCGCCATTCAGGGCGGTGGCGGACACCTTGGGCAGCGGTCGCTGGGGCTCGATCAAGTCGCCAAAATGGCGGCGCGCATCCGGACGAATCATGTAGTACGTCCAGTACGAAGCGATCACGGGAGAGGCGCACACCAGAAACACAAACAGCATTTTCCAGCGGCCCACACGGGTGCGGCCCACGTCAGCTTGAGCCACGCCTTCGGGCGAGGGCATGCTGTGCACTGTGAAGTCCAAGGGCAGGTCAGAGCGCTGTTCAGCGGGGTGAGGATGGGGGTTTGGGGCGTCGGACAATTTGGAACCAGACATAAAGCAAGGTGATCAGAGCAGCCAGCCCGAACCACTGGAAAGCATAACCGTGGTGTTTTTCAACACCTGTGGCTGGTTGCGGCCAATCGCGCAACAAGCCTTCAGACGCAGCGTCGGTTTGCACTACCGTGACTTCCAGTAAGGGCAAACCTGTTTCTTGACGCGAAGCGTCTAGGTCAAGATTTTGCCGTATAGGGCCGGTCTGTGCCGCACCCAGCTCATAGAGCTTGGAAGGGGCAGGGGCAATGCGACCCGACAAACTGACCACTTCGGTGGTTGTGGGGATGGCAGGCAGTTCGGCTCGGTCCGTGAAATGCCGAGGCACCCACCCCCGCTGAACCCACACCACCGCTTGGGCACTGAGCTGCAGAGGGGTCATGACATAAAAGCCCACACGGCCATTCATTTGGCGATTGTCTAAAAACACCGTGTGTTCAGGTATCCAATGCCCCTGTAGCCGCACTCTGCGATGCAACAAACCCGCACGATTTTCAGCAGAATCACCCCACTGCCCCAGGCTCGCGCCTTCAAGCATGGCCATTTCGCCCCTTTGAGCCATTTCGGCTTGCCATGCCAGCTTGGTATCCGCTCGGCGCAACTGCCAAAAACCCAAGGAGCAGGTCACAGACACGCCCAACACCGCTGCGATCAAAATCAGCACGGTTTTGCGGCGATTTGACGGCTTTGCCAGCCCCAGGTGCGGCATCGCTTGACTCATCCGATAATCCTGCTCATGACATACCTTGTTGCAATCGCATTCGTGGCCATTTTGGGCAGCCTGGCCACCGCCCTGTACTTCATGATGAAAGGCGACGGCCAATCATCCGGCAAACACCCCTCGGGCGGCATGGCCCGCGCACTGGCCTTTCGGGTGGGCTTTTCCATTGTGCTCTTTGTGTGCATCTTGTTGGCTTGGAAACTGGGCTACATCCAACCCTCGGGCATTCCTGCGGGGGCTTGAAGACTTTTCAGGGACCACAAAAAAAGCGCCATTGGGCGCTTTTTTTGTCGCTGGCCAAGGCCTCAGAGCCAGTACACGAGGATGTACAGACCCAACCACACCACATCCACAAAGTGCCAGTACCATGCTGCGCCTTCGAAACCGAAATGCCGCTCAACGGTGAAATGGCCTTTTTGCAAACGCAATGTGATGAACAACAACATCAACATACCGACGAACACGTGAAAACCGTGGAAGCCGGTCAACATGTAGAAGGTGGAGCCGTAAACGCCAGAGCTGAGTTTGAGGTTCATCTCGGTCCATGCGTGGTGGTATTCGTAACCCTGCACACACAAGAAGGTCACACCCAAGGCCACAGTCAACCACATGAAGGTAATGGTCTTGGCACGGTCACCGTGCTGCAGAGCGTGGTGTGCGATGGTCAAGGTCACGCCGGAAGTCAACAACAAGGCGGTGTTGACGGTGGGTAACCAGAATGGTGTCATGGTCTGGAAGGGCTCGACAATACCGGCAGGAGAAGCCGTAGCACCTGCGGCCAAGGTGGGCCACACGGCTTTGAAGTCAGGCCAGATCAGCGCGTTTTCCAAGCTGCCCAAAGCAGGCAAGGAGTGGGTACGTGCCCACCACAATGCTGTGAAGAAAGCGCCGAAGAACATCACTTCTGAGAAGATGAACCAGGTCATGCTCCAGCGGTAGGACAGGTCGATCTTTCGTCCGTACTGACCGGTTTCACTCTCATGAACCGACTCGCTGAACCACTGGTACAACACAGTGAGCCACCAGATCAAGCCAAAGAACAAAGAGTACTTGCCCCAGTCAGCGCCGTTGACCCATTGGCCAGCG
>CANGKR010000173.1 GCA_947454355.1 Comamonadaceae bacterium
CTCGACTGCGGCGCGACCACCATCACTGAAGAGATGGAAATCGCCTCGGTCTACGCCATTGCCGAGCTGGCGCAGGCCGAACAAAGCGAGGTGGTTGCGGCCGCCTACGCAGGCGAGCCCTTGGTGTTTGGTCCCGAGTACCTGATCCCCAAGCCTTTTGATCCGCGCTTGATGATGAAGATCGCACCGGCTGTGGCCCAAGCGGCGGCCGAGAGTGGTGTGGCCCAGCGGCCTATTACCGATCTTGACGCCTACCGCGAACGACTGCAAAGCTTCGTCTACGCCTCAGGCACAACCATGAAACCGATTTTCACGGCCGCCAAACGGGCCTTGAAAAAGCGGATTGCCTTTTGCGAAGGCGAAGAAGAACGCGTCTTGCGCGCCGCGCAAATCGTGATAGACGAAGGCGTCGCTCGCCCCACACTCATCGGCCGACCCGACGTGATCGCCGAGCGGATTGAAAAATTCGGTCTGCGGCTGAAAGAGGAGCTGGACTATGACGTGGTCAATGTCGAGATGGACCACCGCTACCGCGACTTTTGGCAAACCTACCACCGCATGACCGAGCGCAAGGGCATCACCCAGCAAATCGCCAAAATTGAGATGCGTCGCCGTTTGTCGCTCATCGGCGCCATGTTGCTGCACAAAGGCGATGTGGACGGCATGATTTGCGGTACTTGGGGCACCAACCCCATGCACTTGAACTATGTCGATCAGGTACTGGGTAAGCGCCCCGGCGTCCACACCTATGCCTGTATGAACGGCTTGATGTTGCCTGGTCGGCAAATTTTCATTGTCGACACGCATGTCAATTACGACCCCACGGCTGAGCAGTTGGCGGAAATCACCGTGTTGGCTGCCGAGGAAATGCGCCGTTTCGGTGTGCACCCCAAGGCCGCCTTGCTGTCTCATTCCAACTTCGGATCGTCCAATGAACCCAGCGCCGTCAAAATGCGCCAGGTTTTGGCCCTGCTCCAACAGCAGGCCCCTTGGCTGGAAGTCGACGGTGAAATGCACGGGGATGTGGCTTTGGACGGCCTGGCCCGCAAGGCTTTGATGCCTCACAGTCCATTGTTGGGCGATGCCAATTTGCTGGTCATGCCCAACATTGACGCAGCCAATATTGCCTACAACCTGCTCAAAACGGCCGCGGGCGGCAATATCGCCATTGGCCCGGTACTGCTGGGTGCGGCCAAACCTGTACATATTCTGACCCCCAGCGCCACCGTGCGCCGGATTGTGAACATGACGGCCTTGACAGTGGCCGACGCCAACGTGAGCCGGTAAGTCTCCAAAAGACAGTAAGCACTAACTTATACGACTTAAGTCCTTGCAGGGCTTGCCTATTTAATGGGCAAGCCCTTGCTTTTTTCTGCGGCTTACGGCACACTCACGCCTTCAGATTTTCGGGTTTACCCGAAGGTCTCCGAAAGGTTGTTTTCATGGTGGTTGATTCGTTAAGCCGACTTGTGCGGTGTTCAGGGGCCTTGCTCCTGTTGTGGAATTTGTCAGTTTGCCCGGTGCAAGCCAAAGCGGTTCCAGATGCGATTCAGTCCACCATTGGTTTGGCGCAATTGCCGCCCGAAGGCCAGCAAACTTACCGTCTGATCCACCAAGGTGGGCCTTTTCCTTATCAAAAAGACGGTGTGGTTTTTGGCAATCGCGAGCGGATCCTGCCTCAAAAGGCCCGTGGTTATTACCACGAGTACACCGTGAAAACACCTGGAGAAAAAACGCGCGGTGCGCGGCGCATTGTGTGTGGCGGTCAAGAGGTCCAAAAACCCCAAAACTGCTACTACAGCGACGACCACTACGCGAGTTTTCGCGAGATCCTCGATCCCAAATGAGTGTCGGTGCGCTACCCCAGGGCAGCGCAAAGGCAATTCGAGAAAGAGTCCCCCGGCTGTTGGAGCTGCGGGACGAATTGAATAACAGCCAAAAGCTGAAGTTTTTTTGACTATAGAAAGAACCGCGGAGATGGATACGCCACTTCGTCAAGACACGGAAACACCTCTCAAAGGTGTACGGACGAACATCGTCCAGTCGATTCGCGCTTTCCGCGTGAACGACCTGCAAGAAGCCGCTCAGAGTCTGGGGCACCACTTCTTGTTCGCCAATTTGTCCAGTGCCCAAAGCAAACAGGACGTGCTCGATTTGATCGCTGGCCAGTTCACTCTGCCATCGCACTTCGGTAAAAACTTTGACGCTTTGTACGACTGCATGACCGACCCACTGCACAAGTCAGGCCCCCAGCCTGGCTTCATTGTGGTGCTCGAGCAGATCCCTGCGAACGCCAAATTTGACAAAGAGGCCCGCGAGCAGTTGCTGGACATCTTCCGCGACACAGCCGATTACTGGGGAGACCGGAAGATACCCTTCCGATGCTTCTATTCTTTTCTGTAGCCCGTTCTGCACAAGCTAGCCAAGCAGAACGGGCGAATGAGGCTCTCAATGAAGATGCCCTCATGGCTGAAGAGATCGAACCTGGTGAAAAAATGCCGACCGATAAACTGGTCGACGTCTCACCTTTGGCGCTGCGCATGAGCAGCCCCTTTAACGCGGGTTATTGGTTGGCTGCGGCTTGAACCTGAACGCGTCGTGAAAAACCGCTCCTCGGAGCGGTTTTTTCATGCCTGAAGTGTTTTGCCGTCAGCGGGCTTCAAGCTTTCTGGGCCAGCGCGACGAATTCTTCGACAGGCACTTCTTCGGCCCGTCGTTGCAGGTTGAACTCCCCCGCAAATTGACGCTGGGTCAGCCAGACGCCGAGAGTATGGCGCAGCAGTTTGCGGCGTTGACTGAAGGCCACTTGCACCAATTCTTCGAGCAGTGGCTGGTGCAGCGGGGCGGGCTGCGTGCGGGGCACCATGCGCACCACGGCACTGTCTACCCGAGGTGGCGGCTCGAAACTCTCAGGCGGCACAAACAGCACGTTTTCCATGGCGTAGCGCCATTGCAGCATCACCGACAAGCGCCCATAGGCGGCGGTAGACGGTGTAGCCACCATGCGGTCGATGACTTCCTTTTGCAGCATGAAGTGCTGGTCTTCAATCACATCCACATGCGCCAGCAGGTGAAACAAAATCGGTGTGGAAATGTTGTAAGGCAGGTTGCCCACGACACGCAGTTTGCCTGTAGAGCCTGAGCGCGTGCCTGGGTGCTGGGCCACTTGCGCGGCCAGCGCTGTGAAGTCAACGCGCAAGACATCGGTCTCCACCACCGTCAATTGGGGATGCGCACGCAGCCGTGCGGCCAGGTCGCGGTCGAGTTCGACCACCGTCAGGTGGCCCAAGCGCTCGACCAGGGGCTGGGTCAGGGCCGCGAGACCCGGACCGATTTCCACCATCGGGTCGCCCGCTTGCGGGTGGATGGCGTCCACGATGGCATCGATGATGCCGTGGTCCGACAGGAAATGCTGGCCGAAGCGTTTGCGTGCAATGTGTTTCATTGCGGGGTGTCGCGCATTTCTACAAATGCACGACCGCGCACGCCTTCTTGCCAGGTGCTGTAGGCCTCTTCAAGTTTCTTCTCACGCAGCTGACCGCGGGCCATCTCGCGTTGATCGCGCTCGCTCACCGGCACATCGCGCCGATCGGTCACTTCGATCAGGTGAACGCCGAAACGTGAGACCAAGGGGTCTGACATCTGATTGGGGCGCAGGCGATTCATGACTTGTTCAAACTCAGGCACAAATTGCCCCGGGCTCGCCCAGCCCAGATCACCCCCGCTCATGGCGCTGCCATCTTGCGACAGTTCCCGCGCCGCTGCGGCGAACGAAGTCTGACCGGAAGTGATTTTTTGTTTGATCTGCGCCAGTTGGGCCTGCGCTTGTGCAGAGGTCAATTGCGCGCCGGGCCGCAGCAAGATATGCCGTGCACGTGTCTGTGTGATCACCAGGGTCGGGGCTTCCTCCTGGCGTTTTTCCAGGACTTTCAAAACATGAAAACCCGCGCCGGAGCGCAGCGGGCCCACGATATCGCCCACCTTGGCAGTTTGCAGGTTGTCCACAAACAAACTCGGATAGCGGCTGGCCGGGCGCAGGCCCATGGCGCCTCCATTGGGTACGCTGGCGCCCATGAATTCACCCACCAGTTTGGCAAAGTCTTCACCGCTGCGGGCTCGGCTGGCAGCCGTGGCGGCGCGTGTTTGTAGAGTGGTCACCTGGGTATCGTTGCTGTCCTCGGGGACCGCCACCAGGATCATGGCCAGGTTCAGATCGGCTTCCCCGGGCGCAGTGGTGCCGCGTTGTTCCTTGAGAAACTCATCGATTTCAGCGTCGCTCACGCGCACCCGTGCGTCGACTTCACGCTCGCGCAAACGGTTCAATGTCAACTGGATACGCAGCTGCTCACGAAAAGCGTTCAAGCTCAAACCATCCTGGACCAATTTGGCACGCAGCTGCGCCCGGTCTATTTGATTTTGCATGGCCAGGTTGTTCTCGGCCATGTCGACCGCGTCGTCTTCGATGCGGATGCCCGCTTCACGGGCTTGTTGCATTTGGGCTTTCTCGTTGATCAGCTGCTCCAGCGCTTGGGCTGACAGTTCGGCCGCCGATGGCTTGGGCGCACCCGCAGGCCATTGCGCCAACACGCGTGAGCGTTGTTGTTGTACCTCGTTGTTGGTGATCGGTTCGGAGTTGACCACGGCCACGATGTAATCCGCCGATCGAGCTGTGGGCGATGTTTGCGCCTGCGCAGCGCTCAGCCCGCAAAGGACCAAGCAGCAGGTCAACAGGTGCTGCACAACGAGGTTCTGGCGCAGGACGGACATGGCAAATTTATTCATATTGAAGGAACCGACTCGGAGGTGGCATATCTTCGCGTAAAAATTGATAACGAGGGATATTGTCGCGCAGTGTCTTCAGGGGGCTGGAACCGATGCGGGCCAAGCCCACAAATTCGAGTTGAAAGAGCAAACGGCTGGTGGACGTGCTCACCGTGCTTTGCAAGCGCTCGAGCACCACGCGGCCTAACCAGCAACCCGCATCGAACTCAAGGCCAAAAATCGAATCGACCATTCGGCTGTCTTTCAAACTGAAGTTCATCCGTCCCACACTGTACCAACGACCCGGGCCCAAGCCTTGACCGGGCGCAGTGACGACCTCTTCGTCATCGGTTGACCCAAAGTTGAAATCACGCAAAGGCCAC
>CANGKR010000174.1 GCA_947454355.1 Comamonadaceae bacterium
GTTCATGCGGAATGCCGATGCGGTGAGCAAGGTCGGCTACGACAGCAAGATCCATGTGATCCACAACGCGCTGGGTTTGCACAGCACCATCTCTCGCGTGCAGGGCAGCAAGCTCAAGTCCAAACGGGAGATCAAATTGGCAGCCGTCTTCAAGGATGCGCCGCTCGAGTTTTTGCGCATGATCAGCGTGCACGAATTGGCTCATCTGCGTGTGCGTGACCATGACCGCGCCTTCTACCAACTGTGTGAACACATGGAGCCGGCCTACCATCAACTGGAGTTTGACTTGCGCGTGTACCTCACGCACTTGGCGCAGACGGGTCAGCGCTTGTGGGCTGTTTCCTGAGCCAATCCATCCGCGATTTGACAATGCTGAGCGGGCAAACCCAGCCAACGGTCCGCTGCTGATTGCAGTGCACTCAAAGCTCCGTTGGTCAGCAGCAAGGGCAGGGTAGCGTGAAGCCTTGTCTCTGATCGCAAGCCTTGGCTGTCGAGCAGACGCCCTGTGTGGCGGGCCACGGGTTCGCCCGTGCTCAACAAGGGGATGTCCGGCCCCGCTAATTCGCGCAGTGCAGACGTAGCAAATACATAGTGGGTGCAGCCCAGGACCAGCGTGTCGATCTGCCCCGGGCCATGACCAAACGGGCCCATGGCTTGCAAGTTGGATTGGCACAGTTGATACACCGGGCCGGAAGTACCTGACTCATTCGGCAACTCCACACTCTGCTCGATGGCATGCGCCAAGCCCGGACAAGGCTGAATCACAAAGTCAGCCTGGCCATGCATGCTGTCCAGTAGTGCGGCAAATTTGGCGCTGGCCAAGGTGCCGGTGGTGGCGATCACCCCAACGCGACCCGTGCGTGTCAGTGCCACCGCAGGTTTGAGCGCAGGTTCGATGCCGATCACGGGCATTCGAGGGTACAGCTGCCGAGCCTCATGGATCGCCGCCGCGGTGGCGGTGTTGCAAGCCACCACCAAGGCTTTGATGTGATGGCGTTGCGTCAGGTAGTCGGCGATCGCGAGGGTGCGGCGGCTCACGAAGGCGTCTGCGCGCTCGCCGTAAGGGGCGTTGGCACTGTCGGCCACATACACGAAGCGCTCATGCGGCAACTCGGCCATTAAGGCCTTGAGCACGCTCAGGCCGCCAATGCCACTGTCAAAAACGCCAATGGGCTGATCGGCCAGGTCGTGCATGCGGGCCGCGTGTCAGTTGGCGGTGATGCCAATGCCTTTGAACTCACCCGTGGCGATGCGTTTTTCCCATTCAGCCGGACCGGTGATGTGGGCGCTCGTGCCCCCCGCATCGACCGCTACGGTGACGGGCATGTCGACCACGTCGAACTCGTAAATGGCTTCCATGCCCAGATCGGCAAAGCCAACCACTTGCGCGTGCTTGATGGCTTTGGACACCAAATAAGCCGCGCCGCCCACCGCCATGAGGTAGGCGGACTTATGCTTTTGAATGGCTTCGATGGCCTTGGGGCCGCGCTCGGCTTTGCCGATCATGGCGATCAGTCCGGTTTGGGCCAGCATCATTTCGGTGAAGCTGTCCATGCGGGTGGAAGTGGTGGGGCCAGCGGGTCCGACCACTTCGTCGCGCACAGGGTCCACCGGACCGACGTAATAGATCACGCGGTTGGTGAAGTCCACGGGCAACTTCTCGCCCTTGGCCAGCATGTCTTGGATGCGTTTGTGCGCCGCGTCGCGGCCCGTGAGCATTTTGCCGTTGAGCAGCAAGGTTTGGCCGGGTTTCCAGCTGGCCACTTCGGCCTTGGTGAGCTTGTTGAGGTCCACCCTTTGGCTTTTTTGTGTGTCGGGCGTCCAGTTGACGTTGGGCCAAAGGTCCAGCGATGGGGCTTCCAGAAACACAGGGCCCGAGCCGTCCATCACAAAGTGCGCATGACGGGTGGCCGCGCAGTTGGGGATCATCGCGATCGGTTTGCTTGCAGCGTGTGTGGGGTACATCTTGATCTTCACATCCAGTACCGTGGTCAGGCCGCCCAGGCCCTGTGCGCCAATGCCCAAGGCGTTGACCTTGTGGTACAGCTCCAAGCGAAGCTCTTCGACCTGAGTGAGCTTGGCGCCTTGGCTGGATTTTTCGAGCAGCTGGTACATGTCCAGGTCGTCCATCAGGCTTTCCTTGGCCATCAGAACCGCTTTTTCGGCGGTGCCGCCAATGCCAATGCCCAGCATGCCCGGAGGGCACCAGCCCGCGCCCATGGTGGGCACGGTTTTCAAGACCCAGTCGACCACGTTGTCGCCGGGGTTGAGCATGTACATCTTGGATTTGTTTTCGCTGCCGCCGCCTTTGGCCGCGACGGTGACGTCCACTTTGTTGCCGGGCACGATCTGGGTGAAGATGACCGCTGGTGTGTTGTCTTTGGTGTTTTTGCGGGCGAACTGCGGATCATCGACCACCGAAGCACGCAGCATGTTGTCAGGGTGGTTGTAACCACGGCGCACACCTTCGTTGATGGCGTCTTCCAGGCTACCGGTAAAGCCGTCCCAACGCACGTCCATGCCGACTTTCAAGAACACGTTCACGATACCCGTGTCCTGGCAGATGGGGCGATGGCCGTAGGCGCTCATTTTGCTGTTGGTGAGAATCTGCGCAATGGCATCTTTGGCTGCAGGACTTTGCTCCCGCGCATAGGCGCTGGCCAGGTGCGAAATGAAATCAGCAGGGTGGTAGTAGCTGATGTACTGCAGGGCGGCGGCAACCGATTCGATCAGGTCTTCTTGTTTAATCAGAGTGGTCATGGGTGGGCTTCGGGTTGAAAAATCAGGATTTGTTGTGTTGGTGGTGCGACATCAAGCGGTCTGCGTAGGCAATGGCTATTGCACTGAATAAGAAGGTGATATGAATGAGGGTTTGCCACATCAAGACCTTGACATCGTAGTTGGCGGCGTTGATGAAGGTTTTGAGCAAGTGGATGGAGCTGATGCCAATGATGGCCGTGCCCAGCTTGACCTTGAGCACCGAGGCGTTCACATGGTCCAGCCATTCGGGTTGATCGGGGTGGCCTTCCAGGTTCATGCGTGAAACGAAGGTCTCGTATCCGCCCACGATGACCATGATCAGCAGGTTGGAGATCATGACCACGTCAATCAGGGCCAGAACCACCAGCATGATGATGGTTTCGTTCAAATGGTTGATCTCTAGATCCGATTTGTAGCCTATCCCGCTGATCAGGGCCTGTAGGGCCTGTTGATTGCCAAATGCGGCTTCGAGCAGGTGCACCAATTCCAGCCAGAAGTGAAAGACGTACACGCCCTGGGCCAGGATCAAACCCAGATACAAAGGCAGCTGCAACCAGCGGCTGGCGAAAATCAGAGCGGGCAGGGGGCGCAATGCGCCAGGGTGACCGGTGCGGGAGGGTTTGTTGGACATGTCGGGCAGGCGGCGCAAGGGACTTGCAAAAACTTGATTTTAGAGGCTTGCCGGGGATTCCCCTGAAAGCTTGATGTCAGTCAGTACTTTGTAAGAGCCAAGCCCGACATTAGCACCCGATTGAGATCGATTTTGCTTTTCAGGAGACAAATATGAGCGCCCTATACCAACCCAGCCCCGCCTTCGTGCAAAACGCCCACATCTCCGGCATGGCCGCCTATGATGCCCTGTGCAAAGAAGCCGAAACCGACTACCAGGGTTTCTGGGGCCGTCTGGCCAAAGAGCTGATCAGCTGGAAGACCCCCTTCACCAAGGTGCTCGACGAGTCCAATGCACCTTTCTTCAAGTGGTTCGAAGACGGCACACTCAACGCCTCCTACAACTGCCTCGACCGCAACGTCGAAAAAGGCCTGGGCGACAAGACCGCCATCATTTTTGAAGCCGACGGCGGCGAAGTGACCAAGTTCACCTACAGCCAGTTGCTGGCCAAGACCTGCCAGTACGCCAACGCCTTGAAGAGCCTGGGCATCAAAAAGGGTGACCGCGTGGTCATCTACATCTCCATGTCCATCGAAGGCGTGGCCGCCATGCAGGCTTGCGCCCGCATTGGTGCGACCCACTCGGTGGTGTTCGGTGGCTTCTCGGCCCAGTCACTGCGCGACCGCATCGAAGACACGGGCGCTGTGGCCGTGATCACCGCCGACAACCAGGTGCGCGGTGGCAAGCTGCTGCCCCTCAAGTCCATCGTGGACGAAGCCATTGGTTTGGGCGGCTGCGGCTCCATCAAGAATGTCTTAGTTGTGAAGCGCTCGGGCGCCGACATCGCCATGACCGCAGGGCGCGACCTGTGGATGCAGGATGTGGCTGACCAGCAAGCCACCACCTGCGAGCCCGAGTGGGTGAGCGCTGAACACCCCCTGTTCTTGCTTTACACCTCGGGCTCCACCGGCAAGCCCAAAGGCGTGCAACACAGCACGGGCGGCTACTTGCTGCACGCGGCGCTGACCACCAAGTGGACCTTCGACCTGAAGGCCGACGATGTTTTCTGGTGCACCGCCGACATCGGCTGGGTCACAGGTCACACCTACATCACCTATGGCCCCTTGGCTCTGGGCGGTACCGAAATCGTGTTCGAGGGCATGCCCACTTACCCCGACGCTGGCCGTTTCTGGAAGATGATCCAAGACCACAAAGCCACGATTTTCTACACCGCACCCACCGCCATCCGCTCGCTCATCAAGGCGGCCGAAGCCAACGACGCGGTGCACCCTAAGAGCTACAACTTGAGCAGCCTGCGCTTGCTGGGTTCGGTCGGCGAGCCGATCAACCCTGCCGCTTGGGAGTGGTACCACCAGCACGTCGGTGGCGGCAATTGCCCCATCGTGGACACTTTCTGGCAGACCGAGACCGGTGGCCACATGATCACCCCGCTGCCTGGTGTCACGCCCATGGTGCCCGGCTCTTGCACGCTGCCTTTCCCAGGCATCCAGGCCGCCATCGTGGACGAGACCGGTAAAGACATGCCCAACGGCCAAGGCGGCATTTTGGTCGTGAAAAAGCCATGGCCTTCCATGATCCGCAACATCTGGGGTGACCCTGAGCGCTTCAAGAAAAGCTACTACCCCGATGACTTCAAGGGCAAGTACTACTTGGCGGGCGACGGCGCGATCCGTGA
>CANGKR010000175.1 GCA_947454355.1 Comamonadaceae bacterium
CGAATTGCGGGCAGCCCTGAAACAGGAGTTCATTGCGCGAGAGGTGATGACCCAGGAAGCGCAAAAGAGAGGCTTGGAAAAATTGGCTTCAACGCAGGATGCCTTGTTGAGCATGCGTCAAAATTTATTGATCGATCTGTTGATGCAAGACGAATTCACCAAGCAACCCATCACCGACGCTGAGTTGAAAGCCGAATATGACCGGCAGGTCAAAGTGTTGAAGGCGGGTGGGGATCTGCAGCAATTCCAGATTTCGAACATCGTCGTGGCATCTGTTGCTGCAGCGCAGGATATCTTGGCTGCCTTGCGACAAGGGCAGGCCTTTGATGCTTTGGCCAAGTCCAAGTCTTTGGATCCTACCAAGGACAACGGGGGAGACCTCGGTTGGTTGTTGCCCGACCAAATGACACCCGCCATTTCCAATGTGGTGGTGAACTTGGCATCGGGTGCTGTGTCTGCTGCGCCCATTCAGGTGGGGCCATATTGGCATGTGGTCAAAGTGACGGGAAAGCGTCCTTACCAGGTGCCGGGTTATGAAGAGAGTAAAAACCTTATGCAAAACGCCGTGATTCAAGCCCGTCGCACTGCATTGCTCAAGAAACTGACTGACGCAGCAGTTGTGAAATAAATCTAACGGATCACCCGCCCCGGGTTCATGATGTTTTGTGGATCCAGGGCTTGTTTGATTGAGCGCATCATGCCCAGCGCGACCGGGTCTTTGTAGCGGGGGAGCTTGTCTACTTTTTGGCTGCCAATGCCGTGTTCAGCGCTGATGGAGCCTTTGAAACGAGCAACCGATTCAAACACCAGGGTGCTGACGCGGTCTTCCATCTCTCGCACAAACACTTTGTCGTCCTGGCCCTGCGGAGCTTGCACGTTGTAGTGCAAGTTGCCGTCGCCCAGGTGGCCAAAATTCACCAATCGCACACCAGGGATTTCTTTCAACAGCACGGCATCGGTGGCTTCCACAAAGGCCGGGATTTGCGAGATCGGGATGCTGATGTCGTGCTTGATGTTCAGCCCCTCCTGCGCTTGGGCAGAGGTGATGCTTTCGCGGATTTGCCACAGTGCTTGGGCTTGTGACATGTTCTCGGCCACGACCGCATCGGTGACGCAACCCGCGTTCATGGCGGCTTCGAGCAAGTTTTCAAACAAGTGGCGGGCATGCGATTCTGATTCGTGGTCAGAATTTTCGAGCAGCACACACCAAGGCGTGTCTTTGTAAAGTGGTACACGCAGATTTGGAAAGTGTTTATCGGTCAAGCTCAAGGCAAATTGGCCCATGACCTCAAAGCCGGTGAGTCCTGCGCCCAGTTGCTGATGCGCCATGCCCAGCAATTGCACCGCCGTTGCCATGCTGGGCACCGCTGCCCATGCGGTCAATCGCGCTGCAGGCAAGGGGTAGAGTTTGATGGTGGCTGCGGTGATCACGCCCAGCGTGCCTTCGCTGCCGATCATCAGGTGACGCAAATCGTAGCCCGTGTTGTCTTTGCGCAGACCCGTGAGGCCCTGCCAAATCTCTCCGAGCGGGGTGACAACTTCGAGCCCCAAACACAACTCACGCGCATTGCCGTAGCGCACCACCTGGGTACCACCAGCGTTGGTGCCCAAGTTGCCGCCAATGGTGCAACTGCCTTCGGCGGCCAAACTGAGCGGGAATAAAAAGCCTGCTTTCTCAGCGGCCTCTTGAAGGTTGTGCAGGATGCAACCTGCGTCCACTGTCATGGTCAGGTTGTCCGGGTCGATGGCACGCACAGTGTTCATGCGCTGCAAGCTCAAGACAATTTGTTGACCAGACGCGTCCGGCACCGAACCGGCCACCAAGCCGGTGTTGCCGCCTTGCGGAACGATGGCCGTGAGCGAGTTGGCGCAAGCCTTGACCACGGCGGCCACTTCGGCGGTGTTGGCCGGTCGCACCACGGCGAGGGCTTTGCCGAACACGCGTTGTCGCCAGTCAGTTTCCCATGCACTCAAGTCGGTAGTGGGGTCATCGTGGGTGAGCACGTGTTGCGCACCGCAAATTTGCCGCAAAGTTTCGAGCAGGGCGTTCATGCGACTTCCTCCAGCGGCCCCAAGGCTTTGGCGTCTTTCAAGCGCATCCGTACATGCAAAGCGCACGCCACAAAGAGCACCAGACACAAAGCGACCTGCAGGCCTGCCAAAGCATTCGATGGCCATTTGTCACCCCAGGCGCGTACCACGCCTTCGGTGAAGTAAATCCAAATCAGCATGCTCACCCAGCGGTAGGTGTACATGCGGTTCTTGAGCAAACCTGCCAAAGGGATGCACAGCGGCAGCACTTTGATGGCCCACCATGTGCCACCCGGTCGCAATGGCGCCAGCCACAGCTCCCAAGCCAAGCCCAGGGCAATCAGGCCCAATAAACTGCCCACCGCCAGAATGCGGGTCAAGACCACATGAAATGCGGGTTGCACAGGGGGAGAAATCAAGGAAGGATCAGAAATCGTCGTCATGTCGGTGGCATCATACAGACCATGAATCCAATAGACCGTCTCCAGAGGGGCATGGCGCAACTCTGGCAATACTTTTTGCATTTCGAGTGGCGTCAAATGGGCCGCATGCTGCGCGAGCGTTTTCGCGACGCCCGCTTGGGCATGACCGCAAGCTCTTTGACGTTCACCACCGTGTTGGCCCTAGTGCCTTTGTTTACATTGGGTTTGGCCATCTTCACCGCATTTCCGGTGTTTGCCAAAGTGCAGGATCAATTGCAACAATGGCTGATTCAAAGCTTGGTGCCTGAGAGCATTTCACGTCAGGTGCTGGGTTCGCTGACACAGTTTTCCCGCAAAGCGAGCCGCTTGGGCACGGTGGGCTTTGTGGCAGTGTTGGCGACCTCGCTGGCCCTGATGGTGACCATTGAGCGCACGATGGGCCAGATTTGGCGGGTGTCTAAACCGCGCCCCTTGCCGCAAAGGGTGTTGCTGTACTGGGCCGCGCTGACACTGGGGCCTTTGATGGTGGGCGGTAGTTTGGCCATCTCGTCGTATGTGGTGTCAGCTACCGAAGGCGTGGGCGTGTTGCCCAGCGACCTGCGCTTTGTGCTCGACATGATCGAGTTCGCGCTGCTGACGGCTTGCGCCACGGGCTTGTACTTCTATGTGCCCAATACCCGCGTTCAGTGGCAGCATGCCTTAGCGGGTGGCCTGGTCAGCTCGATCGGAGTCGAGCTGGGTAAAAAAGTCTTGACGCTGTATCTGGCGCAAATGCCCACGTATTCGGCCATTTATGGGGCCTTTGCGGCGGTGCCGATATTGTTGGTGTGGATTTATGTGGCTTGGGTGATTGTGCTGGTGGGCGCCTTGGTGGCGGCCAGTCTGCCCGAAATGGGGCGAAATGCCTTGCGCAGGCGCAGCGGTTCCGGCTGGTCATTCCGACTCGCCCTGGAAACCTTGACGACATTGAGTCGCCTGAAAACCCAGCCACCGTATGGCCTGAGTGCCATCGAATTGGCGCAAAACCTGCACATCGAAATGCGCCATGCCCAGCGTGTGCTGGACGTGTTGTTGACTTTGGAGTGGGTCGGCCAACTGCGACCTATGGGTGAGTCTTTGTCGACACGCTACATTTTGCTGATTGACCCTGCAAAGACGCCTTTAGCGCCTTTGGCCCACCAATTGCTGGTCACCCAACAAGACAACACCATGGCGCTATGGGCACACATGCAAATCGACAAGCTCTCACTCGGGGATGTGATGGTTTCCTGAGTGATGGAGATGTAAATAATTGCAATGGATACGCCAAATGGCTGATGTTCATGCGAGTTGAATTCTTCAAAATAAACAAAATTACACAGGTGAGTTGTAAAGTAGTCTTCTCACATTTTTTGTTGATTGTTTATTTGGAATTTCAAGATGTCACTCACCTCAAGCACCCGTTTGGCTTCCGCACAACGTTCGGTGTTGCGTTTTCAACCGTTGATGAGTTCGGACAACCGGGTGTTGGCATCTCGGCAAACCAGTTCAGGTGATGTGATGTTTGCGCTGGGTCTATCCAATGTGCGCCAGCGTGCTGAACTGGGATGGGGTACTGACGAATCCCAAGACCCTAAAGGGTGTGTGCTGCGGCAGTTGCGCTTGGACCGCAATGTGGACCCCGCCATCTTGGCCACCCGCGCCTGTGTCTCCGTCAAGCAATTGTTTGCGTTGGAAAAAGGGCTGCCTCAGCCCTTCCCAAGTGAAACTTTGCGTCGACAAGCTGGCCGCAAGGTGGCCCGAATTTTGGGTGCGGATTGGGACGCGCTTTGATCGCCCTGATGCGGGCTTGAGAGCCCGTACAAGGACTGTCAAATACAGAACGACGCATTCAAAAAGCCCCTGAATCGCGCGCGGCCACCCCGCACGGGGGCTTGGGTGAGTCGGTAATGCCCAAAGCGCTGCAAAAAACGGCCAATGGCCACACGGCCTTCCAATCTGGCCAAACTCAAGCCAGCACATTGGTGGATGCCAAAACCAAAGGCCAGGTGTTTGCCTGCGGTGCGTTGCAGGTTGAGTTGATCGGGCTGATCAAATTGCGCCGGGTCTCGATTGGCGGCGCCAATGCACAGGGTCACCAAGGCACCGGCCGGCAAATCCATACCGCCCACTTGGCAGTCGCGCAAGGCACGGCGGTTACCCAATTGGTTGGAAGATTCGAAACGCAAGAATTCTTCAACTGCCAGATTCATAAAGTCTGTGGATGTTCCGGGGGCTGCACCCATGTCTCGCAGCAATTGCGCTTTGGCTTCTGGATATTCTTGAAGGCAAATCAAAGCGTTGCCAATCAGGTTGGTGGTGGTCTCATGGCCTGCGTTCAATAAAAATTGGCAGTTTTGCAGGAGTTCAATCTCGCTCAATTGCTCGCCGTTTTCACCTTGAATCAGGCGGGTCAACACATCGTTATCGGGGTTGCCTGGGTTCAAACGTCTCTCGCGTACCAGGCCTTGCAGGTAGTCATGAAATTCACGCACGCTACGGTGGCCTGAGGCTTCTTGTTCAGGGGTCAGGCTTGGCTCTAAAGCCCCTAGGATGGC
>CANGKR010000176.1 GCA_947454355.1 Comamonadaceae bacterium
AGGCACGATCAGGCGGATCGGCTTGGTGGGCCAGGATTGAGTCTGGGCCTGCGCAGCCCAAGGCAGGGCTGCTGCACTCAAAATCAACGCACGACGCTGCATGGCAAGTCCTTGGTGTGAGGCATGTAAGGCGGCCAGAGCGTCATATCACTTGCCACAAGGTCCAGCCCCAGGCCGCCCATAAACCGAGTAACACCAGCAAGCTGGCCGCAAAGAGCTTGAAGCGCTTAAGGACCCCATTGCTGCCGCATTGCACCGCACTGTGTCCAACCCGGAGCAAGACATAAACCCAGGCCAGCAGCAAGGCGCCCAGGGTGACGGTTTGCGTGACGAACAGGCCGATGCAGGCCACGTAAAACATCACCGGAGTTTCAAACAGGTTGGAGAAGTTGTCGGCGCAACGGGTGTCTTTGAGGACTGCCGCAAACTCACCACGGGTGGACACTTTTTGCGGGTGAACACGCAAGGCCTTGAACTGGCGAATGCGTTCGCGAAACGTCAAGTAAGCCACCACCAGCACCAAAATCATCATGGCAAAAACAGGGCCCCAAATGGCCAATGGGTTTACGGTCATGGTCATCTCCAGTTTGAATGTCGTTGTACTTAAACGCCCCAATGCGGGATGTGGTGACCGCCCAGGCTCACCGCCACGTTCTTGGGCTCACAGAACACTTCGTAGCTCCAAGTACCCCCCTCACGGCCCGTGCCGCTGGCCTTTGTGCCGCCAAAGGGCTGGCGCAGGTCGCGCACGTTCTGGCTGTTGACGAAGCACATGCCCGCCTCTACGGCTGCGGCCACGCGGTGGGCACGGCCCAGGTTCTCGGTCCACACGTAGCTGCTCAAACCGTATTCGATGTCGTTGGCCTTTTCAATCGCGTCCTGCTCGTCCTTGAAGGGGATCAGGCAGGCCACGGGGCCAAAGATTTCTTCTTGGGCGATGCGCATGCGGTTATCGACATCGGCAAACACGGTGGGCCAGACGAAGTTGCCGTTTTTGACGTGCGCGGGCAGGTCGACGGCGTAGCCGGGTTGGTCCAGACCACCGCACAGCATCGTCGCGCCTTCTTTGGGGCCGAGTTCGATGTAGCTGCGCACCTTGGCCAAGTGGTCCTTGGAGATCATCGGGCCGACGATGGTTTTTTCATCGAGCGGGTCGCCCACGGTGATGCGTTTGGCACGCTCGGTGAACTTGGCGGCAAAGTCGGCATAGATGCTTTGCTGCACCAGGATGCGGCTGCCTGCGGTGCAGCGTTCGCCGTTGTTGCTGAAGATCATGAAGATGGCAGCATCCAGAGCGCGGTCCAAATCAGCGTCTTCAAAAATCACAAAAGGGCTCTTGCCGCCGAGTTCCATGCTGAACTTTTTGAGGCCACCCCTTTGAGCGGACATTTGCACGATGCGGTTGCCCGTGATGGTTGAGCCGGTGAAGCTGATGGCCCGCACATCGCGGTGCGACACCAGCGGCTCACCCGCTTCCTTGCCATAGCCGTGCACCAGATTGAGTACGCCTGCGGGCACACCGGCTTCCAGCGCCAATTCGCCCAAACGCGCAGCGCTCATAGGCGAGAGTTCGCTCATCTTGAGCACGGCGGTGTTGCCAAAGGCCAGGCAAGGCGCGACCTTCCAGGTGGCGGTCATGAAGGGCACGTTCCACGGGCTGATGAGCGCGCACACGCCCACAGGGTGAAACAGGGTGTAGTTCAGGTGCGTGGGCGTGGGGTAGGTGTGGCCATCCACGCGGGTGCACATCTCGGCAAAATAGTGGAAGTTGTCGGCCGCACGCGGCACCAGCTGCTTGCCGGTCTGGCTTATGGTTTGGCCGCAGTCTTTCGTCTCGGTCTCCGAGATTTCAGGCACATGTTTCGTGATCAGGTCGCCCAGTTTGCGCATGATCTTGGCGCGTTCTGTGGCAGGCGTGTTGGCCCATTTCGGGAAAGCGGCTTTGGCGGCGGCCACAGCAGCATTGACTTCCGTCTCACCGCCCGAGGCGACTTCGGCCAACACTTCTTGCGTGGCGGGGTTGACGGTTTCGAAGTAATCGCGGCCCGCGACTTTGGTGCCGTTGATCAGGTGATCGATTTTCATGGGTTGGCTTTCACGATGGTGTTGGTCAAGGCGCCGAGGCCTTCGATCTCGGTGACGATCACGTCGCCGGGTTGGCAGTCGACGATGCCGTCGGGCGTGCCGGTCAATATCAGGTCGCCGGGGTTCAGCGTCATGAAACTGCTGAAGTACTCGATCAGCGTGGGCACATCGAAAATCATGTCGGCGGTGCTGCCGCTTTGGGTGACTTTGCCGTTGACGGTGGTCTGCAGTGTCAGCGCCATCGGGTTGGGCACATCGGCCGCGTCCACCAGCCAGGGGCCGATCGGCGTGCAGGTGTCGCGGTTTTTCACTCGCAGGTTGGGGCGGTACCAGTTCTCGAGATAGTCGCGGATGGCGTAGTCGTTGGCCACGGTGTAGCCCGCGATGAAGTCGTAGGCATCGGCTTTCTTCACACGGCGGGCGGTGCGTCCCACCACCACGGCCAGCTCACACTCGTAGTGCATATACTTCACGTCGGCGGGTCGCTTCGTGAACGCCTTGTGGCCTATCAGCGAGGCTTCGCCCTTCATGAAGGCCAGCGGTTCTTCTGGGGCTTTGAAGGCCAGCTCTTTGGCATGGTCGGCGTAGTTCAGACCGAGCGCGATCACGGTACGTGCTTGCGGCACGGGGGCCAGTGGCGGCAACCACACGACCTCGTCAAAGGCCACACAGCGACCCTTGTGCGGGCCCTGGGTGATGAGCAACTGGCCATCGGATTCAACGGCTTGCTGAATGGCGCCGGACCAGGCGATGCGTGCGTGTTTCATGCGGCACCTCCTGAAACGCGCTGGACCAAACTGGGCAGACCCGTGGCTTGCAATTCAATGCGATCGCCTGCGCAGGCGCGGGGCCGAAGGCCTGTCTCCAGCACATCGGTGCCCACCATGAGCACATCACCCGCCTGCAAAGTCATAAACGCGTTGACATCGGCCACCAACTGGGGGATGGCGCGTTTCATCATGGACAACTGCACTTGCTGGACCGGCACACCGTTGCACAACACATGAATTTGCAATTTGGCCCACGCTTCTGACCATGGCGACACAGCGGCCGGCAACCCCAGGTAGCCATCCCGGCAGCGGAACTTGACGGGCGGACGGAAATAGCTCGCATGCGGCACCGACCAATCGAGCATCAAGCCGCCAGCGACCACTTGCCCGTCATCGCCCATGACCAAGCCCAGACTTGCGCCGATGTCGACTTCTTGAATGCCGTCTTGCAGCACCAGGTCCTGCCCCGCCGGGTTGAAGGTGTTGGCGCTCTTGACATACAGCACCGGCTGCTGGGGAGGCGCTTTGTGCGGGTCGTCGTGCATACGCGGAGCCCACAGGTCCCATTCGCGCTGGAAGTTGAGTAAAGTGCCGTACACCGTCCCTTGGGGCTGCCAAGGGTGCGTGGCTGTGCGGAGCAGGGTCATGCGTCAAGCCTTTTCTGATAAAGCGATGTCTTGTGCCTCCAGGGCGATCACCCCGTCCAGCAACTCGTACAAAGCCGTGAGTTTGGTTTTGCCCAGTTCCTGTTCCATCCAGGCGTAGTGGGCTTCAATGGTTTCCGACAGGGCCTGCACCTTGGCCAAGCCCTCGGAAGTGGCTTTGACCACCGTGCGCCGTGCATCCTGCGCACAACGCTGTCGCTCGATCAAACCATCGCGCTCCATGCGGGTGAGCACCCCCGTGAGGCTGGGGCCCAGCAAATAGGCCTCACGCGCCACCCGGCCGGTCTCCACCCCTGCGGACTCATCGGCATGCTCGCCCAAGACCCGCAACACGCGCCATTGCTGGTCCGACAAGCCGTGCCGGCGCAAGCTGGGCCGTGTGTGCGCCATCACGGCTTCGCGAGCTTCAAGCAACAGGCGTGGCAAATTTCGGTGGATGAAAGGAGCAGGCGACTTCATTTATTTAATATGTTAAATGAATGCGTCGCCAAGTCACTACGGGTCAACCCTGAGTGGAGTGCGCAAGTGGTGCGCATTAAAGTGCTGACATGACTTCTTTCTTTGAACGCCTCGCCCTGCACGCCCCCATCATCCAGGCCCCCATGGCGGGGGTGCAAAACCACCTTCTGGCTGCAGCCGTATGCGAGGCAGGCGGACTGGGCTCTGTCCCGGCGGCCATGCTCAGCCTCGAGGATTTGCGTGCCCAATTGCAGGCCTTGGAGGCGACCACCCCAAGGGCCTACAACGTCAATTTCTTTTGCCATGCGCCGCCCTCGCCCGATGCCGCCCGGCAAACAGCCTGGCACAACGCGCTTGCGCCTTACTACCTTGACTTGGGCTTAGACACCAACACCATCCCGAACGGTCCCGGGCGTGTGCCCTTCAATCACGCTGCCGCCGATGTGCTGCAAGACTTTCGCCCTGCGGTGGTGAGCTTTCATTTCGGGCTGCCCGCACCCGATCTGCTGGCGCGGGTGCGCAGCTGGGGGTCGCTCATTGTGTCTTCGGCCACCACGGTTGCGGAGGGCCTTTGGCTCCAAGCGCAGGGCGTAAATGCCTTGATTGCGCAAGGGCTGGAAGCCGGGGGCCACCGGGGCATGTTCTTGCGCGAAGACTTGGCAGAACAGACAAACACTTTTGATTTGCTCGCCGCCATGGTTCGCGCGGTGCAAATACCGGTCATCGCAGCCGGTGGTTTGGCCGATGCTGCCAGCGTGCAACATGCCAAAGTGCTGGGTGCGTCGGGCGTGCAAATCGGGACGGCCTATCTGTGCAGCGATGAAGCCACCACCAGCAACCTACACCGCAGCGCATTGCAAGCCCTTGAGCGAAAAACGGCTTTGACGAATGTGTTCACTGGCCGCCCGGCGAGAGGGCTGATCAACCGCGTGATGCGGGAATTGGGGCCCATGATCCCCTTGGCGCCCGCATTCCCGCTGGCTACAGCGGCGTTGACACCGTTGCGCACCGCCGCAGAGGCG
>CANGKR010000177.1 GCA_947454355.1 Comamonadaceae bacterium
CGGCTGTCTTTCAAACTGAAGTTCATCCGTCCCACACTGTACCAACGACCCGGGCCCAAGCCTTGACCGGGCGCAGTGACGACCTCTTCGTCATCGGTTGACCCAAAGTTGAAATCACGCAAAGGCCACTGCCAACCCACATCCAGTTGCTCGCTCTGACCTTGCGTCATCCGGTAGGCGGTGTTCAGGACGCGGTAGGGTGTGGGGCTGTAGCGCGCACTCACGGTGGTGCGCACCGAGCGGTTGGTTTGGGTGTTGAATTGCACCAAAGAGTCGAGCGACCAGCGGTCGTCCCAGCGAACGCCTGCGCCCACCAGCATATCGCTGAAGCCTTTGGCCACGGTGGCTTCGGTCGGCAACACCACGCGTTGGTCGGCAAAGCGCATGCGCTGGGCGAAACCGATCTTGGCCAACTCGGCGCCGGTGGTAGCGTCAAAAAACCGGCTCGTCATGCCCAGCGTCAACAGATTGTTGTCGGCCAAACGGTCTTGACCCACATAGGGATTGGCGCTGTAAATGGTGGACAGGTTGAAGTCGGTGGCACCCGTGTCATACAGGGGCAGCATGGATTGATCGCTGTAGGGTGTGCGCAGGTAAAAGGCCCGTGGTTCCAGTGTTTGTCGCACAGCTCGGCCCCACACGTTGGCATCGCGCTCCAGGACCACGCCAGCGTCTAGACTGAAGGTGGGCAGCACCCTGTTGACGCTGCTGCGTCCATCAGACAAAGGGTTGTCCAGCTGGTAGCGGGTGGCGTGCACTTGCAGTTTGGGCGTCAAAAACCCCCAAGGGTTGACAAAGGGCATGCTGACCTGGCTGCTCACATAGCTGCGCTGGCCATTGCGCAGTAAAGCGGTGGTGCCACCGGGGATGCGCGAGTAATCGGTTTCAAAGCGGGTGGTGTCGGCGGTGGTCGAATAGTCCAGACCCTGCACGTCCCAGCGGTTGTGGCGAAGCACGATTTGTGGCGAGCGGTCATAAGGCGGAGTGATGGGCGAGCTCACATCCTGTAAGGTTTGCCATTTCAACACCTGTGCGGTCATGGACAGGTCGTCCTGCGCCCAAGACAAGGTGCCCGAAGAAGGCATCAATCGCTGCGTCAGAGAAAGACCTGAGCGGGGGAAATCCCGCCAGTAATTGTCATCGCTCACACGGTTCAGATTCAACCCCAGCCCCAACCGGCCCACGGCGGGCAAGCCAGAGTCAAAGTTGCCGTTGTGCTGCGCTGAGACGCCCCAGCGCGACTGGTTGCGCAAGGCGTCACCGGGCATGAGGTTGATCAGACTTTTGCCCTGGTAGTTGTCTTCCAGGTAACGCAATTCGGTATCCACGGCCACGCCTCGGCGGCTCTTGGCGGTGGTGGTCACTGTGACGTCTCGGTTGGGGGCGATGTTCAAATAGTAAGGCGCCGCCACCTCCAAGCCGCTGACCGAGTCGATGCCTACGGTAGGAGACAAAAAGCCGGACTTGCGGTCGGCTGTCAGTGCAAAACTCAAAGAAGGTACGGCCAGGATCGGCACATCCATGAAACGCAGTTGCATGCGCTCGGTTTGTGCGATGGATTCTTCATCGTCCAGGCTCAAACTGGCTGCTTTGAGTACCCAGTCGGGCAGCCAGCTGGGGCCAGGCAAGCGGGTGCAGGTGGTGTAAGAAGCATTGCGCACGATGGCGCGTTTGGCGTCCACAAACTCGATGCTTTCGGCCTGACCTTGGCCGCCGCCTTTATTCAAAGAGAAAGTGGGCGAGACAAATTGACCTTGAATGGTATCGGCCTGTAGCGTCAACTCGGGGCCTTCAAAGCGATTGCCCTCGCGGGAGATCCGCACATGGCCTTGGGCTTTGACGGTATCTTGCGTTTGGTCGTATTCAATGCGGTCGGCTTGCAGGGACAGACCCGAGCGGCGCAGGCGAGCTTGGCCTTCGATCACCACATCCATGTCCGGTCGGCCGCTGATGCGTTGCCCTTCCAGAAACACTGGCGATTCGCTGCGCTCTTTGTCCGACACCCGTTCTTGCAACATTGGGCTGGCGCGCAGCACGGGTGCAGCATCGGTGGATTGAGGTCCAGTTTGCGCCAAGGCACTGGCCGACAACAGGCTGCCTGCCACCCCCAACCAGAAACCCCTCCACACCCCAGCCCCCGCCCACAGGTGCGAGCGCCCGCCCATGAACGCGTAGCGCGTCCAGGCAGGCAGGGTGGATTCAAAAAAACGGGATGAACGTGGCAAAACTTCAACTGTGAAGAAAGGGCGCCCATGTACTCTGGGCGAAGGCGGGGCTTTGTAGAATGGATTATCCATGAGTGCAAGCACTCTCACCCTCAACGCCCAATCGCTGTGACAACTCTTTACACCCCTGCCGCTGCCCCCACGGACCCCGTGGGCTGGACCGATCCCCAAAGGCAAGCTGCGTTTGAAGGCTGGCTTGCGCGCATCAGCCCTTTGCACGGTCTGCACACAGGCAGTGTGCGCGTGGCTTCCGCCGATGCCAGTTTTCGTCGTTACCTGCGTGTGGACACGGACCATGCCAGCCGCATCATCATGGACGCGCCGCCCGACAAAGAAAACTGCAAACCCTTTGTGCATGTTGCGCAATTGATGCAGCAGGCGGGCCTGCAAGCGCCGCAAGTTCTGGATTGGGACGAAGCACAAGGCTTCATGCTGCTGACCGATCTGGGCAGCACCACCATGATGCAGGCCATCGATCCCGCCCAACCCCCTGCCAATCTGGGCCTGTATCTGCAAGCGGTCGACGACTTGATCACCTGGCAACTGGCTTCCCGTCCCGGCGTTTTGCCGCTCTACGATGCCGCATTGCTGCAGCGCGAGTTGAGCCTGTTTCCCGATTGGTACCTGACCCAGCACCGCGGTGTACAGGTCGAAGGTGCCATGCGTGAGACCCTGGACAGTACCTTTGCCCACATCGTGCAGCACAACCTGGCCGCACCTTCGGTGTTTGTGCACCGCGACTTCATGCCGCGCAACCTGATGATGCCGACCCAAGCCGATGATCTGCGCATGGGGGTACTGGACTTTCAAGACGCGGTTTATGGCCCCGTGACCTACGACGTGGCCAGCCTGATGCGCGACGCCTTTCTGACCTGGGAAGAAGACTTTGTGCTCGACGTCACCATCCGTTACTGGGAAAAGGCCCGCCAAGTCGGCCTGCTGGACCATGAAGACTGGAGCCAGGACTTTGGTGCGTTTTACCGCGCAGTTGAATGGATGGGCCTGCAGCGCCACCTCAAGGTGGCTGGCATTTTTGCCCGTTTGACTTTGCGTGACGGTAAAGACAAATACCTGGCCGATGCGCCCCGCTTCATCCATTACATCCGCTCGACCGCCAGTCGCTACCGAGAGCTCAAGCCTTTGCTGCGTTTGGTCGACGAGGTCGAGAAGATCCAGAGCATGACCGGGTACGCCTACGGGCGCATGTGACATGGCGCGTTTTCACTGCCCTCTGCCCTTGCACACCGGTGATGCGGTCAGCCTGCCGCCTTCAGCGGCGCGGCATGTGCAGGTGCTGCGTTTTCAACCGGGTGACGGCCTGACCTTGTTCAATGGCGAGGGCGGTGAGTTCGAAGCCACCGTCACCCGAATGGGCCGCTCGGATGTCGACGTCTTGGTCGGTGCGCACCATGCCCTGGAGCGCGAGGCCAGCCGGCGGGTTCATTTGCTTGCAGGTGTCACCGCCAACGAACGCATGGACTGGCTGGTGGAAAAAGCCACCGAATTGGGGGCAGCCCGTTTGACGCCTTTGAGCGCCGAGCGCAGCGTCCTGAAACTACAAGGTGAGAGGGCCGAGAAAAAAAGGGCGCATTGGCAAGCTGTGGCCGTGGCCGCCAGCGAGCAATCGGGCCGCAACCGCGTGATGCAGATCGACCCGGCTTGCAGCCTGGCCGCATCTTTGGCTTCCTTGGGGGACGCAGGCGGGCTTCGTTTGGTGTTGTCTTTGACGGCAGGGGCGCAGCCGCTGCTGTCGGTGGTGGCCGATCACAGCGACGTGATGGTGCTCAGTGGTCCAGAAGGTGGTTTGACCGCCGCTGAAGAAGCACTGGCCTTGGCCGCGGGCTTTGTGCCCGTGAGTTTGGGCGCACGCGTCTTGAGAGCAGAAACCGCACCCTTGGCGGTGTTGGCTGCACTGACGCTGTGAATCAAACCACCCGGTAAAAGCTCAGAAACACGCCATCCGGTGCGCGGCGGCCGGTGCCAATGAATTGGCTCTCGTTCAGCCACGCCCATTGCGGTGCAGTGGCTTCGAGTTGGGGTTGGCAGCGAAAGTACACCTCGTCGGGGTTGACCTTTTCACCGCGCATGATGCGCTGTGAGTTCTCCAATGAAGCCACTCGCAAGGCTTTGTTCTGCACAAACACACGGGTGCCGTCGTGCAGCTCCATCACATAGCGCGCATCCAGGTGTGCTTGGGTGCCATCGTTCAGTATCAATTGAAAATCGGCTCCGCCCGGCACGATATGTCCTTGCAGTTTGGGCCCCGTGACTGTCCCGCCCGTGATGGGAATCATGCGGCGCAGCCCCGAGGGCGTTTGGCCGACCTCCACGGGCGGTGAAATCATGACCGCCAGATCACAAACATGTTCAAGGCTGGGCGCAGGCAAAGTCGCATTCATCGGTGTTCTCTCATTCAGGGGTGAGCTCAGTCGCAGGAGGGAAAGCCACTTGCGGCTGTCCCATGTGCCAAGGTTTGTATTTTTCCATGACCCGCGCGTAAGCTGGGGAGTCTTCAAAGCGTGCCAGCCAAGCTTGCAAGGCGGGCCAGGGTTGCTGGGCAAACCAGTCGGGGTCTGTGTGGGCAAATTGGCGCACGAAGGGTGCAATCGCTGCATCCGCCCAGCGCCACTGGTCATCGATCAAATGGCTGTGCATTTGCAAGCGTGCTTGCAGGCTTGCCAAAAACTCGGCTCCTTGGCTGCGGTGCGCCAAGCCATCGGGCAAGTCATAGCGGCTGGGGTATTTGTAACGGTCCAGATTGTTTTTGAA
>CANGKR010000178.1 GCA_947454355.1 Comamonadaceae bacterium
GCCACCAGTCCCTCATCAATCATGGACTGCTGAGCACCGCAGGTTAAGCTGCCGCCTTGACCTTCAAACGCCAAGCGTGAAGCAAGGGCTCGGTGTAGCCACTGGGCTGCGCTTTGCCTTTGAAGACCAGATCACAAGCGGCCTGGAAGGCCGCTGACTTAGCGAAATTACCGGCCATGTTGTGGTACTCGGAGTCACCTGCATTTTGGCCATCGACCACGGCAGCCATGCGCTCCATGGTTTTTTGCACCTGAGCTTTGGTCACGATGCCGTGGTGCAACCAGTTGGCCATGTGCTGACTGGAGATACGCAATGTGGCGCGGTCTTCCATCAGCCCCACGCCATTGATGTCAGGCACTTTGGAACAGCCTACGCCTTGGTCCACCCAACGCACCACATAACCCAAGATGCCTTGGGCGTTGTTGTCGAGCTCTTTTTGCTTATCGGCGGCTGACCAGTTGGCGGCTTCTTTGGCCACCACTGGGAATTGCAGAAGCTTGTCCAAAGTCTCTTGGCGCAAAACTTTAGGGTCTTGCTTGAGTACGGCTTTTTCCATTTGCTTTTGCAACGCGGGCACATTGACCTGGTGGTAATGCATGGCATGCAAAGCGGCGGCCGTAGGGCTGGGGACCCAGGCGGTGTTGGCGCCCGACAAGGGATGCGCGATTTTCTGCTTGAGCATGTCAGCCATCAAATCGGGCATGGCCCACATGCCTTTGCCAATCTGGGCACGCCCGCGCAGGCCGCACTGCAGTCCGACGGCCACGTTGGCTTTTTCGTAAGCGGCCAGCCAGGTGCTGCTCTTGATATCGCCTTTGCGCATGACGGGGCCGGCCAACATGCAGGTGTGCATTTCGTCGCCCGTGCGATCAAGGAAACCCGTATTGATGAAGGCCACACGGCTCTTGGCAGCTGCGATACAGGCTTTGAGGTTGGCGCTGGTGCGGCGCTCTTCGTCCATGATGCCCAGTTTGACCGTGGAGGGTTTGAGGCCAAGCACTTTTTCCACACGGCCAAACAGTTCGTCGGCAAAAGCCACCTCTTTGGGTCCGTGCATTTTGGGCTTGACGATGTACACACTGCCGGTGCGGCTGTTGCGTATCTCGGCGTTCTTTTTCTTGTGCAGATCCACCAAGGCGCAGGTGGTAGTGATCATGGCGTCCATGATGCCTTCGGGGATCTCTTGGGTGCTGCCGTCTTTGGCGGTGTACAAGATGGCCGGGTTGGTCATTAAATGGCCCACATTGCGCACGAAGAGCAGCGAGCGGCCGTGCAACTTCACACTGCCCTTACCGGTGGGTTGGGTATACACACGGTCTGAGTTCAAAGTGCGGCTGAACAGTTTGCCGTTCTTCTCCACTTTTTCGCTCAATGTGCCCTGCAAGATGCCCAGCCAGTTGCTGTAGGCCAGAACCTTGTCTTGCGCGTCCACAGCGGCCACCGAGTCTTCCAAATCGAGGATGGTCGACAGAGCAGCTTCGGCCACCAGGTCCGACACATGGGCTGGATCGGTCTTGCCGATGGGGTGGGCCTTGTTGATTTGCAGGTCCAGGTGCAAACCGTTGTGCACGAACAGCAAGGAACTGGGCGCTTTGGCGTCGCCCTGAAACCCCACCAACTGCTTGGCATCTGCTAATGTGGTGCTGCCGTTTTTCAGCATCACGACCAACTTGCCACCTTTGAGGACATAGCCGGTGCTGTCGATGTGCGATCCCTTTTTCAAAGGCACGCAGCGATCGAGCACGTGGCGGCAATACTCAATGACTTTGGCTCCGCGTCGGGGGTTGTAGCCGGTGCCTTTTTCGCAGCCGTTGTCTTCACTGATCGCATCCGTGCCGTACAAGGCGTCGTACAGCGAGCCCCAACGCGAGTTGGCGGCATTCAAGGCATAACGCGCATTGAGAATCGGCACTACCAATTGCGGACCAGCCAGTCGCGCCAACTCGGCATCCACGTTTTTTGTGGTCGCCTGGACGTTTTTCGGCTCAGGCACCAGGTAGCCGATCTGACTCAAAAACTTTTGGTAGGCTTTCATGGCCTTGCCTTCGGCCACTGGGCCGGGGTGGGCGGTGTGCCATTCGTCCATGGCCAATTGAATGCGGTCGCGCTCAGCCAAGAGTGCGATGTTTTGCGGCGCCAGATCTGACACCACGGCGCCGAAACCTTTCCAGAACGTCTCGCTCTTGACGCCTGTGCTGGGCAGCACCTGGTCTTCGATGAATCGGTACAACACAGTGGCCACTTGCAGGCCATGGACAAGGGTACGGTCGGACATGAACAATCTCCAGAAGACATCAACAAGCGCAAACTATATTCGATGCCATAAAGTTAATAAATGAGGCAAAAATTCATTATCCTGTGACATAAAAACAAAAATCTCCTGCAAGTCCTAGAATTTGACGCCTCCAACCTTCCTTTGTCTGCATGCCGTCCACAGCAACCCCTATTGATGTTTTGATCAGTGAAGTGGGCCCGCGCGATGGCCTACAGTCGGTGCACGCGGTCATGCCCACCGCCGACAAATTCACTTGGATCGACGCTTTGGTGGCAGCCGGTCTGCGCGAAATCGAAGTGGCCTCTTTTGTACCCGCCCACCTCTTACCGCAAATGGCTGATGCCACCGACGTGGTACGACATGCACTGCGCCATTCGGGCCTCACCGTGATGGCCTTGGTGCCCAATTTGCGGGGGGCCCAGGCCGCCATAGCCGCAGGGGTTCACAAAATCACCATTCCCGTGTCGGCCAGCGAAGCGCATTCTTTGGCGAATGTGCGCAAAACCCGCGAAGACATGGTCAAAGAAGTTCGCACCATCGTGCAATACCGCAACGAGGTGGCGCCGCAGGTGCTCATCGAAGCGGGCATCTCCACAGCCTTTGGCTGCACGCTGCAAGGAGACGTGGCCGAAGACGATGTGGTCTGGCTCGCCGCCGCCGTGGTGGCCGCGGGCGTGGACGAGTCGGGCCTGTCTGACACCACCGGCATGGCCAACCCTGCGCAGGTGCGCCGCTTGTTCACGCGGGTGCGCAGTGAAATCGGCTCTCGCACCGGCGCGGCCCACATGCACAACACCCGAGGCCTGGGCTTGGCCAATTGCCTGGCCGCCTATGACGTGGGTGTTCGCACCTTTGACAGTTCTTTGGCGGGATTGGGTGGCTGCCCGTATGCGCCCGGGGCTTCTGGCAATGTGGTCACCGAAGACTTGGTCTTCATGTTCGAAGCCATGGGCATTTCTACCGGTGTCGATCTGACGCGCTTGATGGCCGCGCGTTCTGCCTTGCAGCATGGCCTGCCGGGAGAGCCCCTCTACGGCATGACCCCCGAAGCCGGTCTGCCCCTGAACTGGCCGAACCCCACCGCCCGATAGCGCAACAAAACAACATAATCAATTGAAATCGGGCCATCACTTTTGACTCAGGATTGCATAATAGACCCATGGACAAGCTCAAGGTCTTTGAATCCTTTGTTTCGGTGGCCACCAAGGGCAGCCTGACCGCAGCCGCTCGGGCAGAAGGAGTGGCCCCCGCCATCATGGGCCGCCGACTGGATGCCTTGGAGGAACACCTGGGCGTGAAATTGCTGGTGCGCACCACCCGCCGCATCAGCCTGACCCATGAGGGCTCCGCTTTTTTAGAGGATTGCCAACGCCTGCTTGGCGAAGTGGCAAATGCAGAGGCCAGCGTTTCTGCGGGCGGCCTCAAAGCCAGCGGCCATTTGCGCATCACCGCACCTGCAGGCTTTGGCCGCCGGCATGTGGCACCGCTGGTGCCACGCTTCAGACAGTCACACCCCGATGTCACCGTATCTTTGAACCTGAGCGACCGGGTGGTGGATTTGGCGGGTGAAGGTTTTGACTGCGCGGTGCGTGTGGGGGACTTGCCCGACTCCTCTTTGGTGAGCATGCGCATTGCCGACAACCGGCGCTTGTGTGTGGCCGCCCCGAATTACCTTTCCTTGCGCGGCACACCACAGCAGCCTGCAGATTTGGCGCACCACGACTGCCTGACGCTGTCCAGCGACGCTTCGCAAACCCGTGGCTGGGCATTCACCTTGCCTGCCCATGGCGACAACGGTGCAGAACTGATCCACCTCAAACCCTCAGGCCCCATGGACTGCTCGGACGGCCAAGTGCTCCACGACTGGTGCTTGTCGGGCTATGGCATTGCCTGGCGCAGCACCTGGGAGGTAGAGGCCGAAATCCGCTCTGGCCGGTTAGTGCCTTTGCTTGAAGCCTACGCGGCACCCAGCAACGGCATCCATGCCGTGTTTTCGCAGCGTAAGCATTTGCCTTTGCGTGTTCGGTTGTGGATCGACTTTCTCAAACAGCAATACAACCAGCCCCATTACTGGAACACCGCCGCATGAACGCCAGTGCCCGTCAACTGGTTCTGTGCGCTGATGATTTCGCTTTGAGCGATTCCGTCTCGCAAGCCATCGTCCAATTGGCACAACGCGGCCGCCTGAGTGCCACCAGCGCCATGGTGCTTTCTCCCCGTTGGTCACAAGATGCACAAGCCCTCAAAGACCTGCGTGGTCGCATCGACGTCGGCCTGCACCTGGACTGGACCAGCGAATTTGCCATCGCTCATGGGCATGGGCATTCACTCGGTCAGGTGATGCTGCGCAGTATCTGGCCGGCTGCAGCAGGTGGCTTGCAACGGCATGCGGTCACAGACGAGATCGAGCGACAGCTCGATGCTTTTGAATCGGTCTGGCAAGCGCCGCCTGACCACATTGACGGGCACCAGCATGTGCAACAGTTCGGCACGATACGCCGCGCCTTGCTCCAAGTGATGAGGCGCCGCTACGGCTCGCAAACTCCCTACCTGCGGGTGTCCAGGCCGCCGCCAGGTCAAGCCGACTTCAAAGGTCGCGTCATGGCTGCCTGGGGCAGTACCGCTTTGGTGGACGAAGCTGTTGGGTATCGCATACCCACCGCGCCCTGCTTGTCAGGCATTTAC
>CANGKR010000179.1 GCA_947454355.1 Comamonadaceae bacterium
CGTGGTGCTCGGTGACGGCGAAGTGCGAAACTGAGGTTTCATATCCGCCTGTCATCATGGCCTGTCGCTGGGGCGCTTGCAATCTTGTGACTGCGCCCCATATAAAGCCACTCTGTACTCCCTTTATCCTGCGCAAAGGTTCTCCCTTATGGTTCCCCACCTCGTCACTGCCCTGACCGGCCCGATCAATGAGCTGGAGCAGCGCATTTTGGATTCCATGCCGGCCATCGAGCGCTGGTTTCGCTTGGAATGGATGGAGCACACGCCGCCGATTTACACGTCGGTAGACATTCGCAACGCTGGCTTCAAGCTGGCCCCGGTGGACACCAATTTGTTTCCCGGCGGTTGGAACAACCTGACCCCGGAAATGCTGCCCTTGGCGGTGCAAGCCGCGCAGGCAGCCATCGAAAAGATCTGCCCCGAAGCCAAAAACCTGCTGATCATTCCCGAGAACCACACCCGCAACCCGTTCTACCTGAGCAATGTGGTGCAGTTGCAGCGCATCTTTCACATGGCCGGTTTGAATGTGCGGATCGGCTCAATCAACCCCGAGATCAAGGAAAGCACGACCATCGATTTGCCCAATGGTGAATCGGTCACGCTCGAGCCCGTCCTTCGCACCCGACACCGTTTGGGCCTGAAGGACTTTGATCCCTGCACGATATTGCTGAACAACGACTTGTCTGCAGGTGCCCCCGGCATCATCGAAGAACTCCACGAGCAGTACCTGTTGCCGCCGCTGCACGCAGGCTGGAGCGTGCGCCGCAAGAGTCAGCACTTTCAATGCTATGAAGAAGTCACCAAGCGCTTTGGCAAACTCTTGGGCATCGACCCTTGGTTGATCAATCCCATGTTCAACCAATGCGGGGATGTGAACTTTTCTGAAGGCGTGGGCATCGAATGCCTGCGCAGCAATGTGGACGCCTTGCTGACCAAGATCAAGCGCAAATACAAGGAATACGGCATCAACGAAAAGCCCTTTGTCATCGTCAAAGCCGACAACGGTACCTACGGTATGGGCATCATGACCGTGCGCGATGTAGCAGATCTGGACGTGTTGAACCGCAAGACCCGCAACAAAATGAGCGTCATCAAGGACGGACAAACCGTCAGCGATGTGATCATCCAGGAAGGCGTGCTGACCCACGAGCGCATCAATGAAGCCGTGGCCGAACCGGTGGTCTACATGATGGACCGTTACGTGGTTGGCGGCTTTTACCGTGTGCATGCCGAACGCGGCATTGACGAAAACCTCAATGCACCTGGCGCGAGTTTCGTCCCACTGGCCTTTGCTGAAAGCCCGCACTTGCCCCAGCCAGGTGTCAAACCCGGCGCCAGTGTCCCGAATCGTTTTTACATGTACGGGGTGATTGGCCGTCTGGCCATGCTGGCGGCCAGCTACGAACTGGAAGCCACCGACCCGCAAGCCGAGGTGTATGACTGAATTACCAGTTGCTGCAATGCAACATTTTGGAGTTTTGGGTATTTTTTGAGACATCGCCTCATGGCGAAGCCCTGCAGACAAGCGCAGAATACGAAGCTTGTCTGTATTGGAGTCGGCCAACGCTGCCGGCGAATCTGTGTCAGCCACCAAATCATCTCTCACCGCGCTCACCTTGGGCGCGATTGGCGTCGTCTACGGCGACATCGGCACCAGCGTGTTGTATGCCGTCAAAGAAGTCTTTGGCTCGGGTCATGTGCCCTTTACCCGAGAAAACATTTTTGGCATCCTGTCCATCTTCTTTTGGACGCTGACCACCATCGTTTCGCTCAAATACGTCAGCCTGGTGCTGCGGGCCGATAACCATGGTGAGGGCGGCTTGGTGGCCATGTTGGCGCTGGCTTCTCAATCGGTCAAGGACCGGCCGGAGTTGCGCCGTCGGTTGCTGATGGTGGGCATCTTTGGCACCTGCTTGTTCTACGGCGACGGTGTGATCACCCCGGCCATCTCGGTTCTCTCGGCGGTGGAAGGTCTGGAAGTGATTTCACCCGCTTTCAAGCGCTATGTGATTCCCTTGACCCTGGTGATCTTGTTCGGTTTGTTTGCGGTACAAAAACGCGGCACAGCGGGGATTGGTCAGTTTTTTGGCCCGATCACCTTGGTGTGGTTTGCCGTGATCTCGGTGCTGGGCGTGTACCACATTGCCACCAACCCGACTATTCTTTGGGCCATGAGCCCGCATTACGCGGTGAAATTCATTTGGGATTTCCCTGGCATCACCTTCATCATTTTGGGTGCGGTGGTTTTGTGCGTAACGGGCGGTGAGGCCCTGTATGCCGACATGGGGCACTTTGGCAAGAAGCCGATCCGCCTGGCCTGGTTTTCAGTGGTCATGCCGTCCTTGACCTTGAACTATTTCGGCCAAGGCGCCTTGCTGCTGGCCGATCCAGAGGCTGTGAAAAACCCCTTCTTCATGATGGCCCCCGATTGGGCTTTGCTGCCCTTGGTGATTTTGGCCACCATGGCCACGGTGATTGCGTCTCAGGCCTTGATTTCCGGTGCATTCAGTGTGACCAAGCAGGTGATCCAACTGGGCTATCTGCCACGCCTACAGGTGCTGCACACCAGCGAGAAGGACATGGGCCAGATTTACATGCCCTTTGTCAACTGGGGGTTGTTTGTCTTGATCGTATTGGCCGTGGGCATGTTCCGCTCCTCCAGCAATCTGGCCGGTGCCTACGGTATTGCCGTGTGTACTGACATGTTGATCACCACCGTGCTGACTTTTTATGTGGTGCGCTACAGCTGGAACTATCCCCTGGCCTTGTGCATCGGGGCGACTGGCTTTTTCTTCATCGTTGATTTCGCGTTCTGGTCCTCCAATCTGATGAAGTTGTTTGACGGCGGCTGGTTTCCCTTGGTCATCGGTGGTGCAATTTTCACGCTGATGATCACTTGGCACGACGGCCGCAACTTGATGCGACAGGCCGCGCATGCGGACGCCTTCAAATTGACGGATTTTCTCGATGCGGTGTTTCTCGCTCCGCCTGCCCGGGTGGACGGCACCGCCGTCTTCTTGACCGCCGAAAGCGGCAATGTGCCTAATGCCTTCTTGCACAACCTCAAACACAACAAAGTTCTGCACCGGCAAAACCTCTTTGTCACTGTGCGCTCACACGAAGTGCCTTGGATCGGCCTTGACGAACATTTGAGCTTCGATTCATTGGGCCATGACTGCTGGCAGGTGACAGTGAATTACGGCTTCAAAAACGACCCTGATTTACCCAAAGCTTTGGAGAAACTCAAAGGACACGGATGTGAATTGGACCCGATGAGCACCAGTTACTTCTTGTCGCGTGACATCGTCATCCCCACCATCGGTGGTGGCATGGCCCAGTGGCGTGAAAAATTGTTTGCCACCATGCACCATAACGCCAGTGCTGCGGCAGAATTTTTGAAACTGCCCACCAATGCGGTGGTTGAACTCGGCTCCAAGATCGAGATCTGATCAGCCCTGAAGGCTTCCCATGGCTTCGCCCATCAAGATGGGCCGGGTTGGCAGCCAATCGGCTTGAAACTGCATGACCCCTTGGGGGAACAGCATGACCACCGTGGAGCCGAGCATGAAGCGGCCCATTTCTTCTCCTTGTGCCAGCACGATGTTTTGCGTGTCGTAGCGCCATTCCTGAACGATGCCGGTGCGCTCGGGGTTCACCACACCATGCCACACCGTCTGCATGCTGCCCACGATGGTCGCACCCACCAGGGTCAGCACAAAGGGGCCGTGGGCACCCTCGAACACGCACACCACCCGCTCATTGCGGGCAAACAGACCAGGCACCGCCCGAGCAGTTGCGGGGTTGACCGAAAATAAATCACCGGGCACATAAATCATGCGCAGTAATCGGCCCTCGCAGGGCATGTGGATGCGGTGGTAGTCGCGCGGACTCAAGTACAAGGTGGCGAATTGACCGTGGTCAAATTGCGCAGCCAAGGCCGCATCGCCGCCCACCAAGGCCCTGCTCGAATAGTGGTGGCCCTTGGCCTGGAAAATCTGATCACGCTCGATCGCGCCACATTGGCTGATGGCTCCGTCCACTGGACTGACGAAGGCACACTCTGCAATGGGACGGGCACCGGGTTTCAAGGGGCGTGTGAAAAACGCATTGAAGCTGGGGTAGGCCGCGGTATCGGGCTCGGCTGCCTGTGACATGTCCACCTTATAGCGGGCCACAAATCGATTGATGAAGGCATGCGTCCATCGGCCGTAATGGCCATTGGCTAACTTGCCTGCCCAAACTGTCAGGGCACGCTTGGGCATAACATATTGCGGCCAGATGGCCAAACGGTCAGACAAATCAGGCTCCTGGGGCAAAGTCAGGGCATTGTATCTTTGGGGGAACAGCCGCTGTCCAAGGCACAATCGGGGGCATGCATACACCCTTGTTGTCGGTCAGCCATTTGGTCAAGCGCTACGGCGATGCCACGGTGGTCAATGACCTGTCTTTTCATATCGACCCCGGAGAATGTCTGGGCGTGATTGGTCCCAACGGTGCCGGTAAAACCACCACCTTGCGCATGTGCCTGGGACTGTCGGTGCCCGATGCCGGGCAGATCGACTACTTTGACGGTTTACACATGCCCCAAGATGCCCTGGCCATCAAAGGCCGCTTGGGCGTGGTCAGCCAAATGGACACCTTGGACCCGGATTTTTCGTGCGAAGAAAACCTGTTGGTCTATGGTCGTTACTTTGGGTTGAAGGACGCGCAAATCCGCGAACGCATTGCGCCTTTGTTGGAGTTCGGAGCCTTGACCAGCAAGGCCAAAGCCAAGCCGGGTGAGTTGTCTGGTGGCATGAAGCGGCGTCTGAGTTTGTCGCGGGCCTTGATCAACCACCCCAGTATGCTGATGCTGGACGAGCCCACCACCGGGCTGGACCCCCAGGCTCGGCATTTGATGTGGGAGCGCTTGCAAAACTTGCTTCAGCA
>CANGKR010000180.1 GCA_947454355.1 Comamonadaceae bacterium
GGCAGCGCCACCCATTTGGGCATGGCCTCATTCTTGGCCAAGGCGGGTTTGGAGATGCAACACATCCCCCTGAAGTCCACGGGTGACGCGGTCAACGAAGTGTTGGCCGACCGTGTGCAAGGCGTCACAGCGGCCACCATTGGCGTGGTGGGCTTCAAGCAAGACCCCCGCATCAAGTTGCTGGCCTATACCGGCACCAAGCGTTCGCGCTTCATGCCAGACTTGCCCACGGTCGCTGAAGCCGGCTTGCCAGGCTATAAATTCGATTCGTGGTTGGGCCTGCTCGGCCCGGCTTCCATGCCCAAGGCCGAGCAAGAGCGCATCAACAACGCGGTACAAAAAGCCTTGGCCGATCCTGCTGTGATCGAGCGCTTTAAAAACTTGGGCGTGGAAACCGCCACCGCCAGCCCCGATGAGTTTCAGCAAATTTTGCGGGCTGACTGGGAAACAGCAGGCCAGATCGTTAAAAGCTCTGGCGCCAAGGTCGAATAATTTTTTTCAGGAGTTTGGATGTTGCAACCCGGTTTGATGATGGATCGCCCGCTGATGATTTCGGGCATTCTCGAGCACAGCGCGGCCCAGTTTGGTCAAGTGGAAATTGTGTCCCGAGAGACGCATGGCCCCTTATTTCGTTACACCTACGCCGATTGCGCGGTTCGGGCCCGCCGACTGGCCCAAGCCTTGGCGGCTTCGGGCTTGAAGCCTGGCGCCGCTGTGGGCTCGATTGCCTGGAACAACCACCGCCACATGGAGGCATATTACGCCGTCTCGGGCAGTGGCATGGTCATGCACACCTGCAATCCGCGTTTGCACCCCGAGCAGTTGATTTACATCATCAACCACGCGGGCGATCAGGTCATGCTGTTTGACAGCACTTTCGCACCTTTGATCAAAGGTATTGCCGCGCATTGCCCGCAGGTCAAATTGTGGGTGTGCTTGTCCGATGCCGCCAACACCCCCGCCATCGAGGGCGTGAAGGTCACAGCTTATGAAGACTGGCTATCGCCTCATCAGGGCGATTTTGAGTGGCCGGAGTTTGATGAACGCACGGGTGCAGCCCTGTGCTACACCTCAGGCACCACGGGCAACCCCAAGGGCGCTTTGTATTCGCACCGCGCCATCGTCCTCGATGCCCTGACCGGCTGCTTGCCGGGCGTGTTGAACATTTCACCCAGCCAAACTGTGCTGCCAGTGGTGCCTATGTTCCACATCAATGCCTGGTGTATTCCTTATGCTGCGCCCATTGGCGGTGCCAAACTCGTATTGCCCGGCCCCAAGCTGGACGGCGCCAGTTTGTATGAATTGATCGAAGCTGAAAAAGTCACCCTCAGCGCGGGCGTGCCCACCATCTGGCAAGCCTTGATCGGCCATCTGGAGCAAAACGGTTTGAAGTTTTCGACCATGAAAACCACGGCCGTGGGCGGCTCGGCCATGCCAACGGCTTTGATCGCTAAATTCTCAGATGTCTATGGCGTGGAAGTTCGCCACGGCTGGGGCATGACCGAAACCACCGCCGTGGCCACCATGACCAGCATGACGCCTGTAGAGTTGGCCTTGCCCAAAGCCGAGCAGCATGCTTTGGTGGGCAAGCAAGGCAAGACCGTGTTTGGCATTCAGATCAAAGTGGTCGACGAACACGGTAAAACCTTGCCCCGCGACGGTACCTCACAAGGTGAGCTGATGGTGCGAGGGCAGTGGATCATCGACAGTTACTTCAAAGGCGAAAAATCGCCCTTGGTAGACGGGTGGTTCCCCACGGGTGACATTGCCACCATCGACGCCCAAGGTCTGATGCAGATCCGTGACCGCACCAAGGACGTGATCAAAACGGGTGGCGAATGGATCAGCTCGATTGACCTGGAAAACGCCGCAGTCGGGCACCCCGCAGTGGCCATGGCCGCGGTGATCGGTGTGAAGCACCCCAAATGGGACGAGCGGCCTTTGCTGTTCATTGTGCGCAAACCCGGTCAAGCTCTTGAAAAAGAAGAAATCTTGGCCTTTTTGGCCGAGCGCGTGGCCAAGTGGTGGGTGCCTGACGACGTGGTCTTTCGCGAGAGCCTGCCCGTGGGCGGCACAGGTAAGGTCCAGAAAGCCGACTTGCGCAAGGAATATGGCGGCGTGTTCAGCTAAAGCCTGTCCTTCGCTTGCTAAAAATTATCAAGCCTTTCCCCTGAAACCGGCCCAAGCTGTGGCCTAATCAGGGGTTGAACTTTTTACTGGAGCCATCCATGGGCAATAAGATTGTGACTGAAGCAGATCGTAAATTCACCCCGCCAATGACGCCGCTGCCTGGCGTGACCTTGCCCACGCACGGCCGTGGTCAACGCGTCAGCCTCGAGCGTGGTGTCGCCACCCGCAGCAAGAAGAACCCCGGCAAGCGCTCCAAAAAAGGCGGTTGATCGCAGACAGCTGTTTGCTGAATCGATACAAGCCCTCTTCGGAGGGCTTTTTTGCTTTGTGCGCGACTGAAAAGTGCAGCATCTGAAGGCACAATAGAGATCCTGCCCCGATGGTGAAATTGGTAGACACTGCGGACTTAAAATCCGCCGCTTCGGTAAAACGGGCGTGCCGGTTCGATCCCGGCTCGGGGCACCATCGATTGAAGACACCATGAGCTCATACCACACGCCTTTCGAAATCCATGTGCATGGCGATGTTTTGCTGCGTAACGATGTGGATATGCCCGCGGTGCAAGAGGCGCTCAAGCCTTTGTGGAAATACGCAGGCGCTCGCTCGCTGACCGAAGGCGCTCGCAGCCTGTATGAAGAAGAGCCTGGCATCCGCTTTGAAGCGGCCGAGCACCGCTTGCAGCTGTGCTGGACAGTCCGTGGCGCTGAAGACTTTCGCCAAGTGCTCGATGACATGTGCATGAACATCAATGAGGTGTCGGCCGCAGGTGCGCAGATCGAAGTCACCTTTTACGACACCGAATATGACGAAGAAGACGAAGAGCGCGGCACCGAGTCGCGTGATGATTTTGTGATCTTGTTTGTCGGGCCTGACCCTGCCTCCATCATGCAAGCGCAGCGCGATTTGCTGGTGCAAGACGTGGTCAACCTGATGGAGCGCCATTTCGACGGCTCGGAACTGGGCGGCGTCGTGAGCGAGATCGACAAACTCTTTGGTCAGCGTTTTGAAGACCTGGTCAGCTCACTGGAATTGGGCAAGCCACCCAAGGGCTCTGGCGGTTCTGGGCCCCAGGGCCATGGCGGTGGCCGCCGGCCTCGTCATTTGCACTGAGCGCGTCGAGCCATGGCTTTGTTCTCTCAAGACGCGCTGAACCCGGGGGTTCGCCAGCGCGAGGTCTTTGGGTGGGCCATGTATGACTTTGCCAATTCGGGCTACACCACGGTGGTCATTACCGCTATGTTTGCCGCCTATTTTGTAGGCGGCATTGCGGACGGTGCCGCATGGGCCACATTGGCCTGGACTTCGGCCTTGAGCCTGTCTTATGCCATCGTGATGCTCACCATGCCGGGCTTGGGCACTTGGGCCGATCGTCATGCGGCCAAAAAGAAATTGCTGTCGTGGGTCACGGTGGCCTGTGTCATCAGCACGGCGGCGCTGGCCCTGGCAGGGCCTGGACAGGTGCTGCTGGCGATGTTGTTGATCGTGGTGTCCAACACATTTTTTTCTTACGGCGAATCCTTAACGGCCTCGTTTTTGCCTGAGCTGGCCCGGCCTGAAGCCATGGGGCGTGTAAGTGGTTGGGGTTGGTCGTTGGGTTACATCGGTGGCATGCTGGCGCTGGGCATCTGCCTGGCTTATGTGCTGTGGGCGCAAGGCCAGAACATCCCCGCCGCAGAATTTGTGCCGGTCACCATGCTGATCACTGCTGCAATTTACGGCTTGTCAGCGCTGGTGACTTTTGCTTTGCTCAAAGAGCATGCGCAACCCCAGCCGCAATTACCCCGGCCTGAAGGTGTGGGTGGCCAAATCAAAGCCTTGTGGCACACCTTGCGCGAGGCGCTGCATTACAAGGATTTCACGCAACTCTTGGCATGCTCTGTGGCTTATCAGGGCGGAGTGGCTGTGGCCATCACCTTGGCAGCCATTTATGCCGAGCAGGTGATTGGATTTGAAAAGCAGGAAACCATGGTCCTGATTTTTGTACTGAACATCGCGGCTTTTGTGGGCGCGTTTGTGTTCGGTTATGTGCAGGACCGTGTGGGCCACAAACGAGCCTTGGGCATCACCCTGGTGGGCTGGATATTCACTTGCCTGATCGCCGCCTTGTCCACCACCAAAGGGCAGTTCTGGTGGGCCGCCAGTATCGCGGGGGTGTGTCTGGGCTCGAGTCAATCGGCAGGCCGCGCCATGGCTGGGTTGCTGGCGCCGCCCGAGCGCTTGGGGGAGTTTTTTGGTTTGTGGACCTTTGCCGTTCGCCTGGCCAGCATCGTCGGCCCTTTGACTTATGGATTGATCACCTGGCTGACCGATGGCAATCAACGCTTGGCCATCGGCTCCACTGCGCTCTTGTTTGTGTTGGGGCTTGCCCTGTTGGTGCCTGTGAATATCGAGCGCGGGCGCGAACGAGCCTTGGCGCCGCGCTGAGGGCTCTGGAGTGTCCGCGCCCGACCTGGCCTTGCTGCGGTCCTATCCAGCCACATTACAAGCCCAAGTGCTTGAATTGATCGCGCAGGATCGCTTAGCAGACTGGTTACTGCAGAAATACCCGCAAGCCCACGGCATCCGCACCGATGGTGCCTTGTATGTCTATGTGAGCGAATTGAAAAATGAGTTCATGCGGAATGCCGATGCGGTGAGCAAGGTCGGCTACGACAGCAAGATCCATGTGATCCACAACGCGCTGGGTTTGCACAGCACCATCTCTCGCGTGCAGGGCAGCAAGCTCAAGTCCAA
>CANGKR010000181.1 GCA_947454355.1 Comamonadaceae bacterium
CCGATGCCCACGCCGGTGAGGACAACCCCTACGGCCTGTCCGCCCTGTGGGCCCAGGGCGACATCGTCGCCAAAGGCACCTTGCTCATCTTGGTGCTCATGTCCATGGGCAGCTGGTACGTGATCGTCACCAAATTGGTCGAGCAGTCCAAGAACATGCGCTTTGCCAAGGCCGCGCAAGACAGCTTCTGGGCTGCGGGTACGGTGCGCCAAGGCGCCGACGGCTTGCACGAGGACAGCCCGTTTCGCTTCATTGCAGAAAAGGCTCTGGAAGGAGCCTCCAAGCACACGGGTCTGTTGGGCGCGGTGGACTTCAACACCTGGGTGACCATGAGCATCCAGCGCGCCATCAACAACGTGCAAAGCCGCATGCAAGACGGCCTGGCTGTCTTGGCCACTGTGGGCTCGACCGGTCCCTTTGTGGGCCTGTTTGGTACCGTTTGGGGTATCTACAACGCGCTGGTCAAGATCGGCATGTCGGGCCAGGCGTCCATTGACAAAGTGGCCGGCCCCGTGGGCGAGTCCTTGATCATGACGGCCATTGGTTTGGCGGTGGCTGTGCCTGCGGTGCTGGGCTACAACTGGTTGGTGCGCCGCAACAAGGCGGTGATGGAAGACGTCAACGCCTTTGGCTCGGACCTGCACTCGGTGATTCTGGCCACCCCGCAGAAGTAAACGGGCACAGATCAAAAGCTAATCAATACAGGAGCATCCCCATGGCGATGAACGTAGGCGAGGCCGATGACGAGATCATGAGCGAGATCAACACCACGCCCCTGGTGGATGTGATGTTGGTGCTCTTGATCATCTTTCTGATCACGATCCCTGTGGTGACCACCTCGGTCAAGGTGGAGCTGCCCAAGGAGAGGAACGTGATCCGCGAGACCAAGCCGGAGAACGTGATCATCTCGGTGGACGTCAAGGGCAAGATCTTCCTGTACGACACGCCCATCAAGGACTCGGAGGACTTGTTCAACCGGATGAAGAAGTTCGCTGTGGCCAAGCCCCAGCCGGAGGTACAAATCCGGGGGGATGGCAAGAGCGACTTTGAGTCGGTGGGGCGGGTGATGTATGCGGTGCAGCGAGCGGGCATCACCAAGGTGGGCTTCATCACCGAGCCGCAGTGAAGATAGAGCAAACACAGTAAGGAACAAGACCATGGCCATGAACGTAGGCAGCTCCTCCAGCAGCGAGCCCGAGGTGATGATGGACATCAACACCACGCCGCTGATCGATGTGATGTTGGTGCTGTTGATCATGTTGATCATCACCATCCCGGCGCAGCTGCACTCGGTGAACCTAGATATGCCGGTGAACTCCAATGCGCCCAAGAAGGCCGATCCGGTGGTGATCAAGATCGATGTGAACGAGCAAAGCGTGGTCAACTGGAACGGCAAGCCGATCAGTGGCCGCGCGGACTTGGAGCAAAAGCTGAGCGAGGCGGCCCAGCTGCAGCCCCAGCCGGAGCTGCACATTCGCTCACATGCCAAGGCCAAGTACGAGGCTGTGGCCGGCGTGATGGCCAGCGCTCAGCGCATCGGACTGAACAAACTGGGCATCGTCGGCACTGAACAGTTTTTGCGCTGAACGCGCACAAAAGGCTCCAAGTGGGGGCTTCTGAAAAGGGAAGCCATTTACCCCTCCTCAGTTGAGGAGGGGTGTTTTTTTTCTAGGATTCCAAGAGACAATACGGGCATGAAAATGATCGCTTTGAACTTGAAACGTACGGCCTGCTGTGTACTGTGGGCGCTGATGGGCACTATGGCTTTGGCGCAGCCTGCTGCGCCTTCGGTGCAGCCAGAGGTCTACAAGCCTTTGATGGCTGCGCAAGAAGCCTTGAAAAACAACCAAGCTCAGCAAGCGATGAGCTTGGCCAAAGAAGCCTTGGCGGTCAGCAAAATCACGCCAGCCGAGCAGGTGCTAGCTCAGCGCACTTTGGCGGTGGCAGCTTTGGCTGCCAAGGACTTTGATCAAGCCATCACCTCCTTGGAAATGCTGGTCACCCAGCCGGGTTTGACTGCTGAGCAGCAGCGCCCTTTTCTTGAATCTCTGATGAATGCGTGTCAACAGAAAAAAGACCACGCAGGTGTGGCCAAGTGGGCGCGTCAATATTTGGCAGGCGGGGGTAGCAATCCTTCGGTGCGGCCGGTGTTGATTCAAACGCTATCCGTGATGAATGCGCATGCTGATGTGATCACGGAAATGCTCAACAAAATTCAACTCGATGAGAAAGCAGGTCAGAAAACGCCTGAAAACGAATTGCGCATTCTCGCGGTAAGTTACCGACAGCAAAAAGATATGGTGGGCTATGAAGCGACCTTGCTTCGCCTCTTGGAAACTTACCCCTCCAAAGCTTACTGGGCCGAGGCCATCAGCCGCCAAGTCAGTCGACCGGAGGCTAACCCGCGTTTTGAATTGGACCTGTTTCGCTTGTTGGAAGACACTGACAATTTGGAGGATGCCAATGAATACATCGGCATGGCCGAGTTGGCTTTGAAGGCCGGTTTGCCTGCGGATGCTTACCGCGTCTTGGACAAAGGATTCAAAAATGGCGTGCTGGGTCAAGGTCGTGAAGCCGCTGCCCATCAAAAATTACGACAACAAGCTGAAGCCAAAATGGCAGAAGACGAGAAATTGCTCGGCGCCATGGAGAAGTCAGCCAAAGACAGCAACGCCTGGGTGGGTCTGGGTGATGTTTGGCTGTCTAAGCAGCAATGGAATCAGGCGGCCGCTCGTTACACCCAAGCCTGGTCAGCAGGCGCAGTTCGCCGTGAGGCTGAGCTGGCTCTGCACCATGCGATGGCCTTGATCAAGTCGGGTCAGGCAGCGCAAGGTCGTCAAATGTTGGAGAAAATAAAGAGCGACAAGACGGCGATGGAAGTCGCTAATCTCATGCGCATTTACAGCGTGGTGCCTTGATCAACTTCACGCCTGAAGAAAGCAGTACCCATGGCTAAATCCGACGCTGAGAATCGCAAAATCCAGATGGCCGACATCGCCCGCTTGGCTGGTGTGTCCATCTCGACCGTCTCGCGTGCACTGAGTGGCAGCACCTTGATCAACGAGGAGACGCGTCAGCGTATTGCCGAGTTAGCCAAGTCTTTGAGTTATACGGTCAACTTGGGCGCCAAAAATTTGCGCTCTGGCGAGAACCGCACTGTGGGCGTAGTGATTCCTTATTTGTCTGATCACCGCCAGCATGTGACCGATCCTTTTTTCTTGGCCATGTTGGGCAGCTTGGCTGACCATCTGACCGACCAGAATTTTGATTTGCTGTTTTCCCGGATCGATGCTCGGGACATCCAAAATGTCGCTGCACTTTATGATTCAGGGCGGGTTTGCGGCATCATCATCATCGGTCAATGGAGTCAACACGACAGCTTGAACCAGTTGGCTCGGCGCCAGATTCCCTTTGTGGTTTGGGGCGGTCAATTGCCGCAGCAAATGTATTGCAGTGTGGGCAGCGACAACTACAACGGCGGCCTGCTGGCCACCACCCATTTGCTGCAGCTTGGCAAACAGCGCGTGGTCTTCATGGGTGATCGGGATGCGACCGAAGCGCAGCAACGCTATCAAGGCTATGTGGCTGCACACGCTCAAATGGGCAAGGTGCTGGACCCAGACTTGTACCTGTCATGCCCCTTCACCGAGCCCGAAGCCCAAGTGGCCATGGCGGGCTTTTTGGCCAAAGGTATCGCTTTTGATGCTCTGTTTGCGGCCAGTGACCTGATCGCCATTCATGCCATGGGCGTCATGCGCGCGCAGGGATTGCAGGTGCCGCAGGATGTGTGCGTGGTGGGCTATGACGATGTCGGCATGGCCGCGCACAGCTTTCCCCCATTGACCACGGTGAGTCAGCCCATGGACCTGGCCGGCGAGGCCTTGGTGTCGAGTCTGCTGACGGTAATTCGCCAAGGACATGCCGACTCCCGCATGATCACCACAGCTTTGGTCGAGCGCGACTCCACCCGCATTTAACGGATGACTGTGATGACTGAATTGAGAATCGCCACCGCAGGGGAGGCTTTGATGGACATGCTCGTACAAAGCGATGGCCGTCTGTTGCCCTGTGCGGGTGGCGCCGTATACAACGTGTCGCGTGCACTGGCTTTGCAGGGAGTGCCCACGCTGTATTTGAACCCTTTGTCCACTGACCGTTTGGGGCGTCAATTGGCTGACCGTATGCTGGCCGACGGCGTGGTCTTGGACCAGCCTGAAGGCGTGCATGAAGTGACTTCGCTTGCCATCGTGGGACTCAATGATCAAGGGCATCCCGATTACGCGTTTTACCGGCAGGGTGTGGCGGACCGAGCCGTCACGGCACAGAGTTTGAATGCGGCCTGCACTCCGCACAGGGCCTTGCAGGTGGTGTGTACCGGCTGCTTGGCCCTTGACCCTCAGGATGCGAACGTGTACCTGCCCTGGCTGGCCACCCAGCGCGCAGCTGGCCGCATGGTGGTGGTTGATGCCAATGTGCGGCCAGCAGTGGTGCCGGACATGGCGGTCTATCGTGCCAACATCCTTGCAGCCTTGCAGTTGGCCGATGTGATCAAAGCCAGCGACGAAGACCTGGCGGCTTTGGGCTTGCCGGGGGATGACGCCTGGGCGAAAGCCGCGCACTTGTTAGAGACGACCCCTGCGCAGTGCCTGGCATTGACCTTGGGCGCGCAAGGCGCGGCGTTGATGTGGCGAACTGCCAACGGCATCCAATTGTGCAAGGCCAGAGAGCCTGGCCCGGTGAAAGTGGTCGATACCGTCGGTGCTGGTGACTGCTTTTTGGCGGGCCTCTTGGCGTGTTGTTTGCACCATGCCGATGCCG
>CANGKR010000182.1 GCA_947454355.1 Comamonadaceae bacterium
AGGATTTCTTCGACCACCGGGGACAAACGATGGATCTCATCAATGAAGAGCACGTCATTTTTTTCGAGATTGGTCAGCAAGGCGGCCAGGTCTTTGGGCTTTTCAAGCACCGGACCGCTGGTTTGCCGCAGATTGACGCCTAACTCGGCGGCAATGATGTGGCTCAGTGTGGTCTTGCCCAAGCCCGGCGGGCCAAACAACAACACGTGGTCCAGCGGTTCAGAGCGCATGCGCGCAGCGCTGATGAAAATTTCCAGCTGCTCACGCACCTTGACCTGGCCCACGTATTCGTCCAGCAGTTTCGGTCGCAGGGCCCTCTCGATGGCTTCTTCTTGCGGCGTGACCGGGGCGGCAGAAACCATGCGCTTGTCGGGCGCGGGGGCGAAATCGTCGATTTGAATGCTCATGGGCGTGATTATTTCGTCAAAGCCTTCAAGGCCAGTTTGATGCCCTCACTCACGCCCACATCGGCGGGCAGGTTCTTCAGGGCTGCTGCGGCTTCTTTGTCGCTGTAGCCCAGTGCCAGCAAGGCCTGCTGAATATCGCCATGGGCATCGCCCGCATGCGCGGTGAACAGCCCGATATCGCCGCCCAGCTTGCCTTTGAGCTCGAGCAACAGGCGCTCGGCGGTTTTTTTGCCGATGCCCGGCACCTTCACGAGGCGACCGGCTTCCTGGGTCGTCACCGCATGGGCCAGATCGCTCACGCTCATGCCCGACAGCACCCCCAAAGCGGTGCGCGGGCCAACGCCAGAGATTTTGATCAACTGGCGAAACGCATCACGTTCGACGGCATTGCTGAAGCCGTAGAGAATTTGGGCGTCTTCCCGCACCACAAAATGCGTCAGCAAACTGACCTGCTCACCCAAGGCCGGCAGGTTATAGAAGGTGCTCATGGGCACATTCACTTCATAGCCCACGCCATGGCAATCGATCACCACTTCGGGGGGATTTTTGTCACTCAGGGTGCCGGTTAACTTGCCGATCATGGATGTAGAGCCTTCATTGCGGAGCAGATGCGTGGGACTGCAGATAAGTGCATATCATTGGGGACTGGCGAGGCTTGGTGCCGCGCTGCACCCCATGGGATTATCAGCTTGATTGTCAGACACACCTTTACGCCGCTCAACAACAATCGATTGTCGAACCTGTGCGGGCCTACCGATGCCCATTTACGCACTCTGGAGACTGGCTTGCAAGTGGGCATTGCCCACCGTCATGAGCAGTTCAAGGTCGACGGCCCCAAAGCCAAAGCCCAGCGCGCTTTGGAGATCCTGCAAGCGCTGTATGAGTTGGCAGATCGGGCGATTTCTGAAGAAACCGTACAGCTCATGCTGGCGGGTGACGCCAGCATGCCGCAAGAGGTTCAAGGCGCACAGCAGTTGGTCACCCGCCGCGCTGATTTGCGGGCGCGCACACCTGTGCAAGCCCAGTACTTGGAGAGCATGGCCCACAGCGACATCAGCTTTGGCATTGGCCCAGCAGGCACGGGCAAAACCTACCTGGCCGTGGCCTGTGCGGTCGATGCCCTGGAACGCAGTGCGGTGCAACGCATCGTGTTGACACGCCCTGCTGTAGAGGCCGGTGAACGCTTGGGCTTTTTACCCGGAGATTTGTCGCAAAAAGTGGATCCCTATTTGCGGCCCTTGTACGACGCCTTGTACGATCTGATGGGTTACGAGAAAGTTCAAAAAGCTTTTGAGCGCAATGCGCTTGAAATTGCACCTTTGGCCTTCATGCGCGGTCGCACCCTGAACAACGCATTTGTGATTTTGGATGAAGCGCAGAACACCACTGCCGAGCAAATGAAAATGTTCTTGACCCGCATTGGCTTTGGTGCCAAAGCCGTGGTGACGGGCGATGTGAGTCAGATCGATTTACCCAAAGGGCAATTGAGCGGCCTGATCGATGCCGAGCGGGTCCTCAAGCGGGTCAAAGGCATTGCCTTTACCCGCTTCACCAGCGCCGATGTGGTGCGCCACCCCTTGGTGGCCCGCATCGTGGACGCTTACGACGCACAAGGCAGTTTGCCACGTCGCCGAAATTCCACAGCGGACTGAAGTCATGGCTTTGAAGCAACTGCGCTTGTCCTTGCAATTTGGGGCCATCGACCAAGCCGCCAGGCACCGCGCCGCCCTGCCACGTCACCAAGTGACGCGCTGGATTCGCCATGCATTGAGTGAAGACGCAGAAATCACGGTGCGCATCGTGAACGCCGAAGAAGGCCAAGCCCTGAACCGCGAATTTCGCCAGAAAGACTACGCCACCAACGTACTGACCTTTGACTACGCCCACACGCCCGTGATGGCCGACCTGGTGCTGTGTGCGCCTGTGATCGCGCAAGAGGCCAAAGCCCAGGGCAAAACACTGCAAGCGCATTACGCCCATTTGTTGGTGCACGGCAGCTTGCATGCACAGGGCTGGGATCACGAATCAGCGGTCGATGCCGACGAGATGGAGGCCTACGAAACGGCCATCCTGAAGGAGATGGGTTTCCGCGATCCTTATCGCTGAACCCTGGCTCCGAAACCTGAAGTTCAACGTCCCAGAGCGTCTTCCATCAGACGCACCTTGACGCTGCGGCCTTTGACGCGGCCAGCAGACAATTTGGCCACCGCTTGCGCCGCCACGCTGCGCTCGACGGCCACATAGGTGGAGAATTCATTGACATTGATTTTGCCGACCTGCTCGCGGGTAAAGCCCGCTTCGCCTGTCAAGGCGCCCAGCACATCGCCTGCACGGATTTTTTCTTTACGCCCTCCGACGATTTGCAAGGTAGCCATCGGCGGGCGCAGCTGACCGCCTGAGGAAGGCGTCAGGGCGCCAAGCATGGTCCAAGCCGATTCGCGGCCCTGCAGCAGTTCAATTTTGCCGACAGAGCCCATCTCGTCCATGCTGGCCAGGCTCACCGCCAGGCCTTCGGCTTCGCCTCGCCCTGTGCGGCCGATGCGGTGAATGTGCACTTGCGGATCGGGTGTCACGTCGACGTTGATCACGGCATCGAGTTGGGCCACATCCAGGCCGCGGGCAGCCACATCGGTGGCGACCAGTACCGAGCAACTGCGGTTGGCAAATTGGATCAAGACCTGATCGCGTTCGCGTTGGTCCAATTCGCCAAACAATGCCAGGGCGCTGAAACCCTGGGCCTGCAAGACCGCCACCAGATCTCGGCATTGCTGCTTGGTGTTGCAAAAGGCCAGTGTGGATTCGGGACGGAAGTGATTGAGCACGCGTGAGACCACGTCCAGACGTTCATTGTCTTTCACTTCGATGAAGACCTGGCGGATTTTGCTGTCACTGTGCTGCGCTTGCACCGTGACCGTTTGCGGTTGCCGCATGAAACGCTGAGCCAATTGAGCAATGCCTTCGGGGTAAGTGGCCGAAAACAACAGGGTCTGACGGTTGGCAGCGCATTGCTGAACGACTTTGGTGATGTCGTCCAGAAAACCCATGTCCAGCATGCGGTCCGCTTCGTCGAGCACCAGGGTCTGCACGGTTTGCAAACTCAAGGAGCCACGCTCTAAATGGTCCAGGATACGCCCAGGTGTGCCGACCACCACATGGGCGCCATGCTCCAGACTGATGACCTGTCCACGCAAGGCCACGCCACCACACAGCGTGACCACTTTGATGTTGCCGACTGCGCGCGCCAGGCGGCGGATTTCTTGGGTCACCTGGTCAGCCAATTCGCGGGTGGGGCACAAAACAAGTGCCTGCACCGACATGCGGGCCGCGTCCAGTTTGTCCACCAGCGGCAAACCAAACGCTGCCGTTTTGCCGCTGCCGGTGCTGGCTTGGGCGATCAGATCCTGGCCCGCCAAGGTCAACGGCAGGCTGGCCGCCTGAATCGGTGTCATGGCGGTGTAGCCGAGCTGGGTCAAATTACCCAAGGCGGCCGCAGACAGCTTCAGTCGGGCAAAGTCAGAAACAGGATCGGTTGGGGTAGCGTTCATCACCCGATTATCGGGCTCGGCGCAATGCGCAGCGGAATAGTGACAGGCCCGTCATTGACCAACGAGACTTTCATGTCGGCCGCGAACTGTCCGGTTTGGACTTCTGGGTGCGCCAAACGGGCCTGTGCCACCACATAGTCGTACAAGCGGCGCCCCTCGGCTGGCGGTGCGGCCTGTGTGAAACTGGGTCGATTACCCGCTTGCGTATTGGCCGCCAGCGTGAATTGACTCACCAGCAACAAACCGCCTGGGGTGCCCTGCCCATCCATGTCCTGCAGGCTGTGGTTCATCTTGCCCTGTGCATCACTGAAGATACGCAGCTTGAGCAATTTAGCTAAAAATTTGTCGGCCTCGGTTTCGCTGTCGCCTTGTTCGGCACACACCAGCACCAAGAGGCCCGCCCCGATCTGCCCGACGATGGCACCATCGACCTGAACCTGGGCCTGGCTGACACGCTGCAGAACGCCGATCAAATAAGATCCCGGGGTTCGTTGAAATGCGCCTCGACATCTGAGGGCAGCAACTGGATGGTGGCCCGCAGGCCAGGCACCGCACTCATCAAGGCCTGCTCCACACTGGCGCGCACAGCAGCGGCACGGCCCAACGTCCAGCTGGCGGGCATGTGCATGTGCATGTCCACAAAACGGCGCTGACCGGCTTTGCGGGTGGTCACATGGTCAAACCGGATGATCTCCACTTCGCCCCGCTGGTGAGAAAAGTCGCTCAAGATGCGCTGGATGTCGGCCATCACTTCGGGCTCGACCGCTTCGTCCATCAAGCCTTGAGAAGAGCGCCAGATCAAGTGTGTGCCTTCTTTCAGGATATTCAGCGCCACGCCCATGGC
>CANGKR010000183.1 GCA_947454355.1 Comamonadaceae bacterium
CGCGTGCGCCAGCCTTCGCTGCAGCTGGACAAGCCCATCCCCGTGCGCGGCGATGTCTCCAGCCAGTTCCTCACCGCCTTGCTCATGGCACTGCCCTTGGCGGCCCAAGACCGCGCCATCACCATCGAGGTGGTGGGCGAACTCATCAGCAAGCCCTACATCGAAATTACCCTCAATCTGCTGGCGCGCTACGGCATTGCCGTGGAACGCCAAGGCTGGGAACGCTTTGTCATACCGGCGGGCAGCCGCTACCAGTCGCCTGGCAACATCCACGTCGAGGCCGATGCGTCTTCTGCCAGCTACTTCATCGCGTTGGGCGCCATTGCGCAAGGCAACGGCATCCGCATCCAGGGCGTGGGCGCAGACTCGATCCAGGGCGACATCCGCTTCATGGACGCGGCCGCCCAAATGGGCGCCAAAATCACCAGCGGCCCCAACTGGCTCGAAATCCAGCGCGGAACCTGGCCGCTCAAAGGCATCACACTCGATTGCAACCACATCCCCGATGCGGCCATGACGCTGGCTGTGATGGCGCTGTATGCCGACGGCCCCACCACGCTGCGCAACATCGCCAGCTGGCGTGTGAAAGAAACCGACCGCATCGTGGCCATGGCCGCTGAAAGCCGCAAGCTCGGTGCCACCGTCGAAGAAGGCCCGGACTGGATCACCATCCACCCGCTTCCGGCCGGAAAGTGGCAACGCGCCAGCATCCACACCTACGACGACCACCGCGTGGCCATGTGCTTCTCACTGGCGGCCTTCAGCGCCGACCAAATCCCGGTGCGCATCGAAGACCCCAAGTGCGTGGCCAAAACATTCCCAGATTATTTCGAAGCCTTGTTCGGATTGGCCTCGGCACAAGCGGGGACTATTCCGGTCATTTGCATCGACGGACCCACCGCCTCGGGCAAAGGCACTTTAGCCAGTCGCGTGGCCACCCGGTTGGGCTACCACTACCTCGACTCGGGCGCACTGTACCGTGTGACCGCTTATGCCGCCTTGCAATCTGGCTTGGCGCTGGAAGCCCACAATGAAGCGGCCATCGCCGCCTTGGCCCAACACTTGCCAGTGCGTTTTGCAGGTGAGCAGGTGCTGCTGTCCGATGTCGACGTGACCGATGCCATCCGCAGCGAAGAAGGCGGCATGAACGCCTCCAAGGTCTCCAGCCTTCCCGCGGTGCGAAAAGCTTTGGTGGCTTTGCAACTGAGTTTTGCACGCCTGCCGGGTCTGTTGGCCGATGGCCGCGACATGGGCACGGTGATCTTCCCGCAGGCCCCTTTGAAGGTGTTTTTGACGGCCAACGCCGCACAAAGAGCAGAGCGCCGTTATAAACAATTGATTTCTAAGGGTTTTCCGGCTAAAATCGACTCTCTTCGCGCCGATCTGGAAGCGCGTGATGCGCGGGACACATCCCGCAGCGTCGCGCCCCTTCAGGCAGCGCAAGATGCTTTGCTACTGGACAATTCGCATTTGAGCATCGAGCAATCGGTGGATCAAGTGCTCGCTTGGTGGCAAAGCAGGGCCCAGTGAGTCCCCTCCGCGCTGCATGCGCACAGGCTCTCTGGTTTCACAACTTAACCGCGGTCACGCCGCAACCAACCGCCGCTTTCAGCCTTTCAAACGAATGCAATAGTGCCTTCGTCAAACCTGTTTGCGGATGAGGAAAATCAATGTCTGAATCATTTGCCGCCCTATTCGAAGAATCTCTGACGCGCACCGAAATGCGCCCAGGCGAAGTCATTACCGCTGAAGTCGTGCGCATCGAGCACAACTTTGTGGTCGTCAACGCTGGCCTCAAGTCTGAAGCCTACGTGCCACTGGAAGAGTTCAAAACCGACACGGGCGAAGTCGAAGTCCAAGTGGGTGACTTTGTGTCTGTGGCCATCGGCTCGATCGAGAACGGCTACGGCGACACCATCCTGAGCCGCGATACCGCCAAGCGTTTGGCTTCGTGGTTGTCTCTGGAAAAAGCCTTGGAATCCGGCGAATTCGTGACGGGCACCACCAGCGGTAAAGTCAAAGGCGGCCTGACCGTGTTGGTCAATGGCATCCGCGCTTTCTTGCCCGGCTCTTTGGTCGACACACGTCCCACCAAAGACCTGTCGCCATGGGAAAACAAAACCATGGAATTCAAGGTCATCAAGCTCGACCGTAAGCGCAACAACGTCGTGTTGTCACGCCGCGCTGTGGTGGAAGCATCGATGGGCGAAGAGCGCGCCAAACTGATGGAAACCCTGCGCGAAGGCTCAGTGGTCCACGGTGTGGTCAAGAACATCACCGAATACGGTGCGTTCGTGGACTTGGGCGGCATCGACGGCTTGCTGCACATCACCGACATGGCATGGCGCCGTGTCCGTCACCCATCCGAAGTGGTCACTGCTGGTCAGGAAATCACTGCCAAGATCCTCAAGTTCGACACCGAGAAAAACCGCGTGTCCCTGGGCCTCAAGCAAATGGGCGACGATCCTTGGATGGGCGTCAACCGCCGCTACCCCCAAGCCACTCGCTTGTTCGGCAAGATCACCAACATCGCCGACTACGGTGCGTTTGTGGAACTCGAACCCGGCATCGAAGGCTTGGTGCACGTGTCTGAAATGGACTGGACCAACAAAAACGTGGCCCCTTCCAAGATCGTCGCTTTGGGTGACGAAGTCGAAGTCATGGTCCTTGAGATCGACGAAGACAAGCGCCGCATCAGCTTGGGCATGAAGCAGTGCAAAGCCAACCCATGGCAAGAGTTCGCTCAGAACTCCAAGCGTGGCGACCGTGTCAAAGGCCCGATCAAATCGATCACCGATTTTGGTGTGTTCGTGGGCTTGGCTGCCGGTATCGACGGCTTGGTGCACTTGTCTGACCTGTCTTGGAATGAAGCCGGCGAAGCCGCCGTGCGCAACTACAAAAAGGGTCAAGAAGTCGAAGCCATCATCTTGGCTGTGGACGTGGAGCGTGAGCGCATTTCCTTGGGCATCAAGCAGCTCGACGGCGATCCGTTCAGCACCTTCGTGTCGGTCAACGACAAGGGCCAGATCGTGACTGGCAAGGTCAAGACCGTGGACGCCCGTGGCGCTGAAATCGATCTCGGCGAAGACATCATCGGCTACTTGCGCGCCAGCGAAATCTCCCGCGACCGCGTGGAAGATGCCCGCAGCGTCCTCAAAGAAGGCGACGAAGTCACCGCTGTGGTGGTCAACGTGGATCGCAAGACCCGTAACATCCAATTGTCGATCAAAGCCAAAGACCAAGCTGACCAGCAAGAAGCCATGGCTTCGCTGTCGCAGCAGTCTTCGCGCGAGAACGCTGGCACCACCAGCTTGGGCGCCTTGTTGCGTGCCAAGCTCGATAACAACTGATCTTTGAGTTGTTGACACGGTCCCTTTTCTGAAGATGGGGCACAGCCGGTCTGTGCCCCGATTCGAAAAGGGATTTTTTTCGAACCTTTTTTGGCTGTTGCTTCATGACCCGCTCTGACCTCGTCGAAGAATTGGCTGCACGTTTTTCGCAACTCACGCACCGCGATGCCGAGTTTGCTGTCAAAACCGTGCTCGACGCCATGAGCCAGGCCCTGGTCAAAGGCCACCGCATCGAGATCCGTGGTTTCGGCAGTTTCACCATCAACCGCCGCCCACCGCGCATCGGGCGCAATCCGCGTTCAGGCGAAAGCGTGCAGATCCCTGAAAAGCGCGTACCCCATTTCAAACCCGGCAAAGCCCTGCGCGAAGCCGTCGAGCCGGCCATCGCCGAATCATCACCCTCCGCCTGATCCTGTGCAAGCTGGGCCGGCACATTAGAATGCCTTGAGCTCTTCGAGGCGATTCATGAATTCTTTTTTCAAGCTGCTTCAATGGGTATTGAAAGCCGCTGTGTTCTTCACCCTGTTTGCTTTTGCGCTGAACAATCAGCATGAGGCGAGCGTGCACTTTTTCTTTGGCACCCAATGGCGTTCGCCCATGGTGCTGGTGGTGCTGGCCGCCTTTGCGCTGGGCATCGCTGTAGGGGTCTTGGGCATGGTGCCCCGCTGGTGGCGGCATCGCCAACTGGCCCGCCAAGCCGGTCAATTAACCCCACCCCCAACTGCTGAGCCTTCGGAGCCACCGCATGGAACTTGACTGGGTGTGGATTTTGATCGGCCTGCCATTGGCCTTTGGCTTGGGCTGGATGGCCTCGCGTCTGGATTTACGGCAACTGCGCATTGACAACCGGCAAGCGCCTCGCGCTTACTTCAAAGGCTTGAATTACCTGCTCAACGAACAGCAGGATCAGGCCATCGATGCCTTCATTGAAGCGGTGCAAAACGACCCAGACACTTCCGAGCTGCATTTCGCTTTGGGTAATTTGTTTCGACGTCGGGGCGAATACGAACGCGCGGTGCGAGTGCACGAACACCTGATGCAGCGCGGCGACTTGAGCAGCGCTGACCGCCAACGTGCACAACACGGCTTGGCGTTGGACTTTTTAAAAGCCGGCCTGCTCGACCGTGCCGAAGACGCACTGCGCAAACTTGAAGGCACAACCTTTGAAGGCCAAGCTCGTTTGGCAAGGCTGGCCATTTACGAACGTTCACGCGAATGGCCCCAAGCCAGCGCCGTGGCCGCCCAACTTGAAAATTCAGGCGAAGCGAATTTTGCAGTCCGGCAAGCCCACTACCTGTGTGAACAAGCCCGCGAACGCCATGCCCAAAGCGATCCAGCAGGTGCTCAAGCCTTGTTGCTACAAGCCCTTCAGGTAGCGCCCCAATCAGGTCGCGCGCGCATATTGCTCGGTCA
>CANGKR010000184.1 GCA_947454355.1 Comamonadaceae bacterium
GCTCTTCGTTCAATCGCGCTTGATGTTGCAATGTACGTAAGAGGCGGTAGGCGTTGGCTGCCGCCTCGCCCATACCAGGAGCCAGCCAGCCACATTGCTCTGCGCGCATCAGCAAAGCGATGTTGCCCACGTTGTCGGCCAAAAGAGGGTGGGCTGCACTGTGCATGAGCACCAAAAACTGCACGACAAACTCCACATCCACCATACCGCCGGGGCTGTGTTTGACGTCAAAACGCCCTGGCTTTTCGGGGTGGCTTTGTCGCACACGATCGCGCATCGCAACGATCTCGGCTTTCAAGTCCTGCGCTTGGCGCGACGAAGTGATGACCGCGCGTCGCACTTCATCAAAAGGCGCTTGCAACGCGGACCAACCCACCACAAAGCGTGCACGTGTCATGGCCTGGTGTTCCCAGGTCCAGGCGGTGTTGCTGCCGCGTTGCTGTTGGTAATTGGCATAGGCCTCGATGGGCGTGACCAACAAGCCGGCATTGCCATTCGGGCGCAATGCGGTGTCGATTTCGTACAGATCACCTTCGTGAGTCTTGACGGTGAGCCAGTGGATCAGTTTGCGCACAAAACCTGCGTAGATTTCGGGCGCCTGTTCATGGGCGTCTTGGTAGACAAACACAATGTCCAGATCGCTGCCGTAACCCAACTCTTTGCCGCCGAGTTTGCCGTAGCCAATGATGGCCAGTTGCGGCTCCTCGAGATGCTTCGCTTTGAAGCGGGACCAGCACCAGCGCATGGCCACACGCAGCACCGCATCGGCCAATGCGCTCAAATCGTCGGCGACCTGCTCGATACTGAGCACGCCTTCTACATCGCGCGCCAGAGTACGAAACAGTTCCGCATGGTGGGCGCGGCGCAACAAATTCAGCAGGTTTTCTTCGTCGTCTTCACCCGTTCGCTTCAAGGACACCCAGCGCGATTGCAATTCGGCTTCAAAGTCCGAGGCCTGGAACCGCGTGGTCATCACGTCACCACCCGCCAACTCATCGATGACGCCAGGGTGTTGCATCAGGTATCGCGCAGGCCAGCGGGCTGCGCCCAACAGACGAAGCAAACGCTCATGCACCGCTGGGCGTTCTAGCAACATCGCCAGGTAGCTTTCACGGCGCAGCAAGGGTTCGATCCAATCGGCCATGCGCAAGATGGCTGCATCGTTCACGCGTCCCTCTTGCTGCCACAACGCGGTGCGTTGCAGCAGGCGCATCAACCGGCCACGTGAGTCTTCGCGCAGGGCGTGAATCTTGGGGTCGTCTGCCCACAGCTGCAAACGCTCTTGGACAACGCAGCTGAAGAGCGCGATGCATGACTCGAGCTCTGAGTGGCCCTGCTGCGACTGCCCGTCGCAGGCTTTGCCATTGCAACCCGTGGGCGTGCGCATGCCGCCCAACAGGTCATCGAACTCTTGGGCCACAACTTCGCGGTGTGTGTCCAGAGCTTTCAAGAAACTGCAAGTGTCTTCGCATCCCAGAGTCTCAGCGATCCAGGCCAAGTCGTCGTCACGGGTGGGCAGGACATGGGTTTGCAAGTCGTCCAGGTACTGGATACGGTGCTCCACACGGCGGAAAAACACATACGCCGCCGCTAGGTTCTGCGCGGTACTTGCCGTCATCAAGCCTGCTTTGGCCACACGGCCCAAGGCGTCCAGGGTCGAGCGCGTGCGTAACTCGGGAAATTGCCCGCCACGCACCACCTGCAGCAGCTGCACGGTGAATTCAATTTCGCGGATGCCACCGCGTGACAACTTGACATCGTTGGCCCGCTCGGGATGCCCCGCGCTGCGCTTGAACGCATGGTCGCGAATCTGGCGGTGCAGGGTGCGCAAGGCATCGAACACGTTGTAGTCCAAATACCTGCGGAACACAAAGGGCAAAACCACCTGCTGCAAAGCGCGAGCTGATCTCAAGCTGTCACGCGGGGCCACCACGCGACTTTTCATCCAGGCAAACCGCTCCCACTCACGGCCTTGAACCAGTAGGTATTCCTCCAGCGCCGCCAGGGACACCACGCTGGGTCCGGAGTTGCCATTGGGTCGCAGGGCCAAATCAACGCGAAACACAAACCCATGTTCGGTGTTCTCACCCATCAGGCTGTAAATCATCTTGACCGCGCGGCTGAAATACTCTCGGCAGCTGATCCGCCCTCGGCCATCGGGCGTGCCGATGGTTTCGCCGTCTTCGTCGTACACGTAAATGAGATCGATGTCACTGGACACATTCAACTCGCGTGCGCCGAGCTTGCCCATGCCCACCACCCAAAATGCTGCGCGCGCCCCTGAAGGCAAAGTGGGCACGCCATGGCGTTGGTCCAGCTCGGCCAGCGCGTGGGTGCAGGCGATGTCCAAGGCAAACTCGGCCAAATGGGTCATACCTGCAGTGACGGTCTCCAAGGGGGCTTGCTGATCGCAGTCCAGCTCCATCAGCTGCGACAAGGCCCATTGCCGCAAGATGCGCAAGGCCACGCCCGGATCTGCCAAAGCCTCAGGTAGGTGCACACACAAGCGCTCATAGGCCACTTTCAGGCTGGCAAGATCGGGCGCGCCGCGGGGTAACAAGGGCCAAAGATCAGCGTAACGGCGCTCGAGCCGCTGCCGAAAACGCGAATACGCTGCTTTACCGGTTTTTTGCACGGCGTTTGTCACTGTGGCCGCCTCATTCCACTCGGCGCGAGTCATAATTCCTGCTACTGATACATGAAGGCGTGAATAGTTTCGAATGCTGAATTTGCCGCGACTCTCTGCCCTGCCAGGCCTGCTGGTGCGATGGGCCGCCTGGGCCTTGCTCGGAATGAGTTTGCTGGTGGGCGTCGTCTGGACTTTGCTGCATTTTTGGATTGTGCCGCGAATCCCCGAACTGCGTCCGCAACTGCAAGCGATGGCCACTTCCGCCTTGGGCATGCCCGTGCAACTGGGTGAGTTGCGTGTGGCCTCTAACGGCTGGGCACCTGTATTGGAAATCGATGACATCCAATTGCACAACACCCAGGGCGAAGTCGCATTGCGCTTGCCCAAAGTTCGGGTGGTGGTCAGCGCCAATGCGTTGCTGACCCTGGGTGTGGAACAGCTGTCGATCGAGGGTGCCGACCTGGACGTGCGCCGCAGTGACGATGGTCGACTGTGGATTGCGGGACATGCCTGGCCATCGCACGCAACAGCGCCTTCGCCAGCGGCCGATTGGTTGTTTGCCCAAAAAGAAATTGTCCTGCATCAAGGTCAAGTGCATTGGACGGATGCACTGTCCATGGAGCCGCGTCGTACCGTGACATTGACCGGTGTCAATATCCAGTTGCACAACAGCGCACGTCAACACGATGTGCGTGTCAAAGCCACGCCCCCCGAAGCTTGGGGCTCGGGCTGGAGAGCCTCGGGTCAATTCCGCCGGGGCTTGTTGTCTACCCATGCCGGACGCTTTCAAGATTGGTCAGGCAATGTCATCGCCGAGTTGCCGGATGTGGATTTAGCCCCCTTGGGGCGCCAGGTGGCCACCGGCATGGTCTTGAGCTCAGGTGAAGGCCGTTTGTCGCTGCGACTGAATGTACTGAACGGTCAGCCACATCAAGCTTCAGCCGATGTGGCTTTGAGCCGGGTCAACCTGGCCTTGGGGCCGCAATTGCGACCCTTGCAGTTCGACTCCTTAGAGGGACGCATGACCGGGCGGCAAGACACCAAAGGCTTTGAGGTCTCGACCGAGGATTTGATGTTCGAAACGCCAGATGGTTTGCGTTGGCCGGGCGGCAACCTGGCCCTGAAATACACCTACGGCCAAGGTGCCACTTTGCCCAAAGGCCAGCTGGACGGCGACCGCTTGAACCTGCAAGCCCTGCAATCGATCGCGAGCCGCTTGCCCCTGAACGCAGAAAGTCAGCTTCAAGCCTGGCAAGTGAACGGTCTGGTTAAAGTCCTGCATGCGCAATGGGAGGGCCATTGGCCACAGTGGACCCGCTACGAAGCCCAAGGTCGCATGGAGGGGTTGTCCGCCCAGCCCTTGATACCCCACACGGTCGTCCCCGGCCTGCAAAACGCCAACTTAGATTTCAATTTGACTCAGGCCGGTGGCAAGTTGACACTGGACATGGACAAGGGCAGTGTGAGCCTGAACGGCATCCTCGACAACCCTTTGGTGCCGGTGGAGACTTTGCAAGCAGATGTGAGCTGGAGCGTCAAAAACGAGCTTTTGCAAGTGCCGCAATGGCGCCTGAAAATGCGCAACGCCGATGTGACCGCAGACCTGAACGGTCATTGGCATATGAACAAAGACGGCGGACCCGGTACGCTTGATTTGCAGGGCCGATTGCTGCGGGCAGATGCAGCGCAGGTCTACCGCTACCTGCCCAAAATCTGGCCAGCCGATGTTCGGCAGTATGTGCAAGACGCCTTCACCAAAGGCGAAATCAGCCAAATGGCGGTTCGCATCAAGGGCGATTTGAAAGACTTGCCCTTTGCCAATCCCAAAAGCGGTGAGTTTCGACTGGCGGGCAAAGTACGCGACCTGAACATGAACTATGTGCCCACACGCTTGCAAGCTGCTGGCGACTTGCCTTGGCCGGCATTGACGGGGTTGCAGGGCGACCTGGTCTTCGAACGCTTGGGCGTCAAATTGAGCAACGCCAGCGGCAAGATCAACAACATTCCCCTGGTCAACGCGCAGGCCACCATTGCCGACATGACCCATGCTGCCATGCTCGAAGTCAATGCGGAGTCACGCAGCGCGCAAGCCAGCGATGTTTTAGGTCTGGTGCAGCAGTCACCA
>CANGKR010000185.1 GCA_947454355.1 Comamonadaceae bacterium
GCGGAGTTAGGCTTTTTAGGCGTTGTGGTGTACACACGAGTGCAGACACCACGGCGCTGTGGAGAGTTTTGCATCGCGGGGCTTTTTGACTTGGTCGTTTCGACCTCGCGCCCCTGACGCACCAATTGATTGATGGTTGGCATTGTTTAAAACGTCCCTAAACGTTTGGAATGGATAAAAGAATCTCCCCCGCTCCAATTGCGGAAAAGCTCTCCAGTATATACCGATTCACCTGAACGGGCAAATTTGCGGCCGGATTACTTGATCCAGAGGCGCAGCGCATCCCAGGCCCTGCCCAGCACGCCTGCCTGCTCAACCGCCTCCAATGCAGCCAAGGGCACATCCACGAGGGGCTGGTCTGCGCGGGTAACTTTGAGGGTGCCCACAGCTTGTCCTTTGGTGAAGGGCGCCACCAGGGGATCCGGGCGTACCACTTGTGTTTTCAACTGCGCAGCCGACCCCGCGGGCACCGCCACCACGATGGCATAAGGTTGACCCAGTTTGAGCACGGGGCTTTGCCCTTTCCAGACTGCGGGGCTGACCACCGGCTGCCCCGCATCGAACAATTTGACCGCTTCGTAGGCTGTATATCCCCAATTGAGCAACTTTTGGGACTCATTGGCGCGGGCATTTTCACTCGCGGTGCCCAGCACAATTGAGAGCAAGCGGCGGGGGCCCACATTGGGAAAATCACGTTTGGCGGTGGCCACCAGGCAATAGCCCGCGGCATCGGTGTGGCCGGTTTTCAGGCCATCCACCGTGGGGTCGCGGAACAGCAGCAGGTTGCGGTTGCTGTCGTTGGCTGCAGGCGTGCCTTCGTAGCGGTATTTTTTCAGTGCGTAATAACCCACGTATTCCGGAAAGTCGTGCATCAGGCGCATGGCCAGAATGCTCAGGTCACGGGCGGTGGTGGTGTGGCCAGCTTCGGTCAAGCCCTCTGGGTTTTTATATGAAGTGGCCTTCATGCCCAACACCTTGGCTTGGGCGTTCATCATCTCCACAAAGCGCTCTGCCGTGCCGCCTACCCCTTCAGCCAAGGCCATGGTGGCGTCGTTGCCCGACTGCACGATCATGCCTTTGACGAGGTCCTCCACCGGCACTTTCATTTTCGGGTCGATGAACATTCGGGAGCCGGGCATTTTCCAAGCGCGTTCACTGACCGGAAAAGTTTGCTTCAAATCGATCTTGCGCGATTTGAGGGCATCAAACACCAAGTAAGCAGACATTAATTTGGTGAGCGACGCGGGCTCCACAGCCATGTCAATGTCTTTGGCCGCCAAAATCTGGTTGGCGGTGACATCGAGCAACAGATACGCCCGCGCAGCCACTTCGGGCGGCTGCGGCATTTGCGCACGCGCCCACACCGACAGGCACAAGCCCAACACCAAGAGCCCACATTTCAAGATCGTTTTCATCAGCATTTTCAACAACGGTTCAAGGATGTCAGGCGCGCAAATGGCGCATGACCAAAGACTTCAGGAGCGGCAATTGTCCATGAAAGAAATGCCCCACCCCGGGAATCACGGTGATCGGCAAGGATTGGGGTCGGGCCCAATCCATCACACTCTGCAACGGCACGGTGTCGTCCTGCTCACCATGCAGCAACAAGGTCGCCTCATGTGCCTCGGGGTGCAAAGGCGCCACCTCGAAGCGCGAAGCGGCCAACCCCACCAGCACCACTTTGTCGATGTGCCGGGTGCCCCAAGTGCGGGCCAATGCATGGCTGGTCACAAAAGCGCCAAATGAAAAACCGGCCAACGCCAAGGGCTGTGCATCAGCCGTTTGCGAGACTACCGCGAGCAGGTCTTCACGCTCGCCTCGTCCTTCGTCATAGGTGCCTGCGCTGGCGCCCACCCCTCTAAAATTAAAGCGTACCGCTTGCCAGCCGCACTGCACAAAAGCACGCGCCACGGTCTGAACAACTTTGTTGTGCATGGTACCGCCAAACAAGGGGTGGGGATGCGCAATCACCACAGTGCCCCGATAGGCTGAAGTTGCTTCGGGTGCAGGTTTGTCCAGTACGGCCTCGATCGCGCCGCAGGGCCCTTGCAGGTTCAGCGTTTGCGTGGCGGCATTCATCAGCGCCCTTGGTGCGGGGGGACCACCAAGCGTTCCACCACCTGGCCGGATTGCAGGTGTTGCTCGATGATTTCATCGATGTCGGCATTGTCGACAAAGCTGTACCAAACCCCCTCGGGGTAGACCACCGCCACAGGCCCAGCCGAGCAACGGTCCAGGCAGCCGGCCTTGTTGACACGCACTTGCCCGGGGCCTGACAAGCCCAAGTTTTTGACCCGTTGTTTGCAATGGTCAAAGCCCGCTTGGGCATGGTGATGGGCGCAGGCGTTCTCGCCGTTGTGGCGATCGTTCAAGCAAAAGAAAATGTGGCGCTGGTAATAAGCGGCAGAAGTAGGAGCAGTCATGCGTCCATTTTAGGGACCTGGTCTTACCCGCCCTCGTGTGGGGATGAATTCGACAAGCGTTGCATCAGATAGGCCAACGCTACATAGGGCCAGAGCCAGCCGATCCACTGGATCACACCGTGAAAGCGAATGAAGCGCCCCTGCTCCCAGGTTTGCAAGGTCAACGCAAAATATGCATCGGTGGCGGCGTTGTTGAGCAAGGCCAACTGCAAGACGAGGCACACCAAGGCCAACACCAGGCAAGTGCGCCGGCTCAGCAGGGCCAGCGCCGCGGCGGAAAACAAAGAAGCCACCAAACCGGCCCTGACTTGACTGCTGGTCCAGTCCCAGGCGTGCACTGGGCCATAGGTCAGCGCAGCGGACAAGGCACTGGCCAGCAAACCGGCCAGCCACAGCGCCACCATGGCCGTCCACCGTTGTTTCAAGTTGCGCACCACACTGAAAGCCAGCAAACACGGCAGCAGCAGACCCAGCCAGACACACAGCACCTCGGTGCCTTGCAGCATGGGTTGCAACTCCACCTCCCGCATCGGCAAATATTCCAGCCAGGGCGTGTCTTGCAGCCAGCCGGTCACGGTTTCTTCCAGGCGCTCATAGACTTGACCCAAACCAAAGGCCACAGGTGCGGGAAACAACAGCCCCACCGGCCACAAAGCCAACAAGACCAAAGCACCCCGGGCATCGGGGATGAACCACTGGGACCTGAACCGGCTCCACCGAGCCAATACTCCCGCCCAGGTCAGCAGGGCCGCCAGGCTCCCGCCCGACCAGGCGCCCAGCACATTGAGTAACCAATCCACGTTGGAGGGTACCCGCATAGGCAAGAAAAACTGCAGAGACTCCATGCCCCAAGACAAGGCCGCCGCCATCAAAGTGGCCAGGGTCAATGCGGGTCGCTGCGGACGGGTACGGCGCAAGGCCAGGGTGAAGAAAAACCCCAACGGGGCATAACCCAGCACATTCGACAACACATCAAAGGATGTCCAATACTGAGGCCAAGGCGCCCACATGAAAGACCAAGGGGCGATGCCCTGAATCCGCCAGCCATCAAAGGGGTAGAGGCTGGCATAGACAATCAGGCCGACGTATACCCAAGCCAGAGGCCAAGCGGATGTTTTTTGCATGCGCCGCCCCTCAGATCGGCTTGACCACCACCAAGATCACAATGCCCAAGAGCAGCAGCACCGGCGCCTCGTTGAACCAGCGGTACCAGATATGCGATCGGGTCGATCCCTGGGCCACAAACTGACGCAAATGCACTGCACATTGCCAGTGATAAACGATGGCCAAGGCCACCAAGGCCAATTTGGCATGCATCCAAGCGTTGCCGGGGCCCCAGCCAATGCCGTAATACGCCCACAAGCTCACACCCAGCGCCAGCGCAGGGACAGCCAATATGGTCGTGAAGCGAAGCAACTTGCGCGCCATCAGCAGCAAGCGATCCCGCTCGGCCAATGACTCGGGCGCCACCATGGCCAAATTGACAAAAATTCGCGGCAGATAGAACAAACCGGCGAACCAACTGGCCACCATGACAATGTGTAAAGCTTTGATCCAGAGCATGGCCTCAGTGTAGCCCTCAGTCGCCGTCCTGCACAGCCGGGTCAAACCCAAAAAAAACCCCCGACCTGAGGCCGAGGGTTGCAAGCCTCTTTGTTGTCACACATCAAGGCCCCGCTCAGGGAGGAAAAGCGGGGAACGGTTAAAAACCGCCCGCTCAGAATTTAACAAATAACAAAGGTGTTTTCAAGAACAAAACTAATTTATTTGAGGTGATTTTTGTCAAAATTAACAAGGCAGTGAAGCCTGAACAATGGCAATGGGTCGGGCCTCAAGCCAGGTGCTGTGCAAAAAAGGCGAGCGTGCGTTCGCGGGCCAGCGCGGCTGAAGGCGCATCCCATGAACCCCGCTGATCGCAGTTGAAGCCGTGGTGCGCGTCGTAGATGAATACCTGCACCTCGGGCTGCGCTTTGATGAACGCCTCCACTGTGGGCATGGGAATGTATTTGTCCTGGTTGGACAAGTGGGCCATCACCGGCACCTGAGGGTGGCGTGCTATTTCAGCATCAGTGGTCATGCCGCCGCCATAGTAGGGCGCAGCTGCTGACAAGCCTTGGAGCATGCAGGCCGAGCGCCACGTGAGCAGGCCGCCCCAGCAATACCCCACGATGCCGACCTTGTGCCCGCTTTGGGCGACATGGTCGATCGCAGCTTGGATATCTTGCATCACGCCGGGCGCAGGCAAAGCCTCGACCGCGGTCTTGAAGCCAAAACCCTGACCCATGTCGGCCTCGGTGTAGCC
>CANGKR010000186.1 GCA_947454355.1 Comamonadaceae bacterium
ATAGACCACCAGCGTATCGGCGTCCGGCCCGTTGGTGATCCACATCTTGTTGCCGTTGAGCAGGTAGTAGCCGCCTTTGTCTTCGGCCTTGAGCTTCATGCTCAACACGTCCGAGCCCGCGCCGGGTTCGGACATGGCCAAAGCGCCGATGTGCTCGCCGCTGATCAGCTTGGGCAGGTATTTGGCGCGCTGGGCCTCGTTTCCATTTCGCTTGATCTGGTTCACACACAGGTTGGAATGTGCGCCATAAGACAGACCCACGCTGGCGGAGGCTCGCGAGATTTCTTCCATGGCCACCATGTGCGCCAAGTACCCCATGTTGGCGCCGCCGTATTCCTCGCCCACGGTGATGCCCAGTACACCCAAAGCGCCCATCTTGCGCCACAGGTCCATGGGGAATTGGTCATTGCGGTCGATCTCGGCCGCGCGGGGGGCGATCTCGGCTTGGGCGAAGTCACGCACCGCGTCGCGCAAGGCGTCGATGTCTTCGCCCAATTGGAAATTCAAGCCAGGCAAATTGTTCATGGTTTTCTCCAGTCGTTGGAATGTCAATAAGTTTGGGGCACGGGCACCAAGGTTTGCTGCATCACGGCGCAAAGGGTGGTACGACCTTCGGCGTCCAAGTGCGTCACTTCGGCGGTGGTGACCACGATGCGTTTGCCCGCATAACCGCCGGCAATATCCGAGAGGGCGCCCATGGCTCCGCCATGAAATCCGCCCTGCTGCTGGGTGACTTTGTCGCCATAGGGCAGCGCCAACTCCACGCAACCGGGTTCGACGCGCAGCAAGCTCACTTGCAAATGTTGCATCAATCCCTGGCGGGCCAAACTGTGGGCCACACGTTGAAACAAAGCGGTATGTGTCATGAAGGCAGCGAAATGTTATTTTTTCTGGACCTGCTTTTCGGCCTTGGCCAGCAAGGCGCGGGCTTCTTTTTCGTGGGTTTTCACCTCGTCCATGGTGGCCTGCAAGTCGGCCATTTGGGCATCGAGTTGCTGGCGGTGCTCGGCCAGCACGACCAGAAACTTCTTCAGTTGCGGTCCGGTGTCGCGCGGGCTGTCGTACATGTCGATCAGGTCTTTGGCCTCGGTGAGCGACAAGCCCAAGCGCTTGGCCCGTAGGGTCAACTTCAAGCGGGTGCGGTCGCGCGCCGAATAAATCCGGTTGCGGCCCCCGGGTCCGCTGCGCTCGGGTTCGAGCAAGCCCATGTCTTCGTAAAAACGAATGGCGCGGGTGGTCAGGTCGAACTCTTTGGACAGATCACTGATCGAATAGGTGTTGGCCATGGGATCCAGTTTGCAAGCAGGTCGTCGCACGCAGGCGACAGCTCGACAAAGCGTGCAGCGCCTAGAATGCATGAATATTGACGTTTACGTTAACGTCAACTCGAATGCTAACCGATTAACGTCCAACACCCAAGGCCCCCATGAGTTCTGCCTCTCTTGAATCTGCATTGCACTTCCCCTTGGGTGAAGCGCTACCGGTCTCGGGGAATGTGTTGCAGGTGGCCCCAGGCGTGCTGTGGGTGCGCATGGCCCTGCCATTTGCACTGGACCACATCAACCTCTGGCTGGTTCGGGATCAGCTTGAAGGCCCGCAAGGCCTGCGTGAAGGCTGGACGGTGGTGGACTGCGGCATCCACAACGACGTGACGCACCAAGCCTGGGAGCAGGTATTTGCCAGCGCCCTAGAAGGCTTGCCCATCTTGCGCGTGCTGGTCACGCACATGCACCCTGACCACATGGGCAATGCGCATTGGCTGTGCGAACGCTGGGCGGCGCCGCTGTGGATGAGCAGCGCCGAATACCAGTCAGCCCAATTGGCCACCAGCGGCTTGTCCAATTTTGGCGGCGAAATGACGCAGACGTTTTTCGCACAGCACGGTTGGTCCAACCCCCGTGATATGCAGGACGTCAAGGCACGCATGACTTATTACTCGGGCATGGTGCCGCAGGTGCCCACACGGTTTCACCGCCTGCTGGGCGGTCAGTCGTTTCAGATGGGAGGCGACCGCTGGCGGTGCATCGCGGGTTATGGGCACTCGCCAGAACACATGGCCTTGTATTGCGAAACGCGTTCGCTGTTGATCAGCGGCGACATGGTGCTGCCCAAAATTTCAACCAATGTCAGCGTGCATGCGCAAGAGCCTGAATGCAATGCCTTGCAGAATTTTCTGGACTCGCTAGACGCCTTTGCCGATTTACCGGACCAGACGCTGGTGCTGCCTTCGCATGGACGCCCCTTTCAGGGGTTGCACACCCGCATTGCGCAGCTGCAAACGCATCACCAAGAGCGCCTGGCCGATGTTCTAGATGTTTGCCGTCAGGCGCCACAAAGCGCACATGACAGCCTGCCGATCTTGTTCAAACGCGAATTGAACTTCCACCAAACCACCTTCGCCATGGGCGAGGCGGTAGCGCACTTGCATGTGTTGTGGCAAAACGGGCAGGTGCAACGGCAGCTCGGTGCCGATGGGGTGTACCGCTTTCGCGCCCTGTGATCTTCAGCGTGCGCTGATCACCACTCGCGCAGCGATTCGGCTTTGAGGCGCTGGCGACGCTCGGCATAGTCGGGCATGACCGATTGCACCGTATCCCAGAACTGAGGGCTGTGGTTCATGACCCGCAAATGCGAGAGTTCGTGGGCCACCACGTAATCGATTTCCGGCAAGCTCACATGGATCAGCCGCCAATTGAGGCGGATGGCTCCATCCATGCGCGCACTGCCCCAGCGTGTGCCGGCATTGGACAGGCTGAGCTTTTTCCATTGCACGCCCAGCAGTGCAGCGAAATGCTGCAGCCGCGCTTCAAACAGTTCACGCGCCTGACGCATCAACCAAGCCTGCACACAATCGCGAATCTGCGCTTCAGTAGCTTGCGCGGACACGCCTATGCGCAATGTCGGCAAGTCACCCGTCATCAATTGCGCACTTCCCTGCGCAGGGTCGATGCACAAGCGGATTTTTTGGCCCAAATAATCGATGAGGGCGCCATCAGCCCACACGATGCGGGTTTGGGCACGCTGCTGATGACGCAATTGTGTTTCGTTGAGTTTACGCAAGACCCAGGCACTTTTTTCGCGCAAGGCCGCGTCCACTTCTTTGAGTGATACCCAACGCGGGGCACGCACCACCAAACCGTCAGGGCCGACACTGAAGCCGATGGTCTTGCGTTTGGCACGGGCAAAGGCATAGGCGATGTGCACGCCATCGAAGACCACGGCGCGATTGGCTTGCGGGTGGGTGAATTGCAAAGTGCCTGAAGGCTCGGGGCGGGAGGCGTCTGCAATGGCCGCGTCAGGCGGTGCGGCTTCAGTATCGAAAAAATCCAGCACAAACTGAAACGGTGAACGCATGCCCAGTGACTCTCAGAGGTAGGCTTGCGGATCGAGTCGGCGCATTTCCGACTCGATCCAGGTCTGGACTTCCTTCATCAACTCCTCGGGTTCGCGGCCCTCACTGGAGATGGGCTTGCCGATGGAGATATCGACCACACCGGGCCGTTTGATAAAGGCCCTGGTCGGCCAACAACGGGCCGAGGTGACTGCGATCGGGATGACCGGCACCCCCGCTTCGATCGCCAATCGGGTGCCGCCGGTTTTGTAAGTGCCGACTTCGCCTCGGGGAATGCGCGTACCTTCAGGGAACATGATGACCCAGACGCCTTCACCCATCAAACGCTTGCCTTGAGTGACGACCTTGGCAAAGGCTTGGGAACGCTGTCCACGGTCAATGTGAATCATGTCCATGCGGGCCATGGCCCAGCCAAAGAAGGGCACATGCAGCAGTTCTTTTTTGAACACATAGGCCAAGGGATGCGGCATCAATGTGGGCATGACAAAGGTCTCCCAGGTCGACTGGTGCTTGACCAACAACACGGCAGGATCTTTGTCTCCCAAAGGCAAGTTGTCCATGCCCGTGACGCGATTTTGAATCCCCAAAATGCGGGTCCCGCTGCCCACGGCGACGCGCAGCCAGCCCACGCACCACCAGTAAATCCGTGTGCTGCTGGCGAAGTAAGAAAAGAGCACCACAAACAAAGCCCAAGGGATGACGGTCACGATCATCCACAGCACATGCAAGACAGAGCGAATCAGGTTCATGGGTTCACTTCAGGCTACGGTGATGGGCACGCGGCGCAGCCAATGTGTGGCAAAAGCACTCAGGTCGGTGTGGGTGTGGGTGTTGCTCGGGAAATCCGCAGGCAAGGTCTCGCCGCGCCAGCGCTCCGATTTACCGGTCAACACCAGGTGCGGACTGCACCCGGCAGCCACAGCAGCGCGCATGTCACGAAGGCTATCGCCTACATAGGGCACACCCGACAAAGACAGGCCATAGCGCTCTGAAATTTGCTCGAGCAAACCTGGCGCAGGCTTGCGGCAAGTGCAGGCTTCATCGGGCGCGTGGGGGCAGTAAAAAATCGCATCCACACGGCCACCAACTTGATTCAATTGCTTGTTCATCAAGGCGTGGATGGCGTTCAGTGAGGCCACATCCATCAAACCCCGGCCCAACCCCGACTGGTTGGTGGCCACGGCCACGTGAAAGCCTGCATGATTGAGCCGTGCGATGGCCTCCAAGGCTCCAGGAATCGGGCGCCACTCTTCTGGCGACTTGATGTACTCATCGCTGTCGATATTGATCGTGCCATCGCGATCAAGGATGATGAGTTTGATGCTCATGGCAAGTCAGAAGTCATCAAGAGGCCAAACGCGACAA
>CANGKR010000187.1 GCA_947454355.1 Comamonadaceae bacterium
ATGCGCAACCGCGGCGAATTAGACGGCGTGCGCCTGCTGGGACCACACACCGTGGATTACATGACCGCCGACCACCTGGACGGCCGGCCTGTTGCAGGCACTTTGCTGCCCGCCGGACACGGCTTTGGCCTGGGGTTTGCTGTGCGAAAAGCCACTGGCGTGTCGGCTGTTCCAGGCTCGGCAGGGCTGTACTACTGGGGCGGCATCGCCGGGACCACCTTCTTTGTGGACCCGGTGCTGGACCTTTACGCAGTGTTCATGATTCAAGCCCCCAACCAACGCGAATACTACCGCCCGCTGTTCCGGGATCTGGTGTACGCGGCCTTGCTCTGATCAGCCTTTTAAGCCACTTTCGGTCGCAAATACTGGCCACATCCAAACTAGGAATACACAGAGAACCGGTACGAAAACCCTCGACTCGCCGGTAGCGATGAGCTGTCACCGCATGCGCGGGGGAAACGTAAGGCTTGCCGCCATGCGGCCGTTGTCAAAGCCCACTTTTTGGACCGCCTATCGGGCACGCTGCCACACCCATTGATGCGATCTTCACCGGGTTCAGCGTAGGGGAAGAATCGCGTGCCTGACCCCAACCAATCAGCAAACTGCACAAGCCCAGCAAACAGGTGAGAAAACTCAGGGCTTTGCGGCAAAGGTGGTCCGTCTTGAAAGGCTTTTGCAAACCATTGCTTTGTGCATTGACCGATCTTGCGCAGCGTGGCTTGTGGGTCATAAACCACTTGGCCTGCCTGGGTGACCGGTCGCCAAATTTCGACGGCAACGCCGCTTGACTCCACAACCGGGCGTCCGTGATGGCTGATAGATGCTCGCCACAAACTCCAACACGCAGCGCCCCAAGTGCTCATCTCTTCGGCTGGCAACTCCCCCAAGAGCTTGGCATCACCGAAGATAAACAAGGCTTCATGCGTATGCCCTGCTGGTGCCGGCCAGCCATGCGGCAATGCTTGTTCTGTATGGCCCCACCTCTTGGCCTGAAAACCTGCATTGGCCTTGCCAACATCGTGCAAAAAAACCAGAACGGCCAGGCGTATCAGGTCGATTTCGGTGAGTGGCCGACCTGCCGCCCGCGCCAAGGCTCGCCGTACCGAATCGACCTCTGAAATGGCACAGAAACACGCCGCCACGTCCAGCATGTGCGCCGTCAACGGATGACTTTGCCCTTGCTGATTTAATTTGCCCCATGCATTTATTTGGTTCATGATTGATCATCAGAATAAATGCTTTATTGCTCATAATTTAAGGTGCAACAAAATTTGACAACTTTCTTTATTGTGGCCACAATAAATGAACCAAGACATCAGCTTTGATCCAGTCAAAAGTCACCGCAACGAAGTGGAGCGAGGCCTGCCTTTCTCTCTGGTGCTGGACTTGGACTGGAGTTCTGCATTGATAAATGAAGACACTCGCAGAGATTACGGAGAGCAGCGATTACAGGTGCTCGGACTTATACATGGGCGGCTTCATGCCATGGTCTTCACACCAAGACATGACAAGGTTCATGTGATCAGTCTGCGCAAGGCCAACAACAGAGAAGTTAAACACCATGAGCAAACGCAAAATCCAGTCACACACGCCCGACACTGACAATCCGGCCTGGACGGCCGAAGATTTGGCCAAAGCGAGACCCGCCAGTGAAGTTCTCAGCCAACTTTTCAGTCCTGAACGAACGCAGTCTTTATTGACGCCGCGCGGTCGGCCCAAAGCTGAGGTTACGAAGGTGCGGGTGGGCATCCGGCTGTCGCCGGAAGTCATTGCGCATTTCAAGGCCAGCGGGGATGGCTGGCAGACACGCATTGACGCTGCGCTGCGTCAATTCATTGCGGAGCACCCCGGCTCGCGCCTTATCGAGCGCGAAGTCGGGCCAAGCTGAGCGCTGCCCCCAAGCCCGCCGTCACAGCGCCCAACATGATCGCTCTGCCTGCGCCCATCGGCCCAAACAAGTTGAAACACAGAGCCACCAAAGCGGCCCCTGTGGCCTGCCCGATCAGTCGCGCCAAAGCCACCATGCCGCTGGCGCCACTGGTGCGGTGGGCTGGTGCACTGGTCATGATGGCGCGCAAATTCGGTGACTGGAACAAACCAAAACCCAAACCGCACAGCCCCATGCACAACGCCATCAGGCCGAATGAAATCTCAGCGCTCATCGCGCCCAGCCCGGCCATACCCAAGCTCAAGGTGCTCAAGCCCACACCGCCCAAAATCGCGGGGGGGTATCGGTCAGACAGCGTGCCTGCGACGGGCGCCATCAAGGCCACCACCAGTGCCCAAACCGACATGAGCACCCCCGTTTCCAAGGGAGGGCGCCCCAACTGCTGTTGAAAAAAGAAAGGCAAAGCCACGAACGCCAAACCCTGGGTCGTGAAAGAGCTCAACGAGGTGAACACCGACAAGCTGAACAAGGGCCTGCGCATCAAATCCATCGGCAGCACGGGCGCTGCATGCCCTCGCTGGCGGAGCAACAAGCAGTAGCCGCTGCCCAGCATGAGCACCAATGAGCCCATCACCACGACAACCCCTTGTTGCTGCGCAATGGCACTGAGCGTGTACACCAGAGAGGCAAAGCACACGGCCGACAACAGCGCCAGAACACGGTCATAGGGCGCGTCGGTCTTTGCAGCCGCCGTGCGGGGCAAGTAACGCCGAGCGAGCAACAGTCCCATCAAGCCCAGTGGAGCCTGCAAGCCGAACAACCAGGGCCATGGCAAAAAGGCCAGCAACACGGAGGCCACTGTCGGCCCCAAGCTGAAGCCCAAACCCACAATCAGGGCGTTGAGCCCCGCGCCGCGACCCAACTTTTCGGGCGGGAAAATGCGCTGAATCAGGGCCAAGTTGACGCTCATGACCCCTGCCGCACCTACGCCCTGAATGGCACGAAAAAAGGCCAACCACTCCAAGCTCGGTGCACAGGCGCTGCCCAGCGCCGCCAGATTGAACAGCAACATGCCCAGCAGAAACACTTTGCGTGCCCCCCATCGGTCTCCCAACGCGGCCAGCGGCAACAACACCGCCACCACGGCCAACTGATAAGCATGGACCACCCAGACCGATTCGGCAGGCGTGCGCTGCATGGCCGCGCCGATCGCAGGCAAGGCGGTGTTGGCCACAGACTGATCGAGCGAGCCGAGAAAGACAGCGGTCAGCAGGGAGAGCAAGGCCATCCAGTAAGTGCCGTCTGGTGCCGGCTTGACGGAGGCGGTCATCAGGGCCTCAAGCTCCTTAGGGGCCTTCAAGCCTTGGCCGCTTCGAGTGTGTCGCGCGTCTGCTTGGCCACTTGACGGGCCGCTGCTGCAAAGTCGTCACCGCTCGATGCATAGAGCACAGCACGTGATGAGTTGACGATGACCGAACCCGCGCTGGAACCATCGGCGTTAGCTCGCCAGCCGGCCTTGACGGTGGCTACGGCGTCGCCGCCTTGTGCGCCCACACCGGGAATCAGCAAGGGCACAGTGGGGGCGAGTTCGCGCACGCGTTCGATCTCTGCGGGGTAGGTCGCACCCACCACCAAGCCGAGTTGGCCGTTCAGGTTCCAGGGGCCTTGGGCCAATCGGGCGACGTGCTCGTACAGCAAAGGCTGGCCTTCGACCGAGGCCAAACGCTGGTTTTGCAGATCGTCACCGCCGGGGTTGGAGGTACGGCACAGCAAGAACGCGCCTTTGCCGTGGTACTTGAGGTACGGGGCCACCGAGTCCCAGCCCATGAAGGGCGAGAGGGTCACGGCGTCGGCGCCGTAGCGCTCAAAAGCTTCTTTGGCGTATTGCTCAGCAGTCGAGCCGATGTCGCCACGCTTGGCGTCCAAAATGATGGGCACATGGGGAGCGACGCGGCGCATGTGCTCCATCAGGCGTTCAAGCTGGCCTTCGGCACGGTGCGCTGCAAAGTAGGCGATTTGAGGTTTGAAACTGCTGACCAAATCGGCCGTGGCATCGACGATAGCGGCGCAAAAGTCGTAGATCTTGTTGGCGTCGCCCTTCATGCCTGCAGGGAACTTGGTGGGTTCTGGGTCCAGGCCCACGCAAAGCATGGAGCCGTTTTGGCGCTCGGCTGCGCTCAGCATGTCTAAGAAGGTCATGCTGCCGATTTTACGGTTTGCGCCTAAGATGCCTGTCATGCATAAGTTGACCCCTCGCCAATGGCTGATTTTGATTTTGCTCACCGTGATCTGGGGCCTCAATTGGCCGGTCATGAAAATCGGTGTCACGGGTTTCCCGCCGCTGACCTTCAGGATGATATGTTTGGCTTTGGGCACGCCAGTGCTGGGCTTGGCGCTGATCGCCATGAAAGTGCCCCTGCGCATTGAGCGGCAGCATTGGCCAGAGCTGCTGGTGCTCTCTGTATTCAATATGTTCATTTGGCATGGTCTGATCATCATCGCGGTGCAATCGCTCTCCAGCGGGCGGGCAGCGATTTTGGGTTACACCATGCCCATGTTTTCTGCGGTGATCGGTGCGCTGTTTTTCGGCAACCGGCTGCAGGCCCGGGCTTGGGGCGGTGTCGCAGCTGCGGCCTTGGGCGTGGTGCTGTTGCTGTGGCACGAACTGTCGAATCTGAGTGGCAAACCTGTGGGTGTGTTGCTGGCCTTGGTGGCAGCCAGCACGTGGGCGCTGGGCACACAACTGCTGCGGCGCACACGCATGCCGGTGCCGACCTTGGCCATTTCGTTTTGGA
>CANGKR010000188.1 GCA_947454355.1 Comamonadaceae bacterium
CGCCAGAAGGAAAAATGCCCTCCATCACGGGTACAACAGTCAGTTGCCATTCAGGCCTCAAAGTTTGAAGCAGCTGCACCACTTTGTCACCGTCATGGGGGAAATGCTGGGCAAATTCCGACGTGTCATTGTTGGTCAGCAATATGGCAATTCGGTGCATCTTCGGTCAGCTTGGTCGTTTAGATCATGCTAATCCTGCCCCCGGGCACCTGCTATCAAATTTGAGCAGCACTGAACTGGGGTTTTCACCCCCGTCCAACAGACGCCTTGGCTGACAAATAGGCTTTGTAGTCACCGCTTGGAATCCGGACACAAGTTTGCACACTGCGGTTATAGAGGTAGCACCAAACTTCAGCAGGCAGGCCTGATGCAGGGTGGACTAGGGCGATTCGGCGACGCACATACAAGGACGCAGCATCGTCATGGGGCACCACCTCCTCCACTTCATCCAGTTTCTGCAAAAGATCCTCTGAAACGGCATACACCTCTCCAAGGACCGTGGACACTTCATTTTCTGGCGCACAAATCATCCCTGGGTAATCTCCCAGGTCGAACAATTGCGCATGCACCGATCCTGCGCCCAGCAGGACGGCGCTTTTCAGGCAAGGGTGCAGTCGCAGCCCCGACAGCAAAGTACCGTAGACAAAAATGACATGGTTCATGGATTGAAAGCCTAACATGTTGTGCAAGACATCACCTCCAGAAATCTCCATTCGGGTGGTGTGGACCGAAGGGACTCAGGGGTCATAATCTGACATCAAAACGACTCACCGAATCCATCGTCTCGATGACTCTCGCAGAATCCCGACCCACCATCGCACGCATCCTGAACACTCAGGACATGGACCAACATGCCAATGCGCAACAGGGCTGGGCGCTGCAATATGAGCAGCTCTCTCCAGGACAGTTCAAGGGCCGCATCCAAGAAGTTCAGCTGCCTGAGTTGACGCTGCTTCGCGAAGACACCAGCATTGCCTTGCGACAACGTGGAAGGCTTGACGACAGCGTTTACGGCTTTGCGATGGCGTTGAAAGACTCGGAGGATCTTTTTTTCAACGCTCAGCGGGTACCTGCACACGCCATCATGTGCGGCAAGGGCGACGATGTGGACATGGTCACACCGCCGCATTTCACCTTGATCGCCGTGGTGGTCGAGCGCAGCCTGCTCAACCCCTTGTGGGAGCGCATGTACCAAAAGCCCCTGGCCCATTGGCTTGAAAAGCAATTGGTGCTCCAAACCACCGACATCAAGGCGCAAACACTGCGTGACCTGCAGTTGACAGTACTGGACCAGGCCAGCGCATTGGCACAGCGCCCGCACGACCCACAAGCCCTGAGGCAGTTACGCGACGAAATCCTGATGGAATGGCTGGAAGCCCTGCCTGCGCAGGTAGACACCTCCGAATTGCCCAGCTTGGAAAAGCGCAAAAAGCTGGTGGATCGCGCCTGCGAACTGATGCTGGGTTATGCAGACGAACCCCTGTCCATTCTCGAAGTGTGCAGTCGCATGGGCATCAGCCGCCGAAAGCTCAACTACTGCTTTCAGGACGTGCTGGGGACCACACCCATCAAATATTTGCGCTGTCTGCGTTTGAACAGCGCACGCCGCGCTCTGCGCCAGGCTGCTGCAGGAGTCACCGTCCAGGACATCGCCTCGCATTGGGGCTTTTGGCACCTGAGTCAGTTCGCCCAAGACTACAAAAATTTGTTCGGCGAATTGCCGTCCGCCACCTTGCGCTCTTCATGAACCCACCCCGCAGCATCCAGCTCACTGCCATCCTGACTCTGGTGGCCGCCATGGCCTGCCTGTCGACGCAGGACACTTTCAGCAAAAAGCTGATGCTCAGTGTGACCCCGGTCATCATCATTTGGGCCCGTTACGCCCTGCAAACGGTCTTGATCACCACCACCATCTGGCGGCGCGGTGGTGGCCCGCTGTGGCGCACCCGGCAATGGAAATTGCAACTGATTCGCGGCTGCCTCGTGGTGGCCGGCAGTGTGTTTGGATATGGCGCTCTGCAACGCATCCCGGTGGCAGAATTCACAGCCATTTACTGTCTGGTACCAGTGGCTGTGACTCTGGTGGCTTCTGTCGTCTTGAAGGAGCGCGTGTCCTGGATGGGTTGGTTATGCATTGCCGGCGGCTTGGCGGGGGCACTTCTGGTGGTGCGCCCTGGCGGTGCGGTGGACCCACTGGGAGCGGGACTGGCCTTGATGGGGGTGGTCTGCTACACCGGCTTTCAATTGCTGACGGGTGTCCTGGCGAGGCAAGACTCGCCCTTGACCATCCAGTTGTGCACCAGCTTGCTCGGTTGTGCGGTCATGTCCGCACTGGCGCCTTGGTTCTGGCCAGACAGCATGTCCTGGCCGGAAGTGGCGCTGTTGCTGTTCGTGGCCTTGGCGGGATCGTATGGGCAGTATTTCACGGTGCTGGCTTTTTCCAAAGCGCCAGCTTCCGTGTTGACGCCTTACCTGTACACCGCGATCGGATTTTCAGCCCTGGGCGGATGGTGGATGTTTGGCCACATGCCCGATGAACTGGCCTTGACCGGCATGGGCATGATTGCCGGTTTCGGTTGCTGGGCCGGGTGGCTCAATCGACGGTAATTTTGCCGTCCTTGACAATTTTGGCCATGGCCGGGATCTCGCTTTTCAGCCAGTTGCCAAACTGATCGGGCGTCATCGCAGAAGGCTCGGCGCCCAAGGTGGTCAGACGCTCTTTGATATCGGGCAAATTCGCAATGCGCTGCACTTCGGCATACAGCTTGTCGATCACCGGCTTGGGCGTGCCCGCAGGCGCCAAGAGGCCTTGGAAACTACCCGTCAAAAACCCTGGCAGGCTTTCTGACACCGTCGGAGTCTCGGGCATTTGGGGATTGCGTTTGTTGCTGGAGATGGCGATCAACTTGATCTTGCCCGCCTTGACATGCGGGTAGGTGGCGACCATGCCATTGAACATCACGTCCACCTGGCCGCCGATCAGATCGGTGATGGCTTGAGCGCCGCCTTTGTAAGGGACATAACCCCACTCCAGGCCTTGGCGCTGTGCAAACATCACACCCGCCAGGTGCGAGGCACTGCCCATGCCCGCGGCCACCGCGTAATTGAGTTTGCCTTTTTGCGCTTTGGCATAGGCCACCAACTCGGCAGGGGTGTTGGCGGGCACTTGGGTACTGACGGCCAGCAAGTGGGGTGAATAGGCCACCATGGCCACCGGGGCAAAATCGTTCACCACGTTGAAGGGCAGCTTGAACAAGGCGGGGCTGATCACCAAATTGCCCACATCCATCAGCACCAATGTGTAACCGTCCGGCACGGCTTTGGCTACCAGATCGGCGCCCAAGTTGCCGCTGGAGCCGGGTTTGTTGTCGATGACAACCGGCTGGCCCCAGCTCTCGGTCATTTTCTGGCCGATCAATCGGGCCAGGACGTCCGAGGTGCCCCCTGCTGGAAAGGGCACCACGATTTTGAGAGGCTTGTTGGGATAAGGGGTTGGGGCAATTTGAGCTTGTGCACCCAATGTCAAGAGCAAAGCGAACAGCAGACTGCAGGTTTTTTTCATGATGCGCCTTAATCGACTTTGATATTGGCCGCTTTGATCACTTGAGCCCACTTGTCAATCTCAGATTTCTGGAAGGCCGAGATTTGATCGGTGGTCAATGTGGACGGCTGCATGCCCAGACCTTTGATGCGCTCTTGCATCTCAGGAGTTTGCATGATTTTCAAAATCTCGCCATGCAATTTGTCAACGATCGGCTTGGGCGTGCCTGCGGGGGCAAACAAGCCTTGCCAGGACACCACCTCAAAACCCTGCAGACCCGGCCAACCTGATTCGGCCACGGTGGGCACGTCGGTCAGAGTGTCTGTCAGGCGCTTGGCCGATGTGACCGCCAAGGCCCGCAGTTTGCCGCTTTGAATGTGCGCCCCTGCCACCACGGTGGTGTCGAACATGAAGTCCACCTGCCCGCTCATCACATCTTGAATGGCCGGTGCACTGCCCTTGTAAGGCACGTGGGTGAATTTGACGCCGCCTTTGAAAGCCAATAACTCCTGCGCCAAATGCTGAGAAGTGCCATTGCCTGCCGAGGCGCCTGAGAGTTTTTCGGGATTGGCTTTGGCCGCAGTCAACAGGTCTTTGAGCGTCTTGTAAGGACTGTTGGCCGCCACGACCAGGACCACCGGATTGGTGCCATAAAGGTAAACCGGCGTGAAAGATTTGATCGGGTCATAGCCCAGCTTGGGGTAAAGACTCACATTGATAGCGTGCGAGCTGATAGTACCGCCCAACAGGTTGTAGCCATCAGCCGGTGCACGGGCCGCAATCTCAGAACCTACGCTGCCGCCGGCGCCGCCTTTGTTCTCAATCACCAAGGTGGTGCCCAAGGCTGCACCCAATTTTTGTGAGACCACACGAGCTAGGATGTCGGTGGTGCCACCTGCCGGAAAGGCCACCAAGTAATTGATGGGCTTGGCAGGCCACGCCTGGCTGAAAGCCGATGGCCAAGCCATGGCCATCGCGCTGGCCATGGATGCTTGTAAAAGTTGACGGCGGTTTGTCATGAGGTCTCCTGTTTTTTCAATAGATATGTCTGCGCAGAGAAGCCGCCGCTTAGCGAAC
>CANGKR010000189.1 GCA_947454355.1 Comamonadaceae bacterium
GCCCAAACCATCGACGTCCATGGCGCGGCGGTGCGCAAAGTGCCAGACGGCTTGCTTGCGCTGGGCGCTGCAAAACAGCCCGCCCGTGCAGCGGTGGTCGGCTTCGCCCTCTTCGCGTTCGGCCAAGCTGCCGCACACGGGGCAGTGGCTCATCATGGTAAAGACCATGGCGTCAGCCGGGCGCTTGTCCAGCACCACCGACACCACCTCGGGGATGACATCGCCTGCGCGGCGCACGATCACGGTGTCGCCCACCCGCACGTCCTTGCGGCGGGCCTCGAGCTCGTTGTGCAGCGTGGCATTGGTCACCGTGACACCGCCCACAAATACGGGGGCCAGCTTGGCCACAGGGGTCAACTTGCCAGTGCGGCCCACCTGCACATCGATGGCTTGCACGGTGGTCATCTCTTCTTGCGCCGGGTATTTGTGGGCCACGGCCCAGCGGGGCTCGCGGGTCACAAAGCCCAATTGCTGCTGCAGGGTCAGGTCGTTGACCTTGTAGACCACACCGTCGATGTCGTAAGGCAGTCGGTCGCGCTCGGCAGCCATGCGTTGGTGAAAGCCCACCAGGCCTACGGCGCCTTCAACCACCGCTGTTTGCTCGGCCACCGGAAAGCCCCAGGCTTTGAGCTGCATGAGCATGTCGAAATGACTTGCCCATAGCGGCTGTGCAGCGCCCGAGACCTCGCCTAAGCCGTAGGCAAAAAAGCTCAAAGGCCGGTCTGCAGCGATGCCCGAATCCAGCTGGCGCACGGCCCCTGCCGCAGCGTTGCGCGGGTTCACAAAGGTCTTCTCACCCTTTGCACCAGCAGCAATGCGCGCTCGCTGGCGCTCGTTCAAGGCCTCGAAATCGTCTCGCCGCATGTAGACCTCGCCTCGCACCTCCAACACATCCGGCACTGGCAAATGGCTGGTGGCCTGCAGTCGCAAGGGGATCTGCCCTATCGTGCGGATATTGGCCGTCACGTCTTCGCCACTTTCACCGTCACCGCGCGTGGCGGCCTGAACCAGTGCACCCTGCTCATAACGCAGGCTCATGGCCAGACCATCGAACTTCAATTCAGCCACGTACTCGATCAGCTTGTCCTCGGACCAACCCAACTCACGGTGCACACGCACATCAAAAGCCAAAGCGCCGGAGGACTCGGTATCGGTTTCGGTGCGAATGCTCAGCATCGGCATGCGGTGCATGACCGTGGCAAAAGCCGCCAGCACAACGCCGCCCACCCGTTGCGTCGGAGAATCAGGTGTCAAGAGTTCGGGGTGATCAGCTTCGAGGGCTTGCAGCTGGCGAAACAAACGGTCGTATTCCGCGTCAGGGATTTCAGGCGCATCCAGTGTGTAGTAGCAGTATCCGTGGTGGTGTAAGGCTTGGCGCAAGGATTGCACTTGGGCGAAAAGATCCCTTGTGATCATCGCGCAGATGCTCAGGAGAACAAGCGACGCGCTTGGGGTGAGCCGGCCGACAGTTCCCGGCTGTCCAAGGCATCGTAAAGCTGCTCCAAATCGAGGGCAATGGAGTCCAGCTGCGCCTCATTCAAAATGCGGCCACCACCGTCGGTGACCACACCGTCCATCGCCTGGCTCAGCATATTGGAAGCGTCGCGCAACAAACGGAACGGTGTATCGGTGCGACTGATTTGCGGCACATCCAGACTCATTGTGAATTCACGAATGGCCGACAAAGCCGGGTCATCGGCCATGGCCGCTTGCGTGTCAAACACCAAAGACAAAATCGGTGCAGCCCCCTGTACCGCTGCAGGCAAGACCATGCGTCCGGGGATGACACCCGCTACAAAGCCCAAACGCGCTGCATGTTGATGAATGTAGCCCGGGCTCCAGGCCGAGGCCTGAGCGCAGACCGTAAAGCTCAATTGAGCATCGTGCGCGCTGGCGAACTGGTCCAGCTCGCGGCCACGAGCGACTTCTTCCAGCATGTCAGGAAAGTTGGTCTCGCCATTTAAATCATCAGCCACTGCTTGGGCTTTGACAACAAATTCAGAAAATTCAATCTCATTGATGGGACCCACACGGTTAGCCAACTGAACGGCAGCTTGCACTGCGCTGTAGCGGCGCCCGGCATGAGGGGTTTCCCACTCGCCGGTGGTTTCGTTCAAGGCCTCGACCGAAAACGGTTTGGTGCCCACGCGGCGTGTGTGCGGCATGGCCGCGAGAACAGCATCACCCGAAACCAAAGATTCGAGCTCAATCGGGGCGATGGCATCGATCAAGGCATCAATGGATGGTTTCTTGTCTGGCGCTGGAAAGCTGGCCAGGTCATCTACCATCACCGGCTCGATCGGCCCCTGGGGGTCCAAGGACAGGCTGTCCGGCAGTTCGGAGGAGGGCTCAAAATCGGCTTGTCGTGGCGCGTTTTTTCGAGCGGTCCACTGGTTGTAGATCACTACGGCCAGCAAGGTAAATCCACCAATGGCCAACAAACTGATTTGCAAGGAAGTCATGCTTTGATAAATCTGAAAATTGGGTTTGCAAAATGACTCATCACAACTCGGCCATGGTCACGGCAGACTCCATGTCCACGGCCACGATGCGAGAAACACCCTGCTCTTGCATGGTCACACCGATCAATTGCTCAGCCATTTCCATGGCGATCTTGTTATGGCTGATGAATAAAAACTGAGTTTCTTTGCCCATGCTGCGCACCAACTTGGCATAACGCTCGGTGTTGGCGTCGTCAAGTGGAGCGTCGACCTCATCGAGCAAGCAAAACGGCGCAGGATTGAGCTGGAAAATCGCAAACACCAAAGCGATCGCTGTAAGCGCTTTTTCGCCGCCTGACAACAAATGGATGGTTTGGTTTTTCTTGCCAGGCGGCTGGGCCAATACCTGCACGCCTGCATCCAGAATTTCATCCCCGGTCATCACCAGTCGCGCATTGCCACCGCCAAACAACTCAGGGAACATGCGGCTGAAATGCTCGTTAACGGTGTTGAATGTGCCGCCCAACAGATCGCGGGTTTCGGCGTCGATCTTGCGGATGGCGTCTTCCAGAGTGTTCATGGCCTCGGTCAGGTCAGCGTTTTGGGCATCGAGGAATGTTTTGCGTTCGCGCGATGTAGCCAGTTCGTCGAGCGCAGCCAAGTTAACAGCGCCCAAGGCTGAAATTTCGCGGTTGAGTCGGTCGATCTCACCTTGCAAGCCATGCAAACGCACGCCATCGGTTTCGATGGACTGGGCCACCAAAGCCAAGTCGGCTTGCGCATCGGCCAACAACTGGGTGTATTGCTCCATACCCAAACGGGAAGCCTGTTCCTTGAGCTGCAAATCGGTGATGCGCTGGCGCAAGGGATCGAGTTCGCGCTCGAAACTCAAACGACGTTCGTCGCTGGCGCGAAGCTTGGCAGTCAGATCGTCATATTCACTGCGCCGACCGCCCAATGTCTTTTCGCGCTCAAGCTTCATGTTCAGGGCGTCTTGCAAGCCGCCTTGCGCAGAGGCGTCGGTCAAACGGACCAGCTCTTCTTGGGCACGTTGTTCTTCTTCAGCAATGGCCAGGGTTTGCTGAGCCGCAGTTTCGACCGCTCGGCTAAGCTCATCTCGCCGCGAAGCCAAGCTTCGTTGGGCGAATACCGCTTCTTGGGCTTGACGTTCCAGGCTGCGTTGCTGCTCGCGACACTCAGAGAGCTTGCGTTCGCACTCAATGACCCGATCATCGAGTTGGGCATGGCGCTCTTGGCTGTCGGCCAATTGCATGTCAAGTTCTTCAAAACGACCTTCAGCCGTGATGCGGCGCTCCTGCAATGCCTCCAGCAAATCCTGCACTTCGGTCAGATCGTTGTGGATCTGTTCACTGCGCGCACGAGTTTGCTCTGCCAATTGCGACAAGCGCAGGGTTTCGACTTGTAACTCATGGGCGCGTGACTGGGTTTCACTGGCTTCGCGGCGCACAGTCATCAAACGTGAAGTGGCGTCGGCATAAGCGGCTTCGGCGCGCACCAAGGCCGAACGAGCCTCCTCGTTGATCAGGTTCTGCGCGCGCAGTTGCTTCTCAAAGTTATCGATGTCCTGCGCACGGGCCAGCATGCCTGCCTGCTCAGAGTCCTGGGCGTAAAAGCTCACGCTGTGAGAAGTGATCGCATGACCGGTTTGCACGTAAAGGACTTCCCCCGCTTGCAATTGATCGCGCCAGGCCAGGGCATCTTCAAGGTTCGGCGCGGTCCAGCAGCCCTGGAGCCAATGGCCGAGCAAAGCAGACAAGCCAGCATCGCTCAAACGCAAAAAATCCGCCAGAGGCTTACAGCCAGCCGGCAAGCCGGAACGTGCGGTGTAGGTTCCAGCAGAAGGCGCATGAAAGAAAGACAGCTTGGCCGGTGGCGCATCGGTGGCAAACGCCCGCACCATATCCAGGCGCGAGACTTCCAAGGCCATCAAGCGCTCGCGCAGTGCCGATTCCAGCGCGTTTTCCCAACCGGGCTCCATTTGGAGTCGATTCCACAAGCCTTGCAAATTGTCCAGGCCATGTTTGGCCAGCCAAGGCTGGAGCTTGCCGTCGGTACGAACTTTCTCTTGCAAGGCCTTTAGCGCCTCGACCTTGGCCGTCAAATCGGCCAGACGGGCCGATTCAGTGTTGAC
>CANGKR010000190.1 GCA_947454355.1 Comamonadaceae bacterium
ACCTGGGTGTTTTTTTCCAAGCCGTAAGACCACCAGTCGGGGCCGAACTCGCGGCGAGCGTCTTCCACGTGGGCGGTCAGCCATGGCAGCATGGCCTTGAGGGCCGCGGTTTCGTAAAGGTCTTCGTAAGTGCGTTTTTGCGCTTCAATGAAGGCCTTGGTCAGCGACTGGGCGATCCAGCGGTTGGCCTCGTAGACTTCGCGGCGCATCACCACGCAGTGCATGATCGGGAAGATGCCGGTCTGACGGTAATACGCCCGCTCGACGTCGACATAGTTTTCAAACAAGCGTTTGACTTTGCCGTCGCCCTTCAAGAACGACGAAGGCATGCGGGCGGTGTAGAGCGCGTCGAGCTCGCCGTCATGCAGCATTTGCGACAAAGTCTGGTCCGGCCCGATCGGGTGCACCTGGATATGGGGAGGCAGCTGCAGCTTGAGCTTTTCGATGCGGCCGGTTTCTTCTTCACCACCAAACAGATAGGGCTGCGCATCCACGGGCACGCCATAGTGGTCCGACAAAATGCCGCGAATCCAGACCGGTGCGGTCATTTGGTATTCGGGGCTGGCGATGCGCTTGCCGATCAGATCCTTGGGCTCTTGGATGCCCGAGTTGGCGTGGATGTAAATGCACGAATGGCGGAAAAACCGCGAGGGAAACACCGGAATTGCCACGAAAGGTCGATCCGGACGGTGCAAAGATACACAGTAAGACGACAGCGACATCTCGCAGACATCGAACTCTTGAAAACGAGCCTGACGGTAAAAGGTTTCTTCGACCGGCAGGTTCAGGTAATTCAAATCGATGCCGTCCACCGCCACCGAGCCGTCCATCAAGGCCCGCGTGCGGTCATAGTTCCAGCAAGCAAAACTCAACCGCAATTTGGACATTTCGACCTTTCAAAAGAGGGAGTGGCAATCAGGAGCTGAACAAAAAGTTCATCACATCGCCATCTTTCACCACGTATTCCTTGCCCTCAGCACGCATCTTGCCCGCGTCCTTGGCGCCTTGCTCGCCCTTGAAGGCGATGAAGTCGTCAAACGCAATGGTTTGGGCGCGGATGTAGCCTTTTTCAAAGTCGGTGTGAATCACGCCCGCTGCCTGTGGCCCCGTGTCGCCCACGTGGATCGTCCAGGCACGCACTTCTTTCACACCCGCTGTGAAATACGTTTGCAAACCCAGCAACTTGTAGGCCGAGCGAATCAAACGGTTCAGGCCGGGTTCGTCCTGGCCCAACTCTTCGAGGAACATTTGGCGGTCCTCGTCACTCATCTCGCTCATCTCGGCCTCGAGCTTGGCGCAAATGGCCACCACTGGGGCTTTTTGTGCATCCGCATAGGCCTTGAGGCGATCAAGCAGGGGGTTGTTTTCAAAACCGTCTTCGGATACGTTGGCCACAAACATGGCGGGCTTGGCGGTGATCAAGAAAAACTGTTTGAGCAAAGGCAGTTCTTCTTTGCTGAAGTCGATCGTGCGCACGGGCTTGGTGTCGTTCAAGGCGGTCTGGCATTTCTCCAAAATGGCCACCAGCTTGATGGACTCTTTGTCGCCCGAGCGGGCGGTCTTGGTGATCCGGTGCAATGCTTTTTCTACCGAGGCCAAATCGGCCAGGCACAACTCGGTCTGAATCACCTCGATGTCCGAGATCGGGTCCACCTTGCCGGAGACGTGGATCACGTTGTCGTCTTCAAAGCAGCGCACCACGTTGATGGTGGCATCGGTTTCGCGGATGTGCGCCAAAAATTTGTTGCCCAGACCTTCACCTGTGCTGGCCCCGGCCACCAGGCCAGCGATGTCCACAAACTCCACGATGGCGGGCACGATGCGCTCGGGCGTGATGATCTGCGCCAGCTGCTGCAAACGCGGGTCAGGTACTTCAACCACGCCCACATTAGGCTCGATGGTGCAAAAGGGGTAGTTCTCGGCCGCGATTCCGGCTTTGGTCAAGGCATTGAACAGGGTGGACTTTCCAACATTGGGCAAGCCCACGATGCCGCATTTCAAACTCATCATTCATCCTTCAGTCAGGGGAGCCCCCCAGCACCAGCAGCCCCGCTTGGGCGTGGTTGAAGCACCCGATCCAGTCATCAGCGCGGGTCAGGGGGTATGCGGGAGATTGTAATGTTGCGGCTTGCGCATGCTGTAATGAGGCTTGACTGACCCGCCACTCGAGCAATTGCTCGAGCAGTAAACTGCCTTGCGATGTCTGAACGCCTGCCTGAAACCCCTTCCTTTGTGGCCGCAGTGATGCTGGCCGCTGGATCGGCCACGCGCATGGGCGGGCGGCCCAAATGCCTGATGCAATGGGATGGGCAAAGCCTGATCGTGCGGCAAATTGGGGCTTGGCGGGCCGCGGGCATCACCGACATCGTGGTGGTGCTGGGACACTATGCGCCTGCCATTGCAGCGGTCTTGCATGGTCTGTCAGTGCAAGTGGTGCACAACCCCCATCCACAAGAAGGCCAGGCCTCGTCGCTACGGATCGGCCTGCAAGCCAGCGCCCAAGCCTGCCCCCATGCGCAGGGTTATTTGATTGGCTTGGCCGATCAACCCTTGATCACCGCACGGGACATCACCGACCTTTTGCAAGCGCACCAAGAACGCCCTGCCGGTTGCACCTTCACCCAAGCAAGGGTAGCGGGTCAGCCCGGCAATCCGGTGGTCTTTACCCCCGAAGTGCGTGACGCCTTGCTGGCCGCCAGCGGCGAATGGGGCGGTCGGCAATGGCAGCAAGCTCACCCCGAGCAGGTCTACCGCTGGGCGAGTGGCAATGCGCATTACACGATGGACTTGGACAGCCCGGAGGATGTGCAGGCATTCACCCTGCGCACGGGACGTGATCTCGTCTGGCCTGCGCCAGGGGGTACGCCCTAGGCTCCTACAATCAGGCCATGGCGCTTGACTTTGACATTTGTATTCGCGGCTGTGGCATTGTGGGGCGCAGCCTGGCCTTGTTGCTGGCCAAACAACGCTGGCGTGTGGCGCTGGTGCAAACAGCCATCGCGACGAGCGAAGCGCACAGCGATGTGCGGGCTTATTCCTTGAATGCGGCAGCCCGTGAGCTGCTCACGTCCATCCGCTGCTGGCCCGAAGGGTTGGCCATCACCCCGATCTTGAACATGCAGGTCTGTGGCGATGATGGTGGCACTTTGAACTTTAGAGCCAACGAACAAGGGGTAGAGGCCCTGAACTGGATGGTCGATGTGCCCGCGCTCGAACACCAGTTGGCCGAAGCTGTGAAGTTCCAACCCCTGATTGAAGTTTTTGCACACGATGCCCTGGCGACGGTGCAAGCACCCTTGACAGTGATTTGCGAAGGCCGTGCCAGCCGCACCCGTGCCGAACTGGGTGTGCCCTTTGACATCAAAGCCTACACACAACATGCCCTGGCCACCCGGGTGCGCTGCGACTTGCCGCACCAACAAACCGCTCGGCAATGGTTTGAGGCAGGCGTCACGCCCGATCAGGCAGCCATCCTGGCGTGCTTGCCCATCGGCGGCGCAGACAGCCACGAGGTGGCGGTGGTCTGGTCGGCCCCTGCCGGACGGGCTGCGCAATTGAAGGACATGCCCGAAGCCGAGTTTGAAGACGCCATCGCGCAAGCAGCCCACCAAGCCCTCGGGGCCATGCAACTGACAGGGCCACGTGCGGTGTGGCCGCTGCAATTGGCCCGCGCTGGCCGCTGGATCGGCCCCATGCCCGGACACGCAGGCCGCAGCTTTGCGCTGGCTGGCGATGCTGCCCATGCCCTGCACCCCTTGGCCGGACAAGGCCTGAACTTGGGCCTGGCCGATGTAGCTGCCTTGGCCAAGGTGTTGGAGGCTAAAGAGTTTTGGCGCCCTCTGAACGATTTGAAATTACTGCGCCGATACGAGCGGGCACGGCAAGCTGATGTTCACGCGATGGGCTGGGTGACCGATCAACTGCAAAGCCTGTTTGCTCAAAACGGCACCCCCTGGCCTACCCTGCGCAACTGGGGCTTGAATGCCTTTGACCAGCTCAGCCCCCTGAAACGCTGGGCCACCGCCCAAGCGATGCGCTAAACCCATGAAGCACCGAATGACCTACACACCTACTCGCGCCTGGCGCACCTGGAGCCTGAAGGGCACCTTGATGATCGCCTTGTTCGCCAGCCTAAACGGCTGGGCCCATGCCGATGAAGCCTTGTTGCGCAAAAACCTGGCCGAGCGTTTGCCTGCGCAGGCCAAGATCGACGAGATCAGCAAGACCCCCATTGCCGGTTTGATGGAGATCCGCATCAACGGCAGCGATATTTACTACACCGACGCCGAAGGCAATTACCTGATCCAGGGGTCGCTGATCGACCTCAAACAAAAACGCAATTTGACCGAAGAGCGTATCGACAAACTCTCGGCCATTGACTTTGACGCGCTGCCCCTGAAAAACGCCTTCACCCAGGTGCGGGGGAACGGCAAGCGCAAACTGGCCGTCTTTGCTGACCCCAACTGCGGTTACTGCAAGCGCTTTGAAAAGGACCTGTCCAAGATCGAGAACGTCACGATCTATCACATCCTCTACCCGATCCTGGGCGAAGACTCTCAGGCCAAGGCCA
>CANGKR010000191.1 GCA_947454355.1 Comamonadaceae bacterium
CCGGGGGTCACGCCCACTTCGGGGTGGCCTGCGGTTTTGCTGTGCAGGGTGCGGAAGTTTTTCAGTTCTTCGATCGGCAGCTTGTAGCCGGTCAAATGCAAGACCGAATAAATCAGCATGGAGCCGTGGCCGTTGGACAGCACAAAGCGGTCGCGGTTGGCCCAATGCGGGTTGCCCGGGTTGTGCTGCAGGTGCTCGCCCCACAGCGCCACAGCCATGTCAGCCATGCCCATGGGGGCACCGGGGTGACCGGAGTTGGCTTGTTGAACAGCGTCCATGGACAGGGCGCGGATGGCGTTAGCCATTTGTTGTGGATTGGCCATGAAGATTCAGCTCCGGGGAAGTATTCTGGTAAACCCGAGATTTTAGCGGTTTACCGGTGCCAGCCAGCAGGTCCATGCGCCAAGCATGGCAACATAGCGGCATGAATCCACTCCCTTCGCATGGCTCGGCGGCTGCCCCTTTGGCCAGCGCCATGATTTTGGCAGCCGGCCGGGGTGAGCGGATGCGCCCCCTGACCGATGTCACGCCCAAACCCCTGCTGAGCGTGCAAGGCAAACCCTTGATGCAGTGGCCCATGGAGGGCTTGGTGCGTGGGGGTTTTGACCACCTGTTGATCAACACAGCGTGGTTGGGTCAAGCCATTCACAGCCATTACGGTGCGAGCGTGTCTTTGCCCGACGCTGGCACGGCGCAGATCGTGTATTCCCACGAGGGGCAAGACTTTGGTTATGCCCTGGAAACTGCAGGAGGGATTTCACGCGCTTTGCCCAAGCTGCAGGACATTTTTTGGGTGGTCGCTGGCGATGTGTACGTGCCAGGTTTCCGCTTCGAAGCGTTTGCGCTCGAGCGTTTTCGCGCCAGCCCGCAATTGGCTCATCTTTGGCTTGTGCCGAACCCCAGCCACAACCCCTTGGGCGACTTTGGTTTGTCTGGTGGCTTGGCCTTGAATCTACCCAGGCAGGCCGAGGGGCCGCCGCTCTACACATTCAGTACCATTGCGCTTTACAAACGTGCCTTTTTTGAACTACCCCTTTGCGACATCGTGCCCGGCAACCCCCAAGGCACGGCGGCGCCACTGGCACCGCTGCTGCGGGCCGCGATGGATCAAAGTTTGGTCAGTGCGCAGCTTTACGAAGGCCCTTGGATCGATGTCGGCACCCCCCAACGCTTGAATGAACTCAACTCATAAACAGAACATGACTGCAGTGAACTTATATGCCCAACGCCGCGCCCGCGTCGCTGCCCAATTGGGCGCAGGCGGTATCGCCATCATCCCGACCGCGCTAGAACATCCGCGTAACCGCGACAGCGATTTCCTGTTCCGGCACGACAGCTATTTTTACTACCTCACGGGCTTCACCGAACCGCATGCCAGTTTGGTCATCACCGCCGAGGGCGAGTGCACCCTGTTTTGCCAGCCCAAGGACATGGAGCGTGAAATCTGGGATGGCATCCGGCTGGGCCCTGAAGCAGCGCCCGCCGCCTTGGGCGTTCAGGCCGCCCATGCCATCACCACACTGGACACGCATTTGCCGCGCATGCTCGAAAACCGCAGCACGGTCTGGTACCCCTTTGCCATCCACAAAGGCTTGGAAGGCCGAGTCGACGGCTGGCTGCATGCGGTGCGGGCCCGTGTGCGATACGGCGCCCTGTGTCCTGAACAACAACGCGACTTGTGCGGCATTCTGGACGAAATGCGTTTGGTCAAAGATGACCACGAACTGGACATCATGCGACGTGCCTCGCAGATCAGTGCGCGTGCGCACATTCGCGCCATGCAGCGCAGCGCGGCCATGCTGCGCGCCGGACAAGAGGTGCGCGAATACCACTTGGACGCCGAGTTGCTGCACGAGTTCCGCCAGCACGGATCGCAATACCCCGCTTATGGCTCCATCGTGGCGGGTGGCGCCAATGCCTGTGTACTGCATTACCGCGCCGACAAAGCGCTGATTCAAAGCGGCGACCTGGTGTTGATCGACGCGGGTTGCGAGCTCGACGGCTATGCCAGCGACATCACCCGCACATTTCCGGCCAACGGTAAATTCAGCGGGCCCCAACGCGAGCTGTATGACCTGGTGCTGGCCTCACAGGACGCGGCCATCGCCGCGACCCATCAAGGTGCGCGTTTTGTGGAGCCACATGAGGCCACGGTGGCGGTGCTGGCGCAGGGCATGCTCGATGTCGGTTTGCTCGACAAGAACAAAGTCGGCTCGGCGCAAGATGTGATTGCCAATCGCAGTTATTTCCAGTTTTACATGCACCGTACGGGCCATTGGTTGGGCATGGATGTGCACGATTGCGGCAGCTATGTGGAGCCTTCGCAGGTCGGGCAGTTCAGCGAACGCAAAGACCCACTGAGCGGTGAGCTGATCAAGGACCGACCCAGCCGCATCCTGCAGCCGGGCATGGTGCTCACGATCGAGCCGGGCATTTATGTGCGGCCCGGCGCCGGTGTGCCCGAGCAGTTCTGGAACATCGGCATCCGCATCGAAGACGACGCGGTGGTCACGGCCACAGGCTGCGAGTTGATCACGCGGGATGTACCCGTCAAGGCCGACGAAATCGAAGCCTTGATGCGCGCTTGAGGCCAGGCCCCATGCAACTGGTGCACATCAATGTCGGGGCGGTGCGACGCCTGCGCGTGGGTGAGCGCCAACTCATGTCGGCCATCGGAAAAACGTCCATCGATGGGGCGGTGGCCGTGGGCGCCTTGGGCATGGCGGGCGACCAACAAGCAGATCTGAGCGTACATGGCGGCAGGGACAAAGCGGTCTATGCCTTTCCGATGGAGCATCTGGTTTATTGGCAGCAGCAACGCGCTCAGCACGGCGTGAGCCTGTTTGACGAGAGCTTGCCGCCCGGCTTTGTGGGCGAGAACTTGAGCATCACCGGCCTGCTCGAGCAGCAGGCCTTCATTGGCGATACCCTGCATTTCCCGGATTGTGTGTTGCGCATCACCCAGCCTCGCGAGCCCTGCGGTAAATTCAACGCAGTCATGGGTTATGCCCAAGCGGCCAAAGACATGGTCATCAGCGAGCGCTGCGGTTTTTACCTGGCGGTCGACACACCGGGCAGTCTGAGTGCGGGTGAGCGATTTTCGTTGCAGCCGGGTGCGCGACAAATTTCAATTGCACAGGCTTTGGGCTTCAAAAGACACAAGCACTTGCGCTGATTCGCGCAGTCAAGCGGCTATCAGCTTTAACGGTCTTTGCCCCAAAGTAAAAAGTGCCTTGTCCTGACCTGTGGTTGTCCACAGTCAGTCGCGGATGTAACAGGTCTAGAATTCAGGCACTTGCCACCTGCCTGATCCGGGCGGGAAGCTGCAAACACCGGAGATACTGCATGACGACCAACAAGGTCCAGGCCGAAGAACAGCGCCACCAATTGCGCAAAGCTGCGCTCGAATACCACGAGTTCCCCACTCCCGGCAAAATTGCCATCTCGCCCACCAAGCAGTTGATCAACCAGCACGATTTGGCGCTGGCTTACTCACCCGGTGTGGCGGCCCCTTGCGAAGAAATCGTCAAGGACCCAGCCAACGCCTTCAAATACACCAGCCGCGGCAACTTGGTGGGCGTGGTGACCAATGGCACGGCTGTGCTGGGACTTGGCGACATCGGCCCGCTGGCCAGCAAGCCCGTCATGGAGGGCAAGGGCGTCTTGTTCAAGAAGTTCTCGGGCATCGATGTGTTTGACATCGAAATCAACGAAAAAGATCCCGACAAGCTGGTCGACATCATCGCCTCATTGGAGCCGACCTTTGGCGGCATCAACCTTGAGGACATCAAGGCGCCGGACTGCTTCTACATCGAGCGCAAGTTACGCGAACGCATGAAGATTCCGGTCTTTCATGACGACCAGCATGGCACGGCCATCGTGGTGGGTGCCGCCTTGCTCAACGGCTTGAAGGTGGTGGGCAAGGACCTCAAGCAAATCAAGTTGGTCACCTCGGGTGCAGGCGCTGCGGCGCTGGCTTGTTTGGGCTTGCTGGTCAAGCTGGGCGTGCCGCGCGAAAACATCTGGGTCACTGACCTGGCGGGGGTGGTCTACGAAGGTCGCACCGAGTTGATGGACGAAGACAAAATCCAGTTCGTGCAAAAAACCAATCTGCGCACTTTGCGAGAAGTCATTGCCGGAGCGGATGTGTTTTTGGGCTTGTCCGCAGGCGGCGTGCTCAAACAGGACATGGTCCAGTCCATGGCTGCGCAGCCCTTGATCTTTGCTTTGGCCAACCCCAACCCCGAAATCGATCCGGCCGAAGTCAAAGCAGTGCGGGACGACGCGATCATGGCCACCGGGCGTACCGACTACCCCAATCAGGTGAACAACGTGCTGTGCTTCCCCTACATCTTCAGGGGGGCGCTCGACTGCGGCGCGACCACCATCACTGAAGAGATGGAAATCGCCTCGGTCTACGCCATTGCCGAGCTGGCGCAGGCCGAACAAAGCGAGGTGGTTGCGGCCGCCTACGCAGGCGAGCCCTTGGTGTTTGGTCCCGAGTACCTGATCCC
>CANGKR010000192.1 GCA_947454355.1 Comamonadaceae bacterium
CGGTCGAAGGCCAGGCCTTCGCGGAGCAAGCCACCGCGTGCGGTTTCGAATACTGCGGCATCGACATCGGGGTGCATCAATACATTGCGGGCGCTGCGTGGGCCACTGCAGTCCCCATCGTCGATTTGCCGGCCATTGACATACACGCCGTCTGTGTTGGTCATGCCCACCCGCAAGCCCTGCGTTTTGAGCAAGTGTGAAGTCAAGCGCACGGTCGTTGTTTTGCCATTGGTTCCGGTCACCGCAATCACGGGGATGCGGCCGTTATCGTTGGGCGCAAACATGTTATCAATGACCGCTTTGCCCACATTGCGCCCCTTGCCGAACGAGGGACTGATGTGCATGCGCAGGCCGGGCGCGGCGTTGACTTCGACGATGCCGCCGTGTTGTTCTTCAAGGGGACGTAAAACCGACTCGGTCACCACGTCCACACCGCAAATGTCCACGCCCACCATTTGCGCGGCTGCGATGGCACGAGCGGCCACTTCGGGGTGGACGTCATCGGTCACGTCGGTGGCGGTGCCGCCAGTGGACAGATTGGCGTTGTTGCGCAAGATTACGCGGCGACCTTTTTCAGGCACCGACTCAGGCTTGAAGTCTTGTTGCAACAAGCGCGCAATCGCAATGCCGTCAAAACGAATTTTGGTCAGGGATGTGGAGTGACCGGTGCCGCGGCGCGGATCGGCGTTGACCAGGTTCACCAACTCTTGCACAGTGTGCACGCCGTCGCCCACCACCAATGGCGGCTCACGGCGAGCTGCGGCAACCAATTTGTTGCCGACCACCAGTAAGCGGTAGTCATGACCGGGCAGGTATTTCTCGACCAAGACTTCACCGTAGGTCGCGGCCGTTTCGTAGGCTTCTTCAAACTGTTCGCGCGTCACGATGTTGACGGTCACGCCTTTGCCTTGATTGCCGTCTTGCGGTTTGACCACCACGGGCAAACCGATATCTTCAGCGATCTCCCACGCCGAGGCGAGGTCTTGCGCCGGTTTGCCCACAGGCACGGGCACACCTGCAGCCATCAGCAGGGACTTGGTCAGATCTTTGTCTTGCGCAATCGACTCGGCAATCGCACTGGTGCTGTCCGTTTCAGCGGCTTGGATGCGTCGCTGTTTAGAGCCCCAGCCAAATTGCACCAGGCTGCCATCGGTCAAGCGGCGGTAAGGAATGCCTCGGATCACCGCCGCATCCACGATGGAGCCGGTGGAGGGACCCAAGCGGACATCTTCGTCGAGATCACTCAACTGGGCCAGTGCTGCGGCTAAATCAAAGGATTCGCCAGCTTTGGCTGCTTTGCATAATTTTTCGGCCAGCTCTAGAGCCAGGCGGCCCACGGCTTCTTCGGTGTATTGCACCACCACCTGGTACACACCCGGATCTTGCGTGACGGTGGTGTGGCTGAAGGTCACGGTGCAGCCGGCCTGGGCTTGCAGTCCCAGCATGACTTTTTCAAGCGCATGGGCCATGCTGGCTTGCTGGCCCGCACGCGTGCCTTCAATGAAGGCCAAAGCCGGGAAGATCCGGCGCAGTTGTTTCTCGAAAGGGCTGCCGGGCACGATATCCCGGTCTGGCGTCATGCAGGTGACGATGGCCTCAAGGCAAGTGTGCCGGCTCCAAAGGTTAGGACCGCGGAGCGCACGAATTCTGGAAACTTCCATGAACCAATTTTCCTGTTGCCCACGCTCAGTGCGTGGTGGGACTTTGCCCAAAGCTTTTCACGCCCGCACGGATCAAGTCCTTGGAAATGTCCAAGGCCCATGCGGCGCTGGCTGCCGCCAGCAAGTCGTCACGCGACAGATGGTGTGTTTTGAGGATTTTGCTGGTACCCGCACCGGACAAGGTAAAGACCTCGGTCTCTTGTGTGCCTTGTGCCCAAATGACATGGTCTTGCCGCGCAAACACCACCTTGCCGTTCTGGGCGCGGTGGCTTTGCAGTGTAGGGTTGTGCTCGTCCTGTGCGTAGTAAATCACTTCGCCGTCACTGTATTCAGCCAATGCCACCACTTGAGCGTCTTGTGCATTGAGCACCGAGGCGCCGTTGGGCAAGACCACATCGATTTGGGTGCGCACAAAGCCGGGCATTTGATCATCGGTGTGAACATACAGGTCTTGTAGGCCTTGGGCCGGCGGCATGCTGGTGACCACGCCCACTTGGCAGCGGTCGTAGGGCAGGCCTTCGGTCAGCAGGTGACGGGCTGTACTTTCAAACACGGCCGCCTGAGCGGCGCGGTTGATCAACAAACGCTGGGCGGTCTCCCAGTCCATGGCGCTTTTCTTTTGTAAGCGGCGATTGCCCAGGAACAAGCCGCAGGCACAGGCCAAGCCGGTTTGCAGACCTTTGAGGTGCAGCAACCAGGCAATCAGTTTGGCCGGACCGGTGGTGTCATTGTGACCCATCAAGCCCACCACAGGTATGCGACCAGCTTCATTGCTGGGGAACAAGTGGTGCGCGATCGCCTCGCCCACTTGGCGGGCTTTGCCTGAGGCTGGGTTCAAGTGCATCAACAGGCTGGGACCGGCGTTGACTTCGACCACAGCTGCCCCTTGAGCTTTCAAGGGTTGTGAGATGTCTTGTGCGACCAAGTCCACGCCAGCAATGTCCAGCCCGACGATGCGTGCCGCCAGTGCGACTTGTGCGGCCACATCGGGGTGAACGCGATCGGTGACGTCCATGGTCATATTGCCGGTGCGTTTGACCAGTACCAGTCGATCGGCCTCAGGCACGCAGTCGGGCGTCAAACCTTGACGGGCTAATTCCAGCACTTCGGGGCTATTACCGCGCAGACGCACTTTTTCAAGCGGCAAGCTGCCGTCGCTGCCTCGACGCGGGTCGGAGTTGATCTGCAAGGCCACCAACTCTCGCACTGTGTGGCGTCCGTCGCCGGTCACGCTGGCAGTCTCGCCGCGGCTGGCCGCTACAACGCGGTCACCCACCACCAACAAGCGGTGTTCGGAGCCTTGGATGAATTTTTCGACGATGACTTCGCTGCCTTGTTTGAGGGCGATCTCGTAGGCCGCTTCGATGTCCGCTTGCGTGCTCAAGTCCAGCGAGACACCGCGCGCGCGATTGCCATCGCTGGGTTTGACGCACACTGGCAAGCCGATGTCCTGGGCAGCTTGCCAAGCGGCAGCCGGACTGTCCACGATCTGACCTTCGGGCACAGGCACACCGCAGGTGGCCAGCAGTTGTTTGGTCAAGTCTTTGTCTTTGGAGATGCCTTCAGCAATCGCGCTGGTGCTGTCGGTCTCGGCCGTCCAGATGCGGCGCTGGTTGATGCCGTAGCCCAGCTGAACCAAATTGCCTGCATTCAAGCGGATGTAAGGAATCTTGCGATCCACCGCCGCCGTCACGATGCTGGCGGTGCTGGGGCCGATCCACAGGCTGTCGACCATGTCGGTCAGGTCGGCTATGGCTTGCGCCACATCGTAGGGCGTGTCGTGGATGGCAGCCAGAATCAGCTCGCGGGCCATCAACAAGGCATTTTTGCCCACTTCTTCGTGGTCCGTGCGGATGATGACTTTGTAAACCCCGCGTGGACCGGCTTCACGTGCTTTACCAAATCCCATCGGCATGCCAGCGCGGGTTTGCAGCTCTAAGCTGACGTGCTCCAAGATGTGACCAGCCCAAGTGCCGGTGTCCAGGCGTTGGAAAAAGCCACCCCGCACACCCGGCGTGCAGCGGTGCTCGATCATCTCAGGCAGCCATGCTTTGAGGCGTTCATTGAAGCCGGGCAGGGTATTGGAGGGGAAGTCTTCCAGATCGCCAATGTCGATCAAGGCCTCGATCACCGGGGGGTAAGTCCAGATGCTGGGACCGCGCAAGTAGGTCATGCGCAGGAATTGGATGTTTTTGACGCTCATCAGGTTTGGAGGGCAGCGATACAATGCGTTGCCGGTGGGGCTGCTGGCAGGGATGGTGTTGACAAGAGACAAAGGCAATGGGGAAGCCGTCTTCGATTCCATCAAAGCTTGATTATTTTCCTCGGCTCGCGAGTCAGCGGGCCAAGTTACCAGCGATTCATTTTTCATGATTCCTTCACTTTCCTCTACTTTGCCCAGACCGGTGATTCCGGATGCTTGGCAAGCCGAGTTGCTTTCTCGCCTCCAACCTGAAGAGAACGCATCAGCCTGGCTAGAGGTTGACCTTGATGACACCTTGGCATTCTCAAAAAGTACAATTTTTTTGACAAACCAACGGATTTTAGTACTTTCGAATGAGAATAGTGCCTTTTCAAGCTGGCCTTTACAACCCGACATGACCCTCCAGCTCCACGACCATGCCGGTGTTGGGACATTGCAGCTCTTCAATGCTCAGGGCCGTTTGGCGGTTTGGCGCTTCACTTTGGGTTTGCAGTCAGCAGCTGTGCGCTGGGTTGCTCAGTTCGAAGCACAGATCGGGCCGCTGGTTGGAGAGGGGCGTCCTTTGCAATTGGCCTCGCTTGGCACCGTTTGCCCTGTTTGCCAAACGCCCATGGACGAAGGGGATGAAGA
>CANGKR010000193.1 GCA_947454355.1 Comamonadaceae bacterium
GACGAAGCCGAAGGCAAATCTCTGGCCAACGTGAAAGCCGCTGGCGCCGAGATTGTGGAAGTGGACAAGCGTTCCTTCCAAGCTGTCATGGGTCCTGTTTACGACAAGTTCATGACCACGCCTGAAATGAAGCGTGCCATCAAAGCCATTCAAGATACCAAGTGATCGGCTGAGTTTTAGTTCCCCCCAATGCCCCTGGCCCAGCGCCGGGGGCTGGAGTTTTCATGTTCACCAAATTTTGCGCCACCATTTCCAAGATCTGCTTGGTGTTGGCTGTTCTCGGGCTGATTGCCGTGATCTTGTGCGTGCAGTGGCAAGTCATTGGCCGCTACATCTTGAACGACACGCCGACTTGGGCTGAAGCCCTGGCGATGTTGATTGTCTTGTTCGTCACGGCTTTCGGTCTGGCCGTGGGAGTGCGTGATGCTGGCCACATCGGTTTGGAGTCCCTGGTGGTTTTGCTGCCCGAACAATGGCAGCACCGCATTGAAATTTTGATTCACGCCCTGGTGGCGGTGTTCGGGTTTTTGATGGTGCAGGGCGGTTGGCTCTGGGCCTCGGCCAAATGGGCCGAGAAAAAACCCATGCTCCCGGTGCCTGATGGCATCGACTACGTGCCCGTGATCATTGCCGGAGCTTTGATTTTGCTTTTTTCGATAGAACACATTGTTGCGCTTTTGCAAGGCAAAGTGGTCGAACCTGTTTGGGAATGACAAGATGGAATTGACCGTCCTTGCGCTGAGCTTTTCGCTCTTTTTGATTCTGGGTGTGCCGGTGGCATTTGCCATTGGCTTGTCATCTGTGGCCACCATCATCGCCGCCGGTTTGCCGGTGGCCATGGTGTTCCAAAAAATGGTCGGAGGCATGCAGGTGTTCTCCTTCCTGGCCATTCCGTTTTTTGTGTTCGCTGGTGAGCTGATGCTCTACGGCGGCATTGCCGACCGCATCGTGCGTTTTGCCAACAGTCTGGTGGGCCATGTGCGCGGCGGTCTGGGCATGAGCAACGTGATCGGTTGCACCATCTTTGGTGGCGTGGCCGGCTCGCCATTGGCCGATGTGTCGGCCATGGGCTCGGTCATGATCCCGCTCATGAAAAAAGAAGGTTACGACGCCGACTACGCGGTGAACGTGACCACGCACGCGGCCTTGGTGGGCGCGATCATGCCCACCTCTCACAACATGATCATCTTCACGTTGGCCGCCTCGGGGCTTGCTTCGGTGAGCGTGCTGGGATTGATTTTGGCAGGTCTGGTGCCGGCCATCATTTTGACCTTGTGCAATCTGGGTGCGGCCTACTGGGTGGCGGTGCGCCGCGGGTACCCGATCCACGGCAACTTCCCGGGCTGGTTCGAAGTCCTCAAGGCCTTTGGCGCTGCCTTGCCTGGCTTATTTGTGGTGGTCATCATTTTGGGCGGTATCTTGTCGGGCGCTTTTACCGCTACTGAGTCAGCGTCCATCGCGGTGGCCTGGGCCTTGTTTGTCACAGTGGTGATCTACCGCACCCTGACATTTGAAAACTTTCTCAAGGCTTGTGCCAAGGCTTGCAAGACCACAGGCGTGGTGCTGCTCTTGATTGGCATCTCCAATGCTTTTGGTTATTTCATGGCGCTGTATGAAGTGCCGCAAATGACGGGCGCACTGATGCAAAAAATCAGCACCGAGCCGTGGGTGATTTTCTTGATGATCAACGTGTTGTTGTTCATCTTGGGCACTTTCTTGGACATGGCGGCAACGATTTTGATCTGCACACCCATCTTCATGCCTATTGCCATGCACTTCGGCATGGATCCGATGCAGTTCGGCATCATGCTGTTGATCAACTGCGCCCTCGGTCTGAACACACCGCCTGTGGGTACGGTACAGTTTGTGGGCTGTGCCATTGGCGGTATCTCGGTCGGGCAGGTGATGCGCACCATCGCTCCTTTCTATGGAGCCTTGACCTTGGCCATGCTGCTGGTGACTTATGTGCCGCAGTTCACCTTGTGGTTGCCCAATTTGCTCAAATGATCTGATTCAGGAATAGAGATGAGTTCTTTGCGTCCACCCTTGGCGATCCGGATGCATCCGGCCGACAACGTCGCCATCATCGCCAACGACGGTGGCTTACCTGCCGGCACCGTCATGCCCCCAGGCGTGGCCGAAGGCGTGGTCTTGCGTGACAAGGTGCCCCAAGGTCACAAATTGGCCTTGGCCGATTTGGCCGCGGGCCAGGCCGTCATGCGCTACAACGTGCCTGTAGGTTATGCGCGGCAAGACATTCCGGCGGGCAGTTGGGTGCACGAGCGCTTGCTCGACATGCCTGCTGCACGTGAATTGCAAAACCTGCCCATGGCCACGGTGCAACCTCCTGTGCACGAAGCGCTGAATGGCTTCACCTTTGAAGGCTACGTGAATGCCGACGGTTCGGTGGGTACACGCAATTTGCTGGCTATTACCACCACGGTGCAATGCGTGGCGGGTGTTTTGAAAATTGCCGTCGAGCGGATCGAGCGTGAACTCTTGCCCCTGTATCCGAATGTGGACGGCGTGGTGGGCCTGGAGCACAGCTATGGCTGTGGCGTGGCCATCGAGGCGCCGGGTGCCGAGATCCCGATCCGCACTTTGCGGCACATCAGCCTGAACCCGAATTTCGGCGGCGAAGTGATGGTCGTGAGTTTGGGCTGCGAAAAGCTCCAGCCCGACCGTTTGTTACCGCCGGGTAGTTTCCCCATTCAAGACATCCGCGATGAAGGCAAGGGACCTGATCTCGTGTGTCTGCAAGACGATGAACACGTGGGCTTCATGTCCATGATCGATGACATCCTGGCCCATGCCAAACCGCATTTGGCCCGGCTGAATGCTCGCCAGCGTCAAACCGTTCCCGCCAGCGCCTTGGTGGTGGGTGTGCAGTGCGGCGGCAGTGATGCGTTCTCGGGCGTGACCGCCAACCCCACCGTGGGCTTCATGGCCGACCTGGTGGTGCGGGCAGGGGGCACAGTGATGTTTTCTGAAAACACCGAAGTGCGCGACGCTGTTGAGCAACTCACCAGCCGCGCCGCAACGCCCGAGGTGGCGCAAGCGGTGGTGCGGGAACTCGGTTGGTACGATCAGTACCTGGATAGGGGCCGTGTCGATCGCAGTGCCAACACGACGCCGGGCAACAAGGCGGGAGGCTTGTCCAACATCGCCGAAAAAGCGATGGGCTCGATCATCAAAAGCGGCACCTCGGCCATCTCCAGTGTGCTCGCGCCAGGCGAAAAATTAAATGCCCAGCAAAAAGGTCTGGTCTTTGCCGCCACCCCCGCCAGTGACTTCATCTGCGGCACTTTGCAATTGGCTGCAGGCATGAACCTGCATGTCTTCACCACCGGTCGCGGCACGCCCTATGGCTTGCAGGCCTGCCCGGTCGTCAAAGTCGCCACCCGCACCGACCTGGCTCGTCGCTGGCACGACCTGATGGACATGAACGCCGGCCGCATTGCCGATGGCGAACTGAGCATCGAAGACGCCGGCTGGGAGCTTTTTCGCTTGCTGCTCGACGTGGCCAGTGGCCGTAAAACCTGGGCCGAGCATTGGAAGCTGCACAATGCGTTGGTTCTCTTCAATCCCGCTCCGATCACTTGAACTTCCATAAAAAATTATGACCACTTTGACCTCTCTGGACGCCCGCACAGGGCAAGCGCTGAGCACCTTGAACGCCTCCAGCGCCGCTGACATCCACACCGCTGTGCAAGCGGCTCACGAAGCCTTTGGCACTTGGCAAGCCAGTACTGGCGCGGAGCGTGCGGCTTTGCTGCAGGCCCTGGCCGCCGCACTGGAAGCCGATCGTGAAGCCTTGGTGCCTTTGGCCGATCAAGAATCAGGCCTGGGCTTGCCACGCCTGAATGGCGAGCTGGACCGCACCGCTTTCCAGCTGCGCCGTTTTGCTGATTTGGCCGCAAAGGGTCAGGCCTTTGCCTTCACCGACGACCCCGCTTTGGCGGGCGGCCCCCCTGCAGGACACCCGCCGATGATGCGTGTGCGCGTGCCGCTGGGTCCGGTGGCCATGTTCGCGGCCAGTAATTTTCCATTCGCATTTTCAGTCTTGGGTGGCGATACCGCCTCGGCCTTGGCTGCGGGCTGCTCAGTGGTGGTCAAGGCCCATCCTGGACATCCCCAAACCTCCCAGCGGGTGTGGGGCTTGATTCAGGCCACACTCCGCGCACAACACTTGTCAGCTGGCTTGGTGAGCATGGTGCAAGGTGCAGGTCACGAGGTGGGCGTTCAATTGATCCAACACCCCTTGATTGCAGCCGGGGCTTTCACCGGTTCCACCCGCGGTGGCGCAGCTTTGCAGGCCGCAGCCCATGCGCGTGCCCGGCCGATTCCCTTTTACGGAGAACTCGGCTCCATCAACCCCGTGGTGGCCACGCCCGCGGCCTTGGCGGCCGGCGGTGAGGC
>CANGKR010000194.1 GCA_947454355.1 Comamonadaceae bacterium
CGAACAGGTCGTCCGGCATTCTGTGCGCCGAAACCACCCGAGCGTCATGGGGGATGCCAAAGTGTTGGAGAATCTGGACTGCGTGCTGCATGGTGTCCCAGTCGGAACTGGAACCCATGACGACGCCAATAAGCGCTTGTGTCATTGGGTGCTTTGTGTAATCAAGCCCGAATTTTAAGGTTTCACCCTCCTCTACCGGAAAAACTGTCCCCCATGATTGATGTCACGACCGAAAATTTTGAAGCCGAGGTGATCGCCGCCTCCATGACCACCCCTGTGTTGGTGGACTTTTGGGCGCCATGGTGTGGGCCCTGCAAGACCCTGGGGCCGCTGCTCGAGCGTATGGAAGAGGCGTACAACGGGCGCTTCAAGCTCGTTAAGATCGACTCCGACCAGGAGCAGCAACTGGCTTCGGCCTTTGGTATTCGCAGCATCCCCACCTGCATCTTGCTGAAAAACGGCCAGCCCGTCGACGGTTTCATGGGCGCCGTGCCTGAGGGCAAGCTGCGCGAGTTTCTGGACAAACACATCCCCAGCGAAGAAGCCTTGCTCGCCGAGCACGAAACCCACGCTGCTGAAGAGCTCATGGCCTCGGGCGACTTGCAAACCGCACAAGCCAAGCTAGAAGAAGCCCTGGCCGCCAACCCGGCCAACGACGATGCGCGCTTTGACCTGATCAAGATCCTCATCAGCACCGGACAGTTCGAGCCCGCCGAGGCACTCTTGGCGCCCATGCTCAAGCAAATCCCTCTGCCCCTGCGCTTTGAAGCCCTGCATCAATGGCTGCAAACCCTGCTGTTTGTGACCACCGATCCGCGGGGTCAATGGGAAGTAGCGCAGTTTGACGCCTTGATCGCCCAAAACAAGCGTGACTTTGAAGCCCGCTTTGCCAAAAGCCGCGTGCTAATCGCGCAAGACGATTGGACCGGTGCGATGGACGAGTTGCTGGAAATCATCATGCGCGACAAAAAATGGGGCGATGACGCACCCCGCAAAACTTTTGTCGCTCTGCTGGAATTGCTCACCCCACCCAAACCCAAAGTCACGCAAGACGCCAACGGCAAATCGGCGGGTGGCATTGAACTCATGGGCAAAACCGCTATTGAAGAGGACCCCCAAGCGCAGCTGGTCTCAAGCTACCGCCGCAAGCTGAGCATGATGCTCAACTGAGGGCTTCAGCGCTTCTTTTTGGGTGCTTTTTTGGCCTTTTCAAAGGCCTCTTTGCGCACGGCGCGTTCGGCGTCGGCTTTTTCGCCGACCGCCAGCCATTCGGCAAATTCGGTGGGGGTTTCCAGGGTCAGGCGGCCGAGCGCAGCCGAGCGAAAGTCGTGGATCACGATGTCAGCGGCCTTGGTGGTGTTGATCCGCCCGCCGCTTTGGATCGCGCCGCGCTGGCGCCCGATGGCATCGAGCATCTCCTCGTCGGTGCGGCCTGCCACATCGGGGATTTTGTAGCGCGTCGACAGGGCCTCGGGGTAATGGGCGATCAAGTAGTTGAGCAACTCCAGTGCGACTTCTTCATCGTCAAAAGCGTTGATGCCGATCGCCCCGCTGGCCGCCAAGTTGTAGCCGCTTTGCGCCACGATGATGCGGGGCCACAAAACGCCCGGCGTGTCGTACAGGTAAAAGTCGTCGGCCAAGGCGATGCGTTGCTCGGTTTTGGTCACCCCCGCTTCGTCGCCGGTCTTGGCGGCGCGTTTGCCTTTGAGCGTATTGATGAGGGTAGATTTGCCGACGTTGGGGATGCCGCAAATCAGCACTCGCATGGGCTTGACCATGCCGCCGCGCAATGGGGCAAGCTGGTGGCAAGCGTCCATCAGGGCGCGCGCAGGCGAGGTCATGCTGGTGTCAAGACCTATAGCCCGCACACCGGGCAAGGCGTTGTAATGATCCAGCCACAGCGCAGTGCGCCCTGGGTCGGCAAGGTCCTGTTTGCTCAGCACTTTGAGCGCAGGCTTGGCTTGGATCAGCTCGGCCAACATCGGGTTGGCGCTTGAGCCGGGCAAGCGGGCGTCGAGCATCTCGATGACGACGTCAATGTCTTTGATGCGCTCCCCGATCGCTTTGCGCGTAAGGTGCATGTGCCCGGGAAACCATTGAATCGCCATAAAAATTGCTACCGACCGAATTCGTCAAAGAGTTCGATTGTCGGTCACTTCAACGCGGGCGATGCATATGAAATAACTGCTCAGGTCCGATGGTGAAGTAGTCGGCCGGGCCGCCACCGCGCAAGATGTGATCAGCACCTGCGGTGTTGTAGACGCCATTGACCAGCAGGTCTTCGCGGATGTGCACAGCGATCACTTCGCCCAGCACCATCCAAGTTTGGACTTTGACGCCGTCCAGGCCCTGCAATTGAAAGACCTGGGTGGCCTTGCACTCAAAAGAAACGGGGCTTTCCTGAACGCGAGGGGCTTTGATCAGGCGCGAGTCGACAGGGGTCAGCCCCGCCAATTCGAACTCGCTGACCTCGGGCGGGACCGCTGCGCAGCTCTGGTTCATGGCTTCGGCCAAAGGGCGGGTCACCAAGTTCCAGGCGAATTCACCCGTCTCTTCGATGTTGCGCACCGAGTCTTTGTAGCCCGCGCTCGAAAAACCAATGATGGGCGGCACGTAATTGAAGGCATTGAAAAAACTGTACGGTGCCAGGTTGGTGATGCCGTCCGCACTACGGGTCGACACCCAGCCAATGGGCCGAGGACCGACGATGGCATTGAAAGGGTCGTGCGGCAAACGGTGGCCGTCTTTGGGTTCGTAAAAGTGAATGGACATGGGTGCTTTCCTGAAAAGTCGTCCCCACGATACCGCAGATCGGCGTGAGCCGTTGTCACATGTTCACAGCCCAAAGGCGAGGAAGAGCATGTCTTCGCAAACCAATCAAGGGCATCGGCGTCTCAATGACCGGATCCTCAACGCGTGGGTCCGGCCAGACGCTGAATGTCGTGGTGCATGCGGCGCAAGAAACCCACGGCCATGAGCACCTCGCCCACGACGAACATCGGCCCGACCATCAGGCCCACCACATCGTCCACAAAAGCAGGTTTGCGGCCCTCGAAGGCATGACCAATGAACTGGATCACCCAACCCACAAAAAACACCCCCAGCCCCAGCACCCACACCGGCTGGCCTTGCAGGAGCGGCCAGTCTAGCGCGGCGGTCCAGGCAGGCGTTTGGTAAGCGGCCCACATCAAGGCGCCGTTGACTGCACTGGTAGCCACGCCCAGCAACAAAGCCCCCAGGCTCAGATACCACAGGGTGGAGATCAACCAGAACACGCCCGCCAATGTGAACCAGTAATCACCCACGGTGAAGACCGGCTCAACCAGGAGCATGCCCACGGCCATGACGATCAAAGGGATGCCCACCAAGTGGGTCAGGATGTTGCGGCGATCGCGGTGGTAGTGCGCGTATTGCACCATCAGGGAAGTGGCCGGGCGAAACAGATTGAACATGTCCAAACTTTCAAACGGACACCCATGGCCACCAGGTCACAGGCGATGTGGAGCAGCGGGATGCTGCGCAATTCAGGTCGTCAAGCGGTGCAAGGCTTCCTGGTACTTGGCGGCAGTTTTATCGATCACTTCGCGCGGCAAATGTGGCGCGGGTGCGGTTTTGTCCCACACTTTGCCATTGTGCGGCGCTTCGAGCCAATCGCGCAAAAACTGCTTGTCGTAACTTGGCGGGTTGACACCCTCTTGGTAGCTCTCGGCTGGCCAATAGCGGGATGAGTCGGGCGTCAGGACTTCGTCCATCAGCACCAGGGTACCGGCTGCGTCCAAACCGAATTCGAACTTGGTGTCGGCAATGATGATGCCCTTTTCGGCGGCAATGGCGCTGGCCGCTTTGTAAATCGCAATGCTGATGTCTCGAATGCGGGTAGCCAGGTCCAGGCCGATCATCTCCACCGTGCGCTCAAAGGTGATGTTTTCGTCATGCTCACCCACCGCGGCTTTGGCGGCCGGGGTGTAGATGGGTTCGGGCAATGGGCTGGCGTTTTTCAAACCAGCCGGCAAGGGCACACCGCACACCGCTTGGTGGTCTTGGTATTCCTTCCAGCCACTGCCGGCCAAATAACCGCGCACCACGGCTTCGACTGGAATGGGCTTCAAACGCTGCACCAACATCGAACGGCCAACCACTTGTGGCGCCTCTTCGGGGCTGACCACGCTTTCGGGTGCTTGTCCCGTCAGGTGGATGGGGCACAGGTTCAGGCCATTGGGGCCGAGTTTCTCGAACCAGAACAGTGCCATTTGCGTGAGCAACACGCCCTTACCCGGAATGGGCTCGCCCATGATCACATCGAAAGCGCTGATGCGGTCTGAAGCGACCATGAGGATCCGGTCGGTCCCCACCGCATAGTTGTCGCGGACCTTGCCCCGCGCCAGCAGGGTCAA
>CANGKR010000195.1 GCA_947454355.1 Comamonadaceae bacterium
CAGTGTGGAATTGACCGGTTTTGCCGGTGATGCCTTGGGTGATGACTTTGGTGTCTTTGTTGATGTAGATGGACATGTTTGTTCCTAATCAGTTGAGGACAGCGCTAAAGAACTGTCCCCAAAGTCATTATTTAACGGCTGCAACGATGGACGTTGCGGCTTCGGCCATGGTGTCGGCAGAGATGATCGGCAGACCGGAGTCGGCCAGCATCTTCTTGCCCAGCTCGTCGTTGGTGCCCTTCATGCGCACCACCAGTGGCACGGACAGATTCACAGCCTTGCAGGCGGTGATCACGCCGCTGGCGATGGTGTCGCACTTCATGATGCCGCCGAAGATGTTCACCAAAATGCCTTTGACATTCTTGTTGGCCAACATGATCTTGAAGGCTTCAGTGACTTTCTCGGCTGTGGCGCCGCCGCCCACGTCCAAGAAGTTGGCGGGCTCGCCGCCAAACAACTTGATGGTGTCCATGGTGGCCATGGCCAAGCCAGCGCCGTTGACCAGGCAACCGATGTTGCCGTCCAAGCTGATGTAGGCCAAGTCAAACTTAGAAGCTTCCACTTCAGCTGGATCTTCTTCGTCCAGATCGCGGTAAGCCACGATTTCGGGATGACGGAACAACGCATTGGCGTCGAAGTTGAACTTCGCGTCCAAGGCCATGATGTTGCCCTTGCTGTCGCAGTTCAGAGGGTTGATCTCCACAAGCGATGCGTCGGTGTCCATGTAGCACTTGTAGAGCTTTTGGAACACGTCAGCGGCTTGGTCAGCGGAGCCGCCGGTCAGGCCGATCGCGTTGGCAATCTTCAGGGCCTGGGCTTGGCCCAGACCGGTCAGGGGATCCACCAGCTCGGTGATGATTTTCTCGGGTGTGGAGTGGGCCACTTCCTCAATGTCCATGCCACCTTCGCTCGAGGCGATCACAGCCACTTTTTGGCTGGCGCGGTCGGTCACAAGGGATACGTAATATTCTTTGCTGATGTCAGCACCGTCTTCGATGTACAGGCGGCGGACTTTTTGGCCCTCAGGGCCTGTTTGGTGCGTCTTGAGCTGCATGCCCAGGATGTCGCCTGCCAGGCGTTTCACATCGTCGATCGACTTGGCCACCTTCACGCCACCGCCCTTGCCGCGGCCGCCTGCGTGTATTTGCGCCTTGACCACCCACACGGGGCCACCCAGTTTTTGGGCCGCTTCAACCGCTTCTTGGACCGTGAACGCTGGAATGCCGCGAGGGACTGGCACACCAAATTGACGCAAGATTTCCTTGCCTTGGTACTCGTGAATCTTCATGAGGTTTCTCTCAGAGAGGTGGATGATTTCACCAGCTTGCAACACACCTGTTGGCGCACTCGCAAGCACTGGACACTGCAGCCCATGACTGTATCATGCTGCAATGCACAAATATTGGACTTGGCGACTTACATTGACTTGACGCCGGGCTCCATCAGACGGGGAATCACACCATGGCCAATATATTCATTGACGGCGAAGCGGGCACCACCGGCTTGCAAATTCGCGAGCGTTTGGCCTTGATGCCTGCGGTGCAGGTGCTCAGTATCGATCCCGCCCGGCGCAAGGACCCCGAAGCCAAGCGCGAGCTGATGGCCAGCGCTGATCTGGTGGTGTTGTGTTTGCACGACGATGCAGCCATCGAGTCGGTGGCCATGATTGACAGCCTGACAGGCCGGCAACCGCGCATCGTGGACGCCTCCACCGCCCACCGCTGTCACCCCGATTGGGTGTACGGATTTCCCGAGCTGGCTCCTGGCCAGCAGGACGCTGTGAGATCAGCCCAGCGGGTGGCCAATCCGGGCTGCTATGCCACGGGCGCGATTGCTATCTTGCGCCCGCTGGTGGATGCCGGCCTGCTGCCCAAAGACTATCCCGTGTGTTTGCCCTCCGTGAGTGGCTATTCGGGTGGTGGCCGCAGCATGATCGAAGACTATGAGGCGGGCAAAGCCCCCTTGTTCGAGGCTTATGCCCTGGGACTGAAGCACAAGCACATCCCCGAAATCCTGCGCTACACCGGCATGAGCATCCGGCCCTTGTTTGTGCCCGCGGTCGGTAATTTTCGCCAAGGCATGCTGGTGCAGCTGCCCCTTCACCTGGACCAGCTTCCCGGCAAGCCCCGTGCTGCCGACCTGCATGCCGCCTTGAGCGCCCATTACGCAGCCAGCGCAAGTGCTGGCGGCTGGGTTCGTGTGGAACCTGCTACCGAAAACGGCAAATTGGACGCATTGGCCCTGAACGACACCAACCAACTCGAAATCCGGGTGTTTGCCAATGAAGGCGCCAGTCAGGCGGTGGTCATCGCCCGCTTGGATAACTTGGGCAAGGGCGCCAGCGGTGCTGCGGTGCAGAACATCCAGCTCATGTTGGGTCTGTAAGTCCTCAGTCGACTTCGCCCTGCACCACTTTGCGCACGGCTTCGGCGGCAAAGCCTCGGCTGATCAAAAACCGGATTTGCTTTGCCCGACCCGCGGCGTCTTCGGCAGGGGCACCGAATTTTTTGCGCCAGACTTCTCTGGCGCGCTCGACCTCGGTCTCGCGCATGCTCAACATCGCGTCCTGAATGGCTTGGCCGTCGATGCCCTTGGATTGCAGTTCTTGTTTGACCCGCGAAGCGCCGAGTTTGCCGGCACGGCGGTTGACCACCGATTCCACCACCCGGTTTTCGTTGATGAAGTCCTTGGCTTGTAGAAAGTCTAACGCGGCGGCCAGTTCACCCGGCGCCTCTTCAAAAGGCCGCAGTTTGCGCTCGAGTTCTAGCCGTGAATGTTCACGTTGCGATAACAAACGCAACGCGCGGCCTTTGAGCGAGGGCTGAAAGCCCAAACCCTTTCGGGGTTTGGGACTGTGGTCTTCACCTGTCATGGGTCATCAGGCGATGACTTCTTTGGCCTCTTTGGCCACTTTCGGGGCCTTGGGGGCAGCGGCGGGCTCCACACCTGCCAGCAACGGGATGCCCAGTGATTCGCGGACCTTGTTTTCGATTTCCAGCGACAAGCTGGGGTTCTCGCGCAAGAATTCACGAGCATTGTCGCGGCCTTGGCCGATTTTTTCGCCTTGGTAGGCGTACCAGGCGCCTGATTTTTCAATCACCTTGGCGTTCACACCCATGTCGATGATCTCGCCCTGACGGCTGATCCCCTCGCCAAACAGGATGTCGAACTCGGCCGTCTTGAACGGCGGTGCGACTTTGTTCTTAACCACTTTGACCTTGGTCTCGTTGCCGATCGCGTCATCACCTTTCTTGATGGTGCCCGTGCGGCGAATGTCCAGGCGCACCGAGGCGTAGAACTTGAGCGCGTTGCCGCCCGTGGTGGTTTCGGGGCTGCCGAACATGACGCCGATCTTCATCCGGATCTGGTTGATGAAGATCACGGTGCAGTTGGTCTTTTTGATCGTCGCCGTCAGTTTGCGCAAGGCTTGGCTCATCAAACGCGCCTGCAGTCCGGGCAGGCTGTCGCCCATGTCGCCTTCGAGTTCGGCTTTGGGTGTCAGTGCAGCCACCGAGTCGATCACGACCAGGTCCACTGCGCCAGAGCGCACCAGGCTGTCCACAATCTCCAAGGCCTGCTCGCCGGTATCGGGCTGGCTGATCAAGAGGTCTTGCAAGTTCACGCCCAGGTTTTGGGCGTACTGGATGTCCAAGGCGTGTTCGGCGTCGACAAAGGCGCATTGACCACCGAGTTTTTGCATTTCGGCAATCACTTGCAGGGTCAAAGTGGTTTTACCCGAGGATTCAGGGCCGTAGATCTCGACCACCCGGCCGCGTGGCAAACCGCCCACGCCCAGGGCAATGTCCAGCCCCAAGGAGCCGGTGGAGACCACCTGGATGTCTTCAATCACCTCGCCTTCGCCCAGACGCATGATGGTGCCTTTGCCGAATTGTTTTTCGATTTGGGCCAGTGCGGCTTGCAGGGCTTTGCCTTTTTCGCTGTTGGGATCGCTCATGAAAAACTCCTTGAATATCATTGGGTTAGGAATAAAGCATCAGCTCGCTATTGCAATTTACTGGATGCTTGAACAGTAGTTTAACCATCTATCAAAGCTTGTAAATACTTTTTTTGGTCAGTTTGCCTTACTATACGCAGGTGTTGCAAAACAGCTCCTCTACCCTGCCTTTAGGCCGACGGCCCGACGACCGCTGGCGCGAAACCCATCTCGGTCGAATGTTGGGGCACGCCATGCGCAAATTCGACGAAAGGGTGCTGCACTTGATGGCGCATGACGATGGCG
>CANGKR010000196.1 GCA_947454355.1 Comamonadaceae bacterium
CCATGCACTGGGGCTCGGCGGTGCTGAGCGGTCGGAACCACCAAGGTCATCCGCTGACCGGTGTAAACGCCCTGACCACTTCGGATTTTTGTGCCACGTCCAAACAACCTGAGCTCAAACATGCAGCAGTGCGCATCCTCAAAGCTGAATTCCCCTGGGAATTGATTGGCATGGCTTTTTTGCCTGAAGACGCTCTGGCTGAATCTCGCCAGCGTTTGAAGGACTTGATGCCTTTATTCAGCTTTGCCAGTTGCACCCCTTTTGCCCTGCCTACAGCCATGGGAGCAAACACCCCACGCGGTGGTTTGCTGTTTCGCGCCGCCGACGACCATGCCCCAGATGCCTCTGTACTGGAAGCGCTGCACAACAATTTGGGCCTGCATGCACCAGGCACGAGCCGCTACCAAGACGACCGCCAAGGTCAACGCCGCGCCGCGCTCCTCATGGCCGATGCGCAAGGTGTGCCGACTTTGACCGCCTTCATGCTGGCGGGAGACACCCGCTCGGCCGACTGGATGCAAAACCTTTTGCAAACCCAGCAGCCTGCCCACGGCTTGGGCCGGCAGTTGTTGCGCCCGAGCCTTCACGCCCCTCGACCCCTCGCAGCGGCCAGCCCCCAGGTTTGCAGTTGTCTGAATGTGAACGAAGACAGCATCATGACGCACCTGAGCGGCCAGAAAGGCTCTAGCGAAGAATTGCTGGGACGTTTGCAAAATGACCTCCAATGCGGAACACGCTGCGGCTCCTGTGTGCCGCAATTGCGCCGCTGCATCCGCCAAAGTCAGGCCTTGCCGGCTTGAATTGAGCGCCCTGATAGCAACAGGCCTGGACATCAAGCAAAATCAAGGCATGGGAATCAGCCACTACATCAAAGAGATCGGCCGCGGCAAAGATGGCGCTCGATCATTGGACCGCACTCAGGCGGCGGACTTGTTCGGACAGGTGCTTGACGGCCAGGTGAGCGATCTGGAAATCGGTGCGTTTTGTTTAGCAATGCGCATCAAAGGTGAAACCGCGCAAGAGATGGCTGGTTTTCTGGACGCGACCCATGCGCGATTGCAGCGCATTCCAGACAGCGGTCACCCTACCGTGGTGCTGCCCAGTTACAACGGAGCGCGCAAACTGCCGGTGCTGACGCCTTTGCTCGCCTTGTTATTGGCTCGCCAAGGCGCGGCCGTGCTCTTGCATGGCACCGCCACCGAAAGCACCCGCGTCACCAGCGCCAGTGTGTGGCAAGCACTGGGGCATTCCATCGCCACTTCAGTGGGGGCGATTGCAGCAGGCCAAGTGGCCTTGGTGCCCACGGAGTTGCTCAGCAGCGGCCTCAAACGGCTATTGGATGTGCGCCGTGTCGTGGGTCTGCGCAACCCGGCACACAGCTTGGTCAAACTGATGAACCCCTGCCAAGGCGAGGCCCTGGTGGTGGGCAGCTACACCCATCCAGAATACGCTCACTCGATGGGTGCGACTTTTTCCTTGACCGGTCAGCACGCCTTACTGCTGCGCGGCACCGAGGGCGAACCGGTGGCCGACCCGAGGCGAACCCCGCAAATGGAAGTGTTTGAACATGGCCAAGGCCGCATCGTTCAAGCGGCTCAAGCCGGCTCACTCGTTCACCTGCCCGATCTGCCGGGCCCCGATGTGCAAGACACGGCACGTTACATTCAAGCGGTACTCGATGGTCAAAGTCCTGTGCCCCCCGCCATCGAACTGCAGGTGAAGCACATCTTGCACAATTTAGCTTTATGAATCCCTCAACTTCATCTCATGGCCGCTGCACTTTGGTGGGCGCAGGTCCCGGCGACCCGGAACTCTTGACGATCAAAGCGGTCAAAGCTTTGGGCGCTGCCACATTGATCTTTGCAGATGATTTGGTCAGTGATGGCGTGTTGGCCCATGCCTCACCTGCAGCCCGCATCGTGCATGTGGGCAAGCGCGGCGGCTGCAAAAGCACGCCACAGGCCTTCATTGAAAAAAGCATGATCGCCGCCGTCAAAGCCGGTGAACACGTCGTACGCCTTAAGGGCGGCGATCCATTCATCTTCGGGCGTGGCGGTGAAGAGGTGGAACACCTGCGCCAAGCCGGTATTGAGGTCACGGTCATCAATGGCATCACGGCCGGTCTGGCCGGTATGACCGCCTTGGGGGCGCCTTTGACGCACCGAGACCATGCCCATGGCGTGGTATTGGTCACAGGGCACGCCCAACCGGGCGATCGGGGCACCGATTGGCGGCAACTGGCCTGCACCGCTCGGCAAGCCAAACTGACCTTGGTGATCTACATGGGTGTGAGCGGCGCTGCGCACATCCAAAACGAATTGCTCACCGGTCTGGGAGCCGATACACCGGTGGCCATCATCCAAAACGCCAGCTTGCCGCACCAGCGAGAGGCTTTGACCACCTTGGGAGAACTGAGCGCCACCATCGAAGCCCAGGGCCTGCAAAGTCCCAGCGTGATCGTGGTGGGCGACGTGGTGCAAGGTGCACTCGAATGGTCTGCGGTCACACAGGTGCATCAAGCAAAATCACAATATTTTTAAACCCATTGGATTAAATTAATAAAATTTAAGATATAGAATGATCTCCGAGATGAGAATTAATAGATTCTCTTGAGATTTGTCACACGTCAGTCAGGGATGAACATATAAGGCGTTCCAAGGCCAATTGATTACCGCCCTTTGAGGCGGTTTTTTTTGGCCCTACACTCAACGCCCATGGATTCATATGACGTGGTGATCGTGGGCGCGGGGGCTGCTGGTCTGTTTTGCGCAGGCGTGGCGTCCCAAGCGGGCTTGCGAGTGCTGCTGGTCGACCACAGCGTCAAAGTGGCCGAGAAAATCCGTATCTCCGGTGGGGGCCGCTGCAATTTCACTAACCGTTTGCTCGACCCCTCAGCACCGCATAAACACTTCATCAGTCAGAACCCGCATTTTTGCCGCTCGGCCTTGTCGCGCTATACCCCGCAGGACTTCATCGCGCTGGTGCAAAAACACGGCATCCCTTTCCATGAAAAGCACAAAGGCCAGTTGTTTTGCGACGATTCATCCGAAGACATCATTCGCATGCTGCTGGCTGAATGCGAGGCCGGAGGCGTCACGCGCTGGTCGGGTTGTGCAGTGCAGTCGGTGACTTACCAAGACAGCCCTTCCCTTTATGCACTGCAAACCGGACGGGGTGCGGTGCAAGCACCGGCACTGGTTGTGGCTACGGGCGGTCTGTCGATTGCACCCATTGGCGCGACAGATTGGGGCTACCGTATTGCCAGCCAATTTGGCTTACGCCTGGTCGAGCGACGCCCGGGCTTGGTGCCTTTGACCTTTGACAGCGCCACGTGGGCGCCCTACTCGCACCTGGCCGGCTTGTCTCTGCCCGTAGGCATTGAGACCGGCGAGAGGAAAAACCGCACCCACTTTGACGAAGACCTGCTGTTCACCCACCGAGGCTTGTCGGGCCCTGCGGTGTTGCAAATTTCGAGCTACTGGCACGAAGGCACATCGGTACGCGTGAATTTGGCACCGCAAGTCGATCTGCCCGAAGCCTTGTCGCAAGCCAAATTGCGTTCACGCAAATTGCTCAGTAATGAGCTGGCCAACTTGGTGCCGAATCGCCTGGCCGAATCCTGGGCGGCGCAAGATACGACCTGGCAGCGCCCTGTGGCTGAAGTACCCGACAAAGCCTTGCACAAGCTGGCCGACTCGCTCAGCCAGTGGCAGCTCACCCCCCAAGGCAGCGAAGGCTACAAAAAGGCCGAAGTGACCTTGGGTGGCGTGGACACCCGGGATTTATCCTCGCAAACCATGGAATCGAAGCACCCGGGCTTGTATTTCATTGGCGAAGTGGTCGACGTGACTGGCTGGCTGGGGGGTTACAACTTCCAATGGGCCTGGGCCAGCGCGCATGCCTGCGCTACAGCTCTGGCCAAGCAGCGTCAAGACGTTATATAATTCTAGGCTTTGCTGGCAAACCTCCGTCTGCCAAATACTAGTTCGTGACGGAGAACCGCCGATCCTGTGTTTCAAGGGCCCGATCTCCCTTGTGACTTCAGCCGGCACATTTTTGGAAACTTTGATTCAATGACCACCATTCGCGTGAAAGAAAACGAGCCGTTTGACGTTGCACTGCGCCGCTTCAAACGCACCATCGAAAAACTCGGCCTGCTGACCGACTTGCGTGCCCGCGAGTTCTACGAGAAGCCCACCACCGAGCGCAAGCGCAAAAAAGCTGCTGCCGTGA
>CANGKR010000197.1 GCA_947454355.1 Comamonadaceae bacterium
CGAGCAAGGGCTTGCCCTGCCATTGACCGTCTTGCAGCAGCAATTGGCCGATGCGTGCGTAGTCCTTGGCGGTCGCGAAAATACAGCAATACGTGCGCTCCATGCCGCCTTCGGCTTCGGGGCGGTCCAGGGTGTAGATCGCGTCATGCGACATGCCCAGGGGCTTCCACAAACTGCGCGAGAGGTGTTCACTGATCGTCAAGCCTGGCGCCTTGGCGGCCAGCGCCCGCTTGAGAAACACGCCGAGCAACTGGGTGGAGCCGCTGCTGTATTCATAGGCCGGACCGGGCTCGCGCTCGAAGCCCTGACGCAGCACCACGTCTTGCGCGTCCAGACCGTAATACAACTCGGTGGTCACGTTCAAGGGCAAGTAATAGTTTTCGGTCCAATCGTGACCTGACTTCATGGCCGACAACTGCGCCACGGTCGCTTTTTGGCCACGCGGGTCTTGGGCGTATTCAGGGATTTGCTCGGTGAGCGGTGCATCAAAGCTGGAGATCACTCCCTGCTGCACCGCCAAGCCCACCTGCAAGGTGGTGATGGTTTTGGCCATCGAAAACGAATTGGTTCGGCTGTCGGCGTTGTAGGGGGCAAAGTACTGCTCATGCAAGATGGCACCCTGGTGCGCCACCACAAAGGCCGCTGTGCCATGCTGCTGCAAATACGCGAGCATGGCGGCATCGAGCGGCTTTTGGTTCTTACGCGGGTTTTCGGGCCAAGGTTGCAGATCGCCTGCCTGAATGGTGCGCTGCGCAAAGTCATGGGCATCGTCGATGTGCGCGGTGGCATGCCCCTGCAAATAGGTGGAGGCCAGCGCCCTCCAGAAGTAACCATGACCGCTGAACTGCAGCGCCAAGGCCGCCGCAAGCAGCAGTACACACAATCCCACCACACCTTGCCGAACGCGCTGACCGATACTTGCCATGTTGTCTCTCTTTGTGATGAATCGGCCCGCAAAGATGGGCCATTCAAGAGGTTACAATACATTTGCAGGAAGCGTGGCAGAGTGGTCGATTGCAACGGTCTTGAAAACCGTCGACTCGCAAGGGTCCGTGAGTTCGAATCTCACCGCTTCCGCCAACGATCAAGTAAATAAGCGCCCTCTGGGCGCTTTTTCTTTTTGGCAGGCCATTTCTTGGGCTATTTTTTGGCGAATGCACAATGCACCACACCATTCCACGACTTGCTCTCCTGTTCTCCATGGTCTTGGCAGGGTGTCAGTCAGCACCTATAGCTTTTGACGAAGGGCATGGACAAAGGCAAGCCATCGAACATGTCCTTAAGTCCTTCAGTCAGGCGCTCGCCGAGAAGAACAAAACCCTCTATATGAGCCTCTTCTTCTCTGACAAGCCAGAAGAAATAGGCTGGCAACATGTTTCAGAAGATATTCGACTGATCGAGATTCGAAAGACGAAGCCCGACGCCATCAAGGCCAGAAGACTCCCCGGGAACCACTTCATCAGCCTGATTGATGAGTCTGTTGGCACTCTTGAATCTCGCGAAGAGCGGTTCTCCAACATCAAGATCGACACGGATGGAGAGATCGCATCGGTCCTGTTTGACTACGAGTTCTACGCAGCTGGCAAGAAGACCAATTGGGGTAAAGAGCACTGGCAATTGGTGCGAACCGAAAAGGGCTGGAAAATTTTCTCGGTCGTTTTCACCATCAGGGATCCATTGAGCGGTGGGTCCTAACCCTCTGGCAGCTTGGCTCATGGCTATCTCACACCACCGGCACATCCTCCCAGCACGTGGTGTAGTCCGGTGATTTGCGTTCTTGCTTCATCTGCCACTCTTTGTAGGCGCCTTGGGTGGAGACGGTCACGGCGCCGCGGCCAAAGCGCTGATTGAGGCCGTCCAGCGCCTGCATGAGTTTGTCGTTACTGAGCATCTCGGGCTCGATCCAGTCGGCCTGGTGGTGGGTGACGGGGCTGATCTCGCTGAGCACGATGCCGGCTTTTTTGTAGGCGTAGTCGGGTTTGTACATGCGCTCACACAGGGCGTCAGCCCAGCGATTGACTTCGAGCGTGTCGTGCGTGGGGCGCGGCAGCGGCACGGCCAGGCACGGCATGTATTGCGGCTGGTCTTTGCGGAAACGGTTGGTTTGCAAAAACACCTGAATCAAAGCCGCTTGGCTGTTTTGCTTGCGCAGTTTGGCGCAGGCGTTAGCCACAAACAGCGACAACGCGTCTTTCAACACAGGCAAGGCCGTCACCGCGCTGCCGAATGAACGACTGGAGATGATTTGCTGTTTATCCGGCACCTCTTGCTGAAAATCAATGCAAGCCACTTCTTGCAATTCGCGCTGGGTTTTTTCAATGACCACCCCAAACTCAGCCCGCAGCGTAGGCGTGTGGGCTGCGCGCAGGTCTTGCACGGTGGAGATGCCGTGGGCCGCCAGCCGCTGAGTGAGCTTGCGGCCCACGCCCCAGACCTCGCTCACCGGCAGTTGCGTCAGCAGCTTGATTTTTTGCGCTTCGGTGAGCGCGTTGTAGTTGAACACGCCTTTCGAGCGAGGGTGTTTTTTAGCCACATGGTTGGCCAGCTTGGCCAAGGTCTTGGTGGGGCCAATGCCCACGCACACAGGCATGCCGGTCCACATGCCCACGCGTTCGCGCATGGCGTAGCTCACTTCGCGCAGGCGGGGCATGCCGGTCAAGTCCACAAAGCACTCGTCAATCGAATACACCTCGCTGCGCGGTGAAAAGTCGCTCAGGATCTGCATCACGCGGTTGGACATGTCGGCATACAAGGCGTAGTTGCTGCTCAGGGCCAAAATGCCGTGCTCTTCGGCTAAAGCTTTGCATTCAAACCAGGGCTGCCCCATGCGCACGCCCAGCGCTTTGGCTTCGCTGGACCGCGAGACCACACAGCCGTCGTTGTTGGACAGCACGACCACCGGGACCTGGTACAGGTCGGGTCGAAAGATGCGCTCGCAACTGACATAAAAGTTGTTGCAGTCGACCAGTGCGATGTGTTGCATGGCTACGCCGGCACAGGTTCGATGTGCGCAGTGCCCAGCATGATGGGCTTGACCAAAATTTTGTAGCTGTCCAGATCAAAGGCCTCGGGTTGGTCGGCCACCGCATGCATGCCGGTGCGCGAGCACCAGGTGCCGACATAACGCCAATGGCTCACCCGGTGGCGTTGCACCCAGTCGCCTTCGGTTTCCACCAGGTCGACGGCGCCCGCAAAGGGCCAGGTCTGCACCTGCGAGTCCAGCAACGCCGAGAACAAACGCTGGTCGTGCTCGGCTCGCGCTTCCAGACCGGCGCAGGCACCCAGACATTGCTTGATCTGCAGACCAAAGCAGGCACCTCGAGCGGTTTTCTCTAGGCCCAACAAAGCCATGCATAAGCGGTGCTGATCGGCCAGCTCGCGCAGTCGGCGCTGCGCCGCATGGCGCGAGGCAAACAAACCATAGAGGCCCGGACTGGTGGCCAGATCGTGGTCTTTGCTGTCGATCACCACGGGCGTGAGGCCCGTCTGCACATCGCCATCGAGTCGGATGGCGCACAGGCTGCGCATGCGCCGCAAACGGATGTTGAACAAAGGCATTTGCTCCTTGATGAGCCGCGCCTCCAGCAAGAGCGCGCCGATCTCTCCGGCGGTTTCAATGAAGTCGATGCGCCGGGTCTGCGCGATCATCTCAGCCTCTTCAGGAGCGCGCAGGTGCGACATGACGCGCGAGCGGATGTCCACGCTCTTGCCGATGTACACAGGCAGCGTGCCTTCGCCTCGAAAGATGTACACACCGGCCCGGCGTGGCAACGCGGCCAGGCTGTCCGGGTCGATGGCCGTCATAGCAGTTTGTGCAGGTTGTAGGTCACCACGCCCCACACGGTCAGCTCTTCGCCGCTCTTGACCACGATGGGCGGGTACAGGTTGTTTTCGGCGACCAGCTTGACCACGCCGCCACGGCGGTACAGGCGCTTGACGGTGAAGTCGTTGTTGAGCACCGCCAGCACGATGTTGCCGTGCTTGGCTTCGATGGAGCGGTCAATGACCAGCGCATCGCCTTCGTAGATACCCGCACCGATCATGGAGTCGCCCTTGACTTTAAAAATGAAGGTCGCCTCTTTATTGCGAATCAAGTGGTCGTTCAGGTCGATGCGCTTTTGCGTGTGGTCGGCGGCCGGGGACGGGAAGCCCGCACGCACCGTCCATGCGCTCATGTCGAGCCAGACTTTCGTGTCAGGCACCTGCACAGGGCAAGGGGTGGA
>CANGKR010000198.1 GCA_947454355.1 Comamonadaceae bacterium
ACCGCCTTGCCCCTGGAGCCGATTGAAAAGGCCAGCATCGACGAACTGCGCAGCCTGCAACTTAAGCGCTTGCAATCGACTTTGCAGCACGCCTATGCCCATTCACCCGTTTACAGCGCCAAGTTCGATGCCGCAGGCGTGCACCCTGACGACTGCAAGAGCCTGGCTGACTTGGCCAAGTTCCCGTTCACTACCAAATCGGACCTGCGCGACAGCTACCCCTTTGGCATGTTTGCCGTGCCGCGCGAAAAGTGCGCACGCATCCACGCGTCCAGCGGCACCACGGGCAAACCCACCGTCGTGGGCTACACCCTCAAGGACATCGACACGTGGGCCAACGTGGTGGCCCGCAGCATCCGCGCGGGCGGCGCCCAGCCCGGTGACATGGTGCATGTGAGCTATGGCTACGGCCTGTTCACTGGCGGCTTGGGTGCGCATTACGGCGCCGAAAAACTGGGCCTGACCGTGGTGCCTTTTGGCGGCGGGCAAACCGAGCGGCAGGTCCAGCTGATTCAGGATTTCAAGTCCAACATCATCATGGTCACGCCCAGCTATATGCTGGCCATTGCCGACGAGTTCGAGCGCCAAGGCATTGACCCTAAGACATCGTCCTTGCGCATCGGTATCTTCGGCGCCGAGCCTTGGACGAATGACATGCGCCAGGCGATTGAAAAGCGCATGAACATCGACGCGGTGGACATCTATGGCCTTTCAGAGGTGATGGGCCCGGGCGTGGCCAGCGAATGCATCGAAACCAAGGACGGCCCGACCATCTGGGAAGACCATTTTTACCCCGAGATCATCCACCCCGAAACCGGCGAGCCGGTGGCCGACGGCGAGATGGGCGAGCTGGTCTTCACCAGCCTCACCAAAGAAGCGCTGCCCATCATCCGTTACCGTACGCGCGATCTGACGCGCCTTTTGCCCGGTACGGCCCGCACCATGCGCCGCATGGAAAAGATTACCGGCCGCAGCGACGACATGATGATCATTCGCGGCGTGAACGTGTTCCCCAGCCAGATCGAAGAGTTGATTTTGAAGCGTGCCGAATTGGCGCCGCACTACCAGTGCGTGCTCACCCGCGAAGGCCCTTTAGACAACCTCAAGGTGGTGGTGGAGACCTGCAGCGGTTTGGCGCAAGACAGCAGCGAAGCCCGCGCAGCCGCCAAGCTGCTGCAGCACGAGATCAAGGTCTACATCGGCTCCAGTGTGGAAATTGAACTGCGGCCCGAAGGCGGCGTGGAGCGCAGTCAGGGCAAAGCCAAACGCGTGGTGGACCTTCGCGCGAAATAAATTACTTTGCTGGCCACTGACCCGCAGCGCGGTCTGCGGGCAAGGCCAGCCGCCATTGCACTGAGTTTTTAGGCCAACGCAGATTCAGCCGCAGCAGGCGCTTGTCGCGCGAGACCAGCGCCACCATCTGGCGCTCAGCACCCAATAAGGCAGGCAGTTCGTCGAGCTTGTTCAAACGCCAGGCCTGCTGGCGGGCTTTGGCTTTGCCTACTTCGACGCCCAACCACTCATCGCCGGCGGCCAGGCCCGCTTGCTCTGCGGCGCTGCCGCGCAACACGGTTTTGATCTGCACACCGCCCGCGCCATCGACTGCACGCAAGCCCAGCCGCTGGGCCAGTTGCGGCTCGTCGTCCAGCACCTGAATGCCTTGGGCCATCAGCAATGCACGCACGGGTAATTCAGCGGTGCTGTGGACCCAGGCTTTGATGTCTTTGTGCCAACTGCGGCCGGTTTGCTTTTGCAATTCGTCCAGCAGGTCTTGCTCACGCATCGCTCCAGCCTGGCAGCGATGCCACAAGCCGCGGAGCACCGCATCCAGCGTGTGACCTGTTTGGCGCAGCGTCAAGTCCATGCACAAGGCCACCAAAGCGCCCTTGGTGTAATAGCTCACCGTGGCATTGGGCGTGTTTTCGTCTTGCCGGTAATACTTGACCCAGGCATCAAAGCTCGCTTGAGCGACCGACTGCACCTGGCGCCCAGGGGTTTGCAGCACCTGGTTCAAAGTTTTGTTCAGCAGCTTGATGTAGGTGGCGTCATCGATCAATCCGGCGCGGCGCAGCAGCAGGTCGTCGTAGTAACTGGTAAAGCCTTCAAAGAACCACAGCAGTTCGGTGTAGTTCTCTTGGGTGTAGTCGTACTGCGCCATTTCAAAGGGACGCAGTTGTTTGACGTTCCATGTGTGAAAGTACTCGTGGCTGATCAAGCCCAGCAGGGTGGTGTAGCCCTCGCTGGTTTTGGTTTCACCCAAGCGGGGCAGGTCGCGGCGCCCGCAAATCAAGGCCGTGGAGTTGCGATGCTCCAGCCCGCCATAGCCTTCGCCCACGGCATTGAGCATGAAGACATAGCGGCGGTGCGGTGTCTTGCTGCTTTGTGCGCCGTGCCAGAACTGGATTTCGGCTTCGCAAATTTTTTGGGCATCGGCCAGCAAACGCGCTTTGTCGAATGAGGGCAAGGCGCCCGCCACCACGAACTGGTGCGGCACGCCGCAGGCGGTGAATTCACCGCGCCAAAAGTCGCCCATCTCGACAGGGCAGTCCACCAATTCATCGTAATTTTCTGCACGGTACAAGCCAAATCCTTTGACATTGACCTTGACCGGCTCCAGGCCTGTGGCCACTTGCCAAGCGGCTTGTGAGGCCACGGCTGGCAATTGCAGGGTGTGCGTTTGTTGCTCTTGCCCATGCACCCGCAGGCACAAACTGGTGCCATTGAAAAATCCTCGCGCCGCATCCAGCCAGGCTGTGCGCACCGAATTGTCCAGGGCATACACTTCGTAGCTCAGTGTCAGTTCCCCGGCTTGGCATGCCACTGTCCAAGTGCATTTGTCGAGTTGTGTGATGGCGCAAGTCTTGCCGTTTTGTTTGGCTTGCAAGTGCTGCAAGTGTTTGGCAAATTCGCGCACCAAATAGCTGCCCGGAATCCAAACAGGCAAAGAAACTGTTTGCCCAGCCGAAGCCTGCGCGATGTGCAGGGTGACCCGGAACAAATGGGCGTGCAGCGACGCCACTTCAACGGTGTAATGGACGCCAGCGTGAGCCATTTCAGGTCGCTCCTGCCGCGATGAAACAGCTCAATGAGGCCACCAACGTCAGGTGCAGCCTGAACCGCAGCCAACCGCCCAAACCGGCTGCAGGCCAAGTGCGGTAATCCATCACATAGCAGCCGATCAACACAAAGCCCAGCAAGGGCAAGCCTGCGAACGCGGGCATCATGACCGCCACCCAGGCCAGCAGAGGCGCGACCACACCCCACACAAAATGCACAGGCGGTGCGTTGTGCGAGGTGATGGCGTTGCGAAAGCCAATGCCCCAATGGATACCACCCAAAAACGACACGATCACCGCACCATAACCCGCCATGGCCAGGGCGATGAAGGGGTGCAGCTCCGCATCCACCAACCAAAGCAGCAAGGTCAAAATCACAAACGGGGCCAAACCCGCATAGCCCAAGCGGCTGATCAACAGCCAGGTGGTGTCTTCGGTGCGTTGCATGTGCGTGCCTATTTGATGGAAGCCAGAAGTTTTTCGATTTGCTTGGCGTCGATCGCGCCAGGCACCCGCGAGCCGTCGGCAAAGAACAATGCAGGTGTGCCGGTGACGCGGTTCTTTTTACCGAACTCCACATTGGCATCGACTGCGCTGGCATCGCATTTCACAGCGGGGGGTGTCACGCCATTGAGCATCCAGTCATTCCAGGTCTTGGCTTTTTCTTTGGCGCACCAGATGTTTTTGGCCTTGGCCTGAGAGTCTTCGCCCAGGATCGGGTAGAGGATGTGATAGATCGTGACGTTCTCGATCTTGGACAGGTCCTTTTCAAAGCGCTTGCAGTAACCGCAGTTGGGGTCAGCAAAGATGGCCAGTTTGCGCTTGCCGTTCCCCCGCACCTGGGTGAAGGCGTTTTTGAGGGGCAGCGCGTCAAAGTCAATGGCCGAGAGTTTGTCGATACGTTCTTCGGTCAAATTGCGTTTTTGTTTGAGGTCGATCAGCGACCCCTGGATCAGGTAATTGCCTTCGGCGTCGGTGTAGTAAATATCGCTGCCGTTGATGCGGATCTCCATCAAACCGGCAATGGGGGTCT
>CANGKR010000199.1 GCA_947454355.1 Comamonadaceae bacterium
GAAGAAGGTGATTTCGTCAAACCCATGGTGGGCGTGGCCAACGGCCACAGCACCATCACCCCTTGCAACAGCGGCCTGCAAAAATTGGCCGATGCCGCTGTGGAGGGCATCGAAGAAGCAGGTGGCAATGCCCAGATTTTTGGTACCCCGACCATCTCCGATGGCATGGCCATGGGCACTGAAGGCATGAAGTATTCACTGGTCAGCCGCGAAGTGATTTCGGACTGTATCGAAACCTGCGTGCAAGGCCAATGGATGGATGGTGTGTTGGTCGTGGGTGGTTGCGACAAAAACATGCCCGGCGGCATGATGGGCATTTTGCGGGCCAATGTGCCGGCCATATATGTCTACGGCGGAACCATCTTGCCCGGCCGTTACCAGGGCCGTGACTTGAACATCGTCAGCGTCTTTGAAGCCGTGGGCGAAAACGCTGCCGGCAAAATGAGCGACGCCGATTTGCGCGAGATTGAAATGCGAGCCATCCCCGGCACCGGCTCCTGCGGCGGTATGTATACGGCCAACACCATGTCTTCGGCTTTTGAAGCTTTGGGCATGTCACTGCCCTACTCTTCGACCATGGCCAACCCCCATGATGAGAAGCAAAACTCGGCCAAAGAATCGGCCAAAGTCTTGATCGAAGCGATCAAGAAAGACCTCAAGCCCCGCGACATCGTGACCAAGAAAGCCATCGAAAATGCGGTGGCCGTGATCATGGCCACCGGCGGCTCGACCAACGCAGTGTTGCACTTTTTGGCCATTGCACACACGGCGGGTGTGGACTGGACGATCGACGACTTTGAGCGCATGCGCAAAAAAGTCCCTGTCTTGTGCGACCTGAAACCCAGCGGCAAATACTTGGCCGTGGACCTGCACCAGGCTGGCGGCATTCCGCAAGTCATGAAGACTTTGTTGGCCGCAGGTTTGCTGCACGGTGACTGCATGACCATCACAGGCAAAACCATTGCCGAGAACCTGAAGGACATTCCCGATGTGCCCCGCGCAGACCAGGATGTGATCCGCCCCATCACCCAGCCGATGTACAGCGAAGGTCACCTGGCCATCCTCAAAGGCAACCTCTCGCCTGAAGGCGCTGTGGCCAAAATCACCGGCTTGAAAAACCCGGTCATCACCGGCCCTGCTCGCGTGTTTGACGACGAACAATCGGCCTTGCAAGCCATTCTTGACGGCAAGATCAAAGCAGGCGACGTGATGGTGCTGCGCTACCTGGGCCCCAAGGGCGGTCCGGGTATGCCCGAAATGCTGGCTCCCACGGGCGCTTTGATTGGTGCCGGTTTGGGCGAAAGCGTGGGCTTGATCACCGATGGGCGCTTTTCTGGCGGCACCTGGGGCATGGTGGTGGGCCACGTGGCGCCCGAAGCCGCAGCCGGTGGCACCATTGCCTTTGTGCATGAGGGCGACAGCATCACCATTGATGCGCATCAACTGATTTTGGAACTGAACGTGCCGGAGGCTGAACTGTCCCGTCGCCGCGCAGGCTGGACCGCACCTGCACCACGCTACACCCGTGGCGTACAAGCCAAATTTGCTTTCAATGCGTCCAGCGCCAGCAAAGGCGCTGTACTGGACTTGTATTGATGACCACCCAATCCAAATTGTCCAATAGGAAAATGATGAACAAAATGATTTTTGCTTTGGCCCTGACGGCAAGTGCCGCACTGCCCGCCTTGGCCGATGATGCCTTGGCACAGTCCAAGAACTGCATGGCTTGCCACAATGTGGACAAAAAAGTGGTGGGCCCAGCCTACAAAGATGTGGCTGCCAAATACAAAGCCGACAAAACAGCCGCAGACAAATTGGCCACCAAAATCATCAAGGGTGGCTCTGGCGTTTGGGGTCCTGTTCCCATGCCTGCCAACTCCCAAGTCAATGAAGCTGAAGCCAAGAAACTGGCCACCTGGATCTTGGGTATGAAGTAAGCCAGCGCTACCGCATCAAGAGCCCGTGCATTGCAAAGTGCACGGGCTTTTTTGTGCTTAAAGGCCGATGGCGGCGATGCCGGCCTTGGCGATTTGCGCATCCTCGTTAGACTTGACGCCGCTCACGCCCACCGCGCCCAAACAAAAGCCGTCCTTCATGATCGGCACGCCACCTTCGAGCAAGCCTTCCACCGTGGGGGCGGTCAAAAACGAATAGCGGCCGCCGTTGATGACGTCTTCATACACTTTGCTTTCGCGGCGACCCAAAGCCGAGGTGTGGGCCTTGGCCGGTGCAATGTGCGCAGAAATCGGAGGCGCACCGTCCAAACGGGCAAAGTGAAGCAAATGACCACCCGCATCCACAATGGCGATGCTCACCGCCCAGTTGTTTTTCAGTGCTTCAGCTTCGGCAGCAGCAGCAATGGCTTTGACGTCAGACAGTTCCAGACTCGATTGTGTTTTCATGGGGGTCACCTGTAAAAAACAGCAAGCATACAGGCCCCATGAGGCGATTTTCGGGGCCATTGCGTTACTTGGGCGCAAAAGTGTTTGGCTTGGATGTGGCGAAAAGCACCACATCCCAGGCAAATACCCCGCATTTGGCACGGTGATTGCTGGCCTTTTGCACCTGCACCCTACAATGACCACAGCCTTAGAACACAAGGCTTATAAGGAGATATCAAATGAATGAATTTCAAACCATTGACACTGCATGGGGCTTGGATGTCCAAGCTCAGCGCAACCGCGTCATGCGCAACACCTATGGTCTGTTGGCTCTGAGTATGTTGCCCACCGTATTGGGTGCTTGGCTCGGCGTGTCCACAGGCATCACCCAATCGTTGAACGGCGGTCTCGGACTGATCGTGTTTTTGGCTGGCGCCTTCGGCTTCATGTTCGCCATTGAGAAAACCAAAAACTCCGCAGCGGGCGTTCCCGTGTTGCTGGGCTTTACCTTCTTCATGGGCTTGATGCTCTCGCGCATGATCAGTATGGTGTTGGGCTTCAAAAACGGCCCTGACCTCGTCATGACTGCCTTTGCCGGCACGGCAGGCGTGTTTGCCGTCATGACCACCTTGGCCAGCGTCATCAAACGCGACCTGTCAGGCATGAGCAAGTGGTTGTTCGTGGGTGCTTTGGTTTTGATGGTTGGCGGTATCGTCAACGTCTTTGTGGGTTCGAGCGTCGGCATGATGGTCTTGTCCACCTTGGCGATTGGCATTTTCAGTGCCTATCTGCTGTATGACTTGAAGCAAATCATGGATGGCGGCGAGACCAACTACATCAGCGCCACATTGGCCTTGTATTTGGATTTGTTCAACATCTTCCAAAGCCTGTTGGCCCTGTTGGGTATCTGGGGCGGCGACCGCGACTGATTCTGCGACGACTTTCGCGAACTGGCCAACAACGCATCGTTGGCCACCTGTGATAAGGGCCTTGAGAGATCAAGGCCCTTTTGTTTTGCGGGTAGTCTGGCCCATCAGGCCAGTTCAAACACCGCCATGCTTTCCACGTGCGCCGTGTGGGCAAACATATTGACCACACCCGCACTCACGCAGCGGTAACCCGCCACATTGACCAGCAAGCCTGCATCCCTCGCCAAGGTGGCGGGGTTGCAACTGACATACACAATGCGGTGAGGTGGCAGCCAAGCTTGACGCAACTGCGGTGTTTCATGCAATTGCGCCAAGGCTTTGACCAAGGCAAAAGCGCCTTCGCGGGGCGGGTCGATCAGCCACTTGTCGGCTTGGCCGTCAGCGATGAGCATCTCGGGCGTCATCTCGAACAAATTGCGTGCAACGAATTTCGTGGGTGCCAAGGCCTGACCTGAGGCACGCTGGGCCTGGTTGCGCTCCAAGTTTTCGTGCGAGCGTTGGACCAAGGTGTCAGAGCCTTCAATACCCAGCACTTCACGCGCTTGGGTGGCCAGGGGCAAGGTGAAGTTGCCCAGGCCGCAAAACCAGTCGATCACCCGCTCGTGCGCTTGTACCGCCAACAAACGCAGCGCCCGCGATACCAGCACCCGGTTGATGTACGGGTTGACCTGGGTGAAATCTGTCGGCCGGTACGGCATGTTCAAAGCAAAATCCGGCAAGGCATAGGCTAACTCCGGCCCACC
>CANGKR010000200.1 GCA_947454355.1 Comamonadaceae bacterium
TCTTGCCACGTGGTGGATGCCCTGCCCCACATTGGCGGTCAATGCATCGAGCTGTACGCCGACAAGCCGATTTACGACATTCCCGGCATTCCCCTGTGCACCGGCCGTGAACTGATCGAGCGCTTGCAACAGCAAAACCGGCCTTTTGCCCCCCCCTTTCACTTAGGACAATTGGTCAACACGCTGGAGCGCCGCCCTGACGGCCGCTTCGCGGTGGGCACCACCGCAGGCCAGAGCTTCGAAGCTCGCTGCGTCTTCATTGCTGCAGGTGTAGGAGCCTTTGTGCCACGTCACTTGCCTGTCGAGGGATTACAGGCTTTTGATGGCCAACAGGTATTTCACCGTCTTGAAGATGCAGGCGGCTGCCAAGGCCTGCATGTGCTGGTGGCGGGCGACAACGAACAAGCCTTGTCTTGCGCCCTGACCCTGGCAGGCATGCGAGAAGGCCCCGCGAGCGTCACTTTGATGCATCGCCGTGACCAATTTCAGGCCAGCAACGAAATCATTGCCTCTATGCGGATCTTGTGCGGGCAAGGCCGCATGCGCTTTATAGCCGCCCAACCCACCGCGTGTGTGGTGCATCAAAACCGGCTGACCGGTCTGGAAGTTCTGACCGCAGAAGGCCAAACCGCCACTTTGGCAGCCGACCGGGTGATCGCCTGCCTGGGCTTGTCTCCGCGCTTGGGGCCTTTGGCCGATTGGGGTCTGGCCATGGAGCGCAAACAACTGCCGGTTCAGACCGATACCTACTCCACACACGAAAGCGGCATTTTTGCCGTGGGTGACATCAACACCTACCCGGGCAAGAAAAAGCTCATCCTCTGCGGATTCCACGAGGCCACGCTGGCCGCCTTTGGTGCTTCTGCGCTGGTGCATCCCGATCAAAAGACCCTGCTGCAGTACACGACTACTTCGACGCAACTGCACCAACGCTTGGGCCTCCTGTAAAATTCATCTGCCACTTATCTGAGTGGCATCCGCTAGGGGTGTTGCAGTTCCATCAGAGCTGCGACTGAGAAAGTCCCTTTGAACCTGATTGAGGTAATCCTCGCGCAGGGAAGCTTGTCTGATACAGCGCCGCAGCAACCTGCCTGTGGTTTTGCTTTAGCAACCAGCCGACCTGTCATCACGTAAAGAAACGTCATGGCAATTTTTTCGTCTATTCATTGTTCGTCTTTTCAGAAACGACAAACCGCCCTCGCCGCGGCCCTGTGCCTGCTGACTTGGGGCCAAGCTTGGTCTCAAGCCCAACCAGAACAAGTCACCATCACCAGCCCCTTACCTCAGCAAGTCAGCGGCTTTGGGGACGTGGCCCCCGGCAAAGCGCCCTTCAGTGCGGTCAGCATCGATGGCTCTACCTTGCGCGACATCGGGGCCACCCGTCTCTCTGACGCTTTGCATCTGGACCCCAGCGTGGCCGACAGCTACAACTCGCCAGCCTATTGGGACATGCTGAGTGTGCGCGGCTTCACGCTGAATAACCGCTATAACTACCGCCGTGAAGGCCTGCCCATCAATGCTGAAACCATGATCCCCATGGACAACAAAGAGCGCATTGAACTCTTCAAGGGCACCAGCGGCATTCAGGCTGGCACCAGTGCACCCGGCGGCTTGGTCAACTACATGGTCAAGCGGCCCCCTGCATTGGACCAAGACCCTATCCGCAGCGTCTCGGCCAGTTATGGGCCAGGCAAAACCAGTGGCGCCGCCATCGACTTGGGCGGCCGTTGGGGCCAAGACCAAGCTTGGGGCTACCGTTTGAACGCAGCCTATGAAGACCTCAACCCTTACATCCGTAATACACAAGGTCACCGCCAACTGCTGTCATTGGCCTTGGACTGGCGCTTATCGCCTACCAGCAAGCTGGAATGGGAAATGGAGAGCAGCCAACGTCAACAAATGGGTGTCAACGCTTACAGCTTACTGGGCAGCGCTTTGCCTGCACCAGTCAACGGCACCTTGAACTTCACACGCCAGCCCTGGTCGGTACCCGGTGAATTCGGTGCCTTGACCGGCAGCCTGAAATTCAAGCAACAACTCGAAGGCGGTTGGCTGTGGACCACACAATATGGTGCGCAACGCCTGCGCACCGACGACCGCTTGACTTTCGCCTACGGCTGCAGCGCTGAAAACGCGTGGGACCGCTTCTGCAGCAATGGCAGTTTTGATGTGTACGACTTCCGCAGCGATAACGAAAGGCGATTGAGCGACGCCCTGCAGACTGAAATGGCTGGCCAACTGAACTGGGGCGGCATGCAACACGATGTGGCCTTCTCGGTCATGCGGCATAGGCAATTGGACCGACTCGCGCCAATGCAGGCCTATAACTGGGCCGGTACCGGCACCGTGGACGGCACGGGCGACAGCGCCGCCAGCCCCATTCCCGGCGACCTGAACACCAACCGCAGCGAATACGCCACCGAATGGTCGCTCAAAGACCGTATTCAATTCAACACGGCCACATCGCTGTGGTTGGGTCTGCGCCACACGCAGATCAGCCGCAGCAGCGCCCGTACCGATGGCAGCGCTGCGGTGCAAGATGTCCGCACCTTCAACACCCCTTGGCTCGCGGCCACACATCAGCTCACGCCTGCCCACTTGGTGTATGCGAGCTATGGCGAGGGCATTGAGTCCGAGGTGGTGCCCAACCGGCCGCAATACAGCAACGCGGGGCAAGGCCTGCCCACTTTGCGCAGCCACCAATACGAAGCAGGCCTCAAGGCCACAGGAGCCAACAGCCGCTGGCAAGTGACTTACTTTGACATCACACGGCCACAGTCCAACGATGCAGGTGCATGTGACGGCAGCGACAACAGCTGCGTGCGGCAGATCGACGGGCAAGCACACCATCGAGGTCTGGAAGTGTCCTCTGGCATGAGCCAAGGCGCCTGGACGGTGGATGCCGCAGCGACCTGGATACGCGCGGTGCGGGAGAAAGCCGTGATCGATCCCAGCATGAATGGACAAACGGCTTTGAACGTGCCCCAGTGGTCAGTGCGTTCGCAAGTGCATTACCGCTGGTCGCAAGTACCTGGACTGCGCAGCGTGCTGCGCCTGAATCACGAAGGGGAACGCCGAGTGCTCGAAGACGGCACCGTCAACTTACCCGCTTGGACCACACTGGATCTTGCAACGCACTACAGCACCAAGATACAAGGCACACGCACAGATTGGACGCTGGCCATCGACAACCTGACAGACCGACATTACTGGCGTGAATCACCCAAGCAATTTGGTCACTACTACCTCTACCCCGGAGCCCCCAGAACAGTCCGAATCGGCATGCGAATGAGCTTCTGACAGAGGGCAGCAGGTTTTGCGAAAAATCTGCATCTCATTCGAGAAACATGAAAAATTGACGCTATAATTTACGTATTGTTCCTCAATAGCTCAGTCGGTAGAGCGCCGGACTGTTAATCCGTAGGTCCCTGGTTCGAGCCCAGGTTGAGGAGCCAAAAAATTGAAAAGCCCTTGCGGTCCTGCAAGGGCTTTTTCTATTCAGGCCGATAAGGACTGAATTACAGAATTCACTCGCTAAGTTACAGTAGTCAACTTCGAATGAGAATGAAAACACCCTACTTCCCAGGCGCATGAGTGTGAAGTGATCAGTTTTCGTAGCTTACCAAAACGCGACCAGATGTTTGCCCTTTCAACTGAAGTTCAGTATGGGTCAACAGTTGCTCCAACCGGATGATTCTGACGTGGGGTATCAGCTTTGAAAAGTCAGGTTTAAGATCCTGACCCAGTCGCTCCCAAAGTCGGCGCCTCTGAGGCCAGGGCGCATTGGCCATAACACCAAACAATTGAATGCGACGCATGATGAATGGCAAGACGCTACCGTCATAGTTGTTGCCAGAAGCATTGCCGACGCAAGCTACACATCCACCATCTTTCATTGAGCGCAGAAGCCATGACAGCATCGCTCCACCCAAATTGTCAATGGCGGCGCTAAAGCGCGCTTTCTCTAAAGCCTTTTGTGGCAAGTCCAAAATGGCGGCGTCTATCACTTCCGTGGCACCCGCTGACATTAAGCTGGGCGCGAA
>CANGKR010000201.1 GCA_947454355.1 Comamonadaceae bacterium
GAGTTGTCTGGTGGCATGAAGCGGCGTCTGAGTTTGTCGCGGGCCTTGATCAACCACCCCAGTATGCTGATGCTGGACGAGCCCACCACCGGGCTGGACCCCCAGGCTCGGCATTTGATGTGGGAGCGCTTGCAAAACTTGCTTCAGCAGGGCAAATCGATCTTGCTCACCACCCATTTCATGGACGAAGCTGAGCGACTGTGTGACCGTTTGCTGGTGCTCGACCATGGCCGCAAAATTGCCGAAGGCAAACCACGTGATCTGATCGCTGAACACCTGGAGCCAGATGTGATCGAGGTCTATGGCGCAGGAGCCTTGTCGTTGGCACAAGACAATACACTGCGGGCCCTGGCGGCCCGCACCGAGGTCAGCGGTGAAACTGTGTTCTTCTACACCGCGCAAGCCCAGCCCTTGATGGCCGCTTTACATGCCTGGCCACAGCTGCGCACCTTGCATCGCCCAGCCAATTTGGAAGACTTGTTCCTCAAACTCACAGGACGACAAATCAGGGAGGACGCATGAGCATTTGGCGAGCACCCCAACTCTCGATGCGCTGGTGGCCTGTGTTTTTGCGCAACCTGCTGGTCTGGCGCAAACTGGCGATTCCCAGCCTGGTCGGCAATATTGCCGAGCCGCTCATGTGGCTGGTGGCCTTTGGCTATGGCCTGGGCTCACTGGTGGGGCAAATTGAACTGGGCGGCGAGAAAGTACCCTACATCCTGTTTTTGGCCAGCGGCAGCATCTGCATGAGCGCGATGAACGCGGCCACCTTCGAGGCGCTGTACTCGGCGTTTTCTCGCATGCATGTGCAAAAAACCTGGGACGGCATCATGAACGCGCCAGTGCGGCTTGACGATGTCGTGCTGGCCGAAATGCTGTGGGCAGCCTTCAAATCTCTCTTTACTGTGACCGCCATTTTGGGTGTGATGCTGGCTTTGGGCATCAGTCAGAGTTGGAAGCTGTTGGCCGCATGGCCGGTGTTGCTGGGTGTGGGCATCACCTTCAGCTGCATGGCGCTGATCTTCAATGCGCTGGCCAAGGGTTACGACTTCTTCACCTATTACTTCACCCTGTTCCTCACGCCGATGATGTTCCTTTCGGGCATTTTCTTTCCGCGTGAGCAGTTGCCACCCTTTGTGAGGGCGGTGGCTGAATGGTTGCCGCTGTCAGTGGCCGTCGACTTGGTGCGACCGCTGTTCATGGACCATTGGCCCGAAAACACTCTGCGCCATGTGCTGGTGCTGGCGGTGTTTGCCGTGGTCTCGTTCTGGATCGCGCTGGCCTTGACCCGAAAGCGCTTCAAGGGCTGAAATACATCGTCACTTCTACCCGCTAAGATTGTTTTTTTCCCCAACTCACACTATCAAGGATTGAGCATGAGCATCCAAACTGTAGGCATCATTGGCGCAGGCACCATGGGCAATGGCATTGCACAGGCTTGTGCCGTCTCCGGCATCCACGTTGTGATGGTCGACATTTCTGATGCCGCTGTGGCCAAAGGTATTGCGACTGTCGAGGGCAGTCTGGACCGATTGCTCAAAAAAGAAAAAATCAGCGAAGCAAACAAGGCCGCTGCGCTGGCCCGCATCCAAGGCTCCAGCAGCTACGACGACCTCAAAGGCGCTCAGTTGGTGATCGAAGCGGCCACGGAGAACCATGAGCTCAAAGTCAAGATACTCAAGCAGCTCGACGGCATGCTGGCGCCGAATGTGATCATCGCGTCCAACACCTCGTCAATCTCGATCACACAGCTGGCTGCCGCCACGCAGCGTGCGGACCGCTTCATTGGCATGCATTTTTTCAATCCCGTGCCCATGATGGCGCTGGTGGAAATCATCCGCGGCCTGCAAACCAGCGACGCCACCCACGACGCTGTGCATGACATGGCACTGGCGCTGGGCAAGACGCCCATCACCGTCAAGAATGCGCCCGGTTTTGTGGTCAACCGCATTCTGGTGCCCATGATCAACGAAGCTTTCTTTGTGCTGTCTGAGGGCCTGGCAGAGCCCGAAGCGATTGACGCAGGCATGAAGCTCGGCTGCAACCAACCCATCGGCCCGCTGGCGCTGGCCGACATGATTGGCCTCGATGTGTGTCTGGCTGTGATGGAGGTTTACCTCAAGGAGTTCGGTGACAGCAAATACCGCCCCTGCCCGCTGCTCAAAGAGATGGTGGCCGCGGGCCGACTGGGTCGCAAGACCAAGCAAGGGGTGTACAGCTATTGAAGCTGTCGCCTGTGTGAACCGACCGGCCTCACACTGAGGCCTAAGATCACAGCATGAACACACCTGTACACCACCCCGAAGGCCAGATCGACTGCACCGTCCACGGTGCCATCTTGCAAATTGCCATCAACCGCCCTGCCAAGCGCAACGGCTTCACGCCCAAGATGTTTCGCGAACTGGGTGAGGCCTACGCTCGGCTCGACGACGACCCCGCCTTGCGCGTGGGCGTCTTGTGCGCCGAGGGTGACCATTTCACTGCCGGATTGGATTTGCCCACCATCGCACCGTTGATGAAGCGGGGCGAAAAGTCGGTGCCTCTGGGCCTGGTAGACCCGCTCAATTTGGGCATGGAAGGCTACCGCCGTCGCCGCAAGCCCATGGTCGTCGCGGTGCAGGGCATCACCTACACCTTGGGCATTGAATTGATGCTGGCCGCCGACATCGTAGTCGCGGCTGATGACTGCCGCTTTTCGCAACTGGAAGTCAAGCGCGGCATCATGGCCACAGGTGGCGCTACTTTGCGCATGGCCGAACGTGCAGGCTCCGGCAATGCCTTACTGCATTTGTTGACGGGCGACGAGTTCGACAGCGCCGAAGCCTTGCGTCTGAATTTTGTGCAGCGCGTGATGCCCGCCGGGCAGCAATTGGATGAAGCCATGCGCATCGCCAACGCCATTGCCGCGCAAGCGCCCTTGGCCGTCGAAGCCACTCGCCACAATGTGCTCAAGGCCGTGGAATATGGCCCTGTGGTGGCCATGCTCGACTTCATTCCCGTGCAAACAGGCTTGTCTAACAGTGAAGATGCCGCCGAGGGTGTGCGCTCTTTTGTGGAAAGACGGCCCGCCCGCTTCAGCGGACGCTAAAGCAACCCATCTCCACTTGGCCCTTTGAAAATCGGGCCGGAGCAGGTGCCTTTGCCGATTCAGCCGCAGAAGTCACCGACAATCTCGGCATGCACATGACCGATAACGTTCACCCCTATGCTCATCTGACACCTGATGCGGTGCTCGATGCCTTAGCGAGTGTGGGCTTGTATGGTGATGGGCGCCTCACCGCTTTGAGCTCCTATGAAAACCGGGTTTACCAGGTCCATTTGGAAGACCCCTACGACGGCCATGCCGCTGTGGTTGTCAAGTTTTATCGACCCGAACGCTGGAGCCTGGCGCAGATCCAAGAAGAGCACGACTTCGCGCACGAGCTGGTGGCTGGGGAAGTGCCTGTGGTCGCCCCCTTGCGTTTGAATGGCCAGACTCTGCACCAGGCCCAGGGCTTTGTGTTTTCCGTCAGCCCCCGCCGTGGTGGGCGCGGCCCGGAACTCGACGACATGGATGTGCTCGAGTGGATCGGTCGATTTCTGGCCCGCATCCACACCGTGGGGGCCGCTCGGCCCTTTGCGGTGCGCCCCGCGCTGGATGTTGGAGGTTTCGCCACCGAGCCACGGCAGTGGTTGGCCGCCCACCACATGATTCCGCTGGAAGTCGAGCGCGAATGGTTTGACACTTTGGACCAAGCTTTGACCCTGATTCAAAGTCATGCGGTCTTGGTGCAAGCCGATGCGCCACGCATTCGACTGCACGGAGATTGCCACCCCGGCAATATCTTGTGGACCCCGGCCGACTTGCCCGGCGCTGGCCCTCACTTTGTGGACCTGGACGATGCTCGCATGGGCCCGGCTGTGCAGGACTTGTGGATGCTGTTGTCAGGGGATCGCAGGCAACGCAGCTTGCAGTTGTCAGCATTGATGGAAGGTTATGAACAAGTGCGCGACTTTGA
>CANGKR010000202.1 GCA_947454355.1 Comamonadaceae bacterium
GCTGCCACCCGCGACGAAGGCACGGTGAGCTTGGTGTTTGCAGGAGACACCACTTTGGACGACGAGGTCGGTGACTGGATCGCCCAAGGCGGCGACCCGCTGGCGGACTTTGCGGGTTTATTTGCCGACGCTGATGTGCGGCTGGCCAACCTGGAATGTGTCGTCGCCACCGTCGGCTCGGCGGGCCGCAAAAATTACACCTTCCGCGCCCATCCCCGCGTGCTGCCTGTGCTGCGCAAGCACCTGGACGGCGTCACCCTGGCCAACAATCATTCGGGGGACTTTGGCCCCGCGGCCTTTGCGCAAATGCTAGGCTTGCTGCAGCAAGCAGGGCTGGCGCAAGCCGGTGGCGGCTTGAACCTCAGCCAAGCCCATACACCGTGGATCGTTGAGCGGCGCGGTTTGCGCATCGCCATCTTGAGCTACAACGAATTTTTGCCTCGCAGCTTTGAAGCCGGTCATGACACCCCCGGGGTAGCCTGGAGTGAAGACGAACAGGTGGTGGACGACATCCGCCATGCCCGCCGAATGCCGGGCGTGGACTTGGTGATCCCCTTCATGCACTGGGGCTGGGAGAACGAGCTCAAAGCCAACGCACGTCAACGGCAGTTGGCCCGCAAAATGATAGACGCTGGGGCCGATGCCGTCATTGGCGGTCACCCGCATGTGACGCAAGACATCGAGCATTACCAAGGCAAGCCCATCATTTACAGCGTGGGCAATTTCGTCATGAAAGAAACCGACAACGACAACCAGCGCCAAGGCTGGGTGCTTCGCTTGGAGCTCGACAAACAAGGGGTGAGGCAGCTGGATACGCATGTGGCCCGTATCGGCATGAACGGCGTGCCCCGCCGCGACCCTCAAGCGGTCAGCCCCTGCTGGCAGCGGGGCGATGCAGCCGTGGGTCAGTGTCAGGCCGGTCGGCGGTAAGCCCCTCTGGCCCACACCTTTCTCTATACTGAAGTCATGACCGAAACCGAATCAACCACTGTGGTGCGCGGCGCCTGCCCGCACGATTGCCCGGACACCTGCGCTTTGCTCACCACCGTAGAGAACGGACGGGCCGTCAAGGTGCAAGGCAACCCGGACCACCCGATGACCGACGGTGTTTTGTGCACCAAGGTTGCACGCTATGCCGAGCGGACCTACCACCCCGACCGCATCCAGCAACCCCTCAAACGTGTGGGTCCCAAAGGCTCTGGTCAATTTCAGCCCGTCAGTTGGGATGAAGCGTTAGACGACATCGCTATGCGCTTGACGGCCATTGCGCAGCGCGATCCCGAGGCCATCTTGCCCTACAGCTATGCGGGCACGATGGGTCAGGTGCAAGGCGAGGGCATGGCGGCGCGGTTTTTCCACAAGCTCGGCGCGTCTTTGCTGGATCGCACCATTTGCGCTTCAGCTGGGGCCGAGGCCTTGACCTATACCCTGGGAAACAAGCTGGGCATGAAGATGGAATTTTTCGCCGAGTCCAGACTCATTGTGATTTGGGGCAGCAACTCGATCGGCAGTAATTTGCATTTTTGGCGTTTGGCGCAAGACGCCAAACGACAAGGCGCCAAGCTGGTTTGCATTGACCCGCGCCGCAGCGAAACCGCCGAAAAATGCCATGAGCATCTGGCCATCCGGCCAGGTACCGATGCGGCGTTGGCCTTGGCCCTGATGCACGAACTCATCGTGCACAACTGGTTGGATCTGGACTACATCGAGCGCCACACCCAAGGCTGGGACGCCCTGCGCGAGCGCGCCCTGCAGTGGCCACCCGAAAGGGCCGCCCAGGTGTGTGGCATTAAAGTGGCACAGATCCAGTCCTTGGCCCGCGACTACGGCACCACCACACCCGCCGCGATCCGTTTGAACTACGGCATGCAGCGCGTGCGCGGCGGAGGCAACGCGGTGCGGGCGATTGCCTGCCTGCCGGCCTTGGTTGGCGCCTGGCGCCATCGTGGCGGTGGACTCTTGCTCAGCAGTTCGGGGCATTTTCCTGTGCAGCGCGCTGCATTGCAACGCCCCGATTTATTGGGAGAGCGCCGTCCCCGCACCTTGAACATGAGTACGATCGGCGACGATCTGCTGCGCCCCGCCAGCACAGAGTTCGGCCCCCGCATCGAGGCCCTGGTGGTCTACAACAGCAACCCTGTTGCTGTGGCTCCCGAGTCCGGCAAAGTGGTGCAGGGTTTTGCACGTGAAGACTTATTCACCGTGGTGCTGGAGCATTTCCAGACCGACACCGCTGACCACGCTGACTACATCTTGCCCGCCACCACGCAGCTCGAGCATTGGGACATCCACACCAGCTATGGCCATACCGATGTGCTGCTCAACCAACCGGCCATCCCGCCGGTGGGCCAGGCCCGCACCAACACCGACATCTTCAGGGCTTTGGCCGCACGCATGGGTTTTGGCGAGCCTTGCTTTGCTGACGACGACTTGACGCTGTGCCGCACTGTGATGGGCGATGAAGCCTTGTTTGCCCGGTTACAACAGCAAGGCTTTGCGGCCTTGCCCGTGCTGGATGCGCCTTTTGCGCAAGGCGGCTTTCCGACGCCTTCCGGCAAGTGCGAATTTTTCAGCCCGCGTCTGGCGGCCATGGGTCAAGACGGATTGCCTGACCATGTGCCGAATTACGAAGCGCCGAGCGAGGCTTTTCCCTTGGCCATGATCTCGCCACCTGCGCGCAATTTTTTGAATTCCAGTTTTGTGAATGTGACCAGTTTACGGGCCATCGAAGTCGAACCGGTTCTCGAAATCCATGCCGATGACGCCCATCAACGCGGCATCCAAAACGGCGATGTGGTCAAGGTCTTCAATGCCCGGGGCGAATACCACTGCAAGGCTGAAGTCTCCCGCCGCGCCAGACCGGGCGTGGTGCATGGCCTGGGTATTTGGTGGCGCAAGATGGGCTTGAATGGCACCAACGTCAATCAGCTCACCAGCCAGCACTTGACCGACATCGGACGGGCCCCTGTGTTTTACGACTGCGCGGTGCAGGTGGCGTCACTGAAGGGCCCGCATGGCTGACATCGAGATTCGGCGCTTGCACGATCTGAACTGGGCCCAAGCCCAAGCATTGGCGCTGGCGTGGCGCGATCAGGCGCAAAACGATTGGGGCATGACCTGCACTTACACCCCCGGCGAGCAGCAAGACAGTTTGCATTTTGAGCGCCCCGGCGCCAAAGGGCAGCTGACGGTGAATGCGCAGGACTTTGTTTTACAGATGGAATTGGGTTTTTTGCTACGTGCCTACAAGCGTCAGATCGCAGAAAAAATCAACAGCAATCTGGACGAAGCCCTGGCCAAGCTGGCCTGAACACAAGGCATTCCAGCGCTTGAAAACGCTTCAAGGCAGGTCTGGAGAGGACTCCACCGCATTGGCTGGTTTGGGGCCTACCGTACCCAAGCGTGCCTTGAGGGATTGGGCCTGGCCGGTCAATAGCGCAGCGTAATTGGTGCTGTTGGACAGCACTTTTTTCACATAGTCGCGGGTTTCCTGAAAGGGTATGTTCTCGGCCCAGATTGCGCCGTCCAAGACCGGGCCATTGCGCCAGTTGCGCGGGCGGCTGGGGCCAGCGTTGTAGGCGGCGGTGGCCAGCGCCATCGAGCCGCCAAAGTCGTCCAAGACCAGTTTAAGGTAGCCCGTGCCAATGGCGACGTTGACCTCGTGGTCGTTCAACTGCTCGACGGTGAAACCGTTCAGCCCGATCTTTTTGGCTGTCCATTTGGCGGTTGCGGGCATGACTTGCATCAAGCCTGAAGCGCCCACGCCCGATCGGGCATCGGTGACAAAGCGGCTTTCTTGCCGTATCAAGCCGTACACATAGGCCGGATCCAAGCCCACTGCTTTGGATTTGCGCAGCACCGTCTCACGCAGCGGTGTGGGAAAGCGTTGCTCCATGTCCAGCAGGTTGATGGTTTTGTCGCTCGTGTTGATGCAGCGGTCCCAGA
>CANGKR010000203.1 GCA_947454355.1 Comamonadaceae bacterium
TAAGGCGCGCCAAATCGCTCTTGGCAATCCACGCCCAGGTCGAACAACTTCCAGCGCTGGCCAGTGTTCCACATGCGGATTTCTTTGCCCTGTGCGGGACTGACGCAGGCCAACAAGGACTCGGTCAATCCCAGGCTTTGCAAGACCTTGACGCCATTAGGCGAGATTTGCAAGCCCGCGCCCACCTCTGCCAATTGAGAGGCTTGCTCGAACACTTCCACTTTCAAGCCCTTGGCCAAAAGGGCCAGCGCAGTGGTCAATCCACCAATACCTGCCCCCGCCACGGCAATGCGTGGACGCTGTGGTGCACTCATTGCGGTTTGATGTTGTTGTCTTTGGCCACCTGCATCCACAGCGGGATTTCAGTAGCGATGGTTTTAGCAAACTCGGCCGAGCTGCTGCCCACCGGACGGATGTCGAGCTTGGCCATGCGCTCAGCCACATCGGGCAAGGCCATGATGCGGGTCATTTCTTCCTGCAGACGTTTGACGATTGGCGCGGGCGTGCCGGCGGGGGCCAGTAAGCCGCTCCAGAAATTGACTGCCAAGTCAATGCCCTGCTCTTTCAAGGTGGGCACTTGCGGGTAGGTGGACAGGCGTTGCTCCGAGGTCACAGCCAGCGCACGCAATTTGCCGGACTTGATCAAGGCGGCAATCGGGCCGGAATCGATCAAGGTCATTTGCACTTCTTGCGTGAGCACCGCATTGATCGACGGGGCGCTGCCCTGGTAAGGCACATTCAGGGCTTTGAGGCCCGTGCGGTTTTTGATGAGTTCCATGACCAACTGAAATGAGGCCGAAGGGTAGGAATAATTGGCTTTATCGGGGTTGGCTTTGGAGTAGGCCACCAACTCGGACACGTTCTTGGCGGGGAAGTTGTCATTCACCGCCAGGATCATAGGGAACGAGCCGACCAGCGAAATCGGCGCCAAATCGGTCAACGGGTTGTAACCCAGTTTGGCCACCAAGGCGGGGTTGAAGGCGATGGGGCCGCTGGCCGCCATGAGCAATGTGTGGCCATCGGGCGCGGCGCGGGCCACGTACTCGGTGCCCACGGCAGCGCCGGCTCCGGCGCGGTTTTCCACCACCACAGGTTGACCCAAGGCTGGAGCGAGTTTTTCAGCCACGACGCGGGCCAGAATGTCATTGGCTCCACCCGGGGCATACGGCACTACGATGCGCACGGGTTTGCTGGGCCAGGCGGATTGGGATTGGCTGTGCGCGGGCAACAGGGCAGCCATGCTGGCCATGCCCACCATGCAGACCACCCAGAATTGACGACGATTTTGAAAGTTGGAAGTCATGGAATCCTCACAAAAAATTAAATTTTGGCCACTGAGGCGACCAGCAATGCGGCCTGCCCTGAGTCGACCGCCTGGAGGCATCGAGCGATGGCTGCAGGCAAGTCTTCAGCGCGGGTAACGCGTTCACCATGGGCGCCGAATGCTTGCGCCACAGCTTCAAAGTGACGGCGCTCGCCGCGCAGGCGGGCTTGAAATTCATTGTGCAGCACTGCAGGGCCATCGGGGTGCACACGGATGACAGCTTCCTTGACGGCCTGCCACCCACCGTTGTCCAGCACCACGGTGAAAATCGGCAATCCCTCAGCCTGTGCCACCGCATAAACCGAGGTGGGCGTTGAAAAATGAAAGCCACCATCGCCTTCGATATGCACCACACGGTCATGCGGGCGGGCCAGCCGGATACCCAGCGCCATGCCGCCGCTGTACCCCAAGCCCCCACCTGCGCCACCGATAAAACTGAAAGGCTCGGTGCGCGAAATCTGCTGCAAAACTGCGGGCGAATTGCGAATTGCCTCGTTGATCACCACATCTTGCGTGCGCAACTGGGCTCCCAATTGGGCGCAGACCCATGCGGGGTTCAAGGCATCTTCTGCCCCTGGGTCCTGCGCAGCTGCTGCAATGCGGGCGCGTCGCTTTTCTTGTTGCGGCGCCCAGGCGGCCATGCGCTGGGCCACCTTTTGGCGGTAGGCCTCATCGGCCATGCCGAGCACGGTTTGGTGAATGTCCCGCAGCGCCAGCGCGCAGTCGGCTGGCCAACGCTCGTCACTGGCAAACCCCCAGGACGGGAAATCTTTTTTGATCGGGTCCACATCAATATGCACCCAACGCGTGTCTTCACGGGGGCGGGTTTGGTGCGGAAGCCAAGGTACATCCACGTCCAACAGCAAACCCCAATCGGTTTCAGGCAACAAGGGCGTGGGGTCAAAACCAAAAAAGCAAGGCGACTCGCGCGACATGCACAGCCAGCTCGGGCTGAACTCCACCACGCGAATGCCGCACAGCATCGCCAAGTCTTGCAATGCCACCACAGCTTCGGGTTTGCGGCCTAAGTACGAGGTGATGACCAAGGGGTTCTCTGCGGCCATCAACTCGCGGGCGATCCGCTGCGTGACCTCCGATGGCAATGCACCTTGCCGGGCCGGGCCATAACGGGCGGCCGGATAAGGCTTGATTTGCCCTTGGGCCCAGTCTTGGGCCAAGGTCTCACGCGGCAAGGTCATGTAGACCGGGCCAGCGGGCTCGGTGTGCATCACCGTGTGGGCGCGGCGCAACGCTTCCTTGGCCACCAAGCCCGAGGGCAGGTTGTATTCCCACTTCACATAGGGGCGCACGAGGGAGCCGATATCGAAGGGGTCTTGCACATAGTGCACATAGTTGTCGCGGGCGCCAGGCACTTCGCCGTGCAAGGCATAGGGCGCTTTGCCGGCCATTAAGAGCACCGGCAGGCGCGCGCGCATGAGGTTGTGCATACCCATGGCGGCATTGGCGGTACCGGCATCGACGTGCACCATTACGCCCTGCCCTTGCCCAGTCACAGCCGCATACCCGCCAGCCATGTGGATGGCCACGTTCTCATGAGGGCACAGCACCACTTGCGGCATGGGTTGGCCTTCGGCTTGAAGCCGCGCCATCTCGTCGATCAAGCTCACATGGTCGGTGCCGAGGTTGGAGAACAGGTAACGGATACCGGTTTCCTGCAGACCTTCCAAAAAGTACCGAGCGGTGGTGTGGCGATGCGCTGAGGGATCGTCAAAGGGATCGCCAGAAGGATGGGCTGAGGTTGTGGTCATGGTGGTCTGTGGTGGGTCAGGTGTGGAAGCTGGGCTGAGCCCGCTCCACCTGTAAGTCTAGGCATGTTAAGCCGAGATCATAGGCCGCACCCATGGGTCTTACCCTGAAAACATCCATCGGGGGCGAGCTGACTGCTGGTTCCAAGGTGACAGCCCCATTCGCCGGGTGGTGTTTGAATCGCCAAATCATCATTGAATGGAGTTTCCATGACCCCCTCCTTGCAAGGCAAAGTAGCCTGGATCACCGGTGGCGGCAGCGGCATTGGTCTTGCCGGCGCCATCGAGTTGGTCAAAGCCGGAGTGCATGTGGTCATTTCGGGCCGCACACAAGCCACCAACGCCAGCGCCTTGGCGCAACTGCAAGCCTTGGGCAGTGCACAAGCGATCCTGCTCGATGTGGCCGACAAGCGCGCTGTCCAGGCCGCCGCGCAAGGCATTTTGGCGGAACATGGCCGCATTGACATTTTGATCAACAGCGCGGGCACCAATGCCACGGCACGTAACTTTGACGTCTTGAGCACTGACGCCTGGGACGATGTGGTGGGCATCAACCTGAACGGCTCGTTTTACTGCGTTCACGCTGTTTTGCCCGCCATGCGGGCGCAAAAAGATGGGCTGATCGTCAATGTGTCTTCATGGGCGGGCCTGTATGCCACCAAGTTGACTGGCCCGGCCTACAACACGACCAAACGGGCGGTACTGGCCTTGACCGAGTCGATCAACATGGAAGAGTGCCAACACGGCATCCGCGCCACCGCATTACTTCCCGGCGAAGTGGCCACACCCATCCTCGATAAGCGCCCTACCCCACCCTCCGCCGAGCTGCGCGAACAAATGGTACA
>CANGKR010000204.1 GCA_947454355.1 Comamonadaceae bacterium
AGCCTGGGTCGGATTCCCCCGGCTCAGTTCGCGCAACAGCAAAGGATTCAAACCAATGCTGCTGCAAATCTCAACCCTCAAGTTTTGGATTAACCTTGAATCCTCGGACTACTTCCATTTGATTGGTACGGCCAGAGGGGGCAGGTCAGTACCAGAGTTCCATCTAGCAGAAGTAGGGAGGGCATACAGTGCGGACTTGCAGAGCAGGAAATTGAAGTGGACGATCCAGAAAAAGTGAAAGTGCAATTCAAAACGATAATCAACACAAATCTGTGGCACTCAAGGCCAAATTTTGTGAGGTGAAAATGGTATTTGGAAAAGCAAAAAGAGCCTGAAGGCGCTTCTTTGCTAAGTATTTGGCGGAAACGGAATTGGCCTTCAGGGCAGGGATCGACAGAACCTACGCCAGCCAAATTGAGCGTGCGATTGCAAACCCTTCCCTTAGTATTACTTGCTCGATTGCAGATGCACTTGGAGTTATCGCCCTGGACCTGCTAAAAAGCAGCTCGGGTTAAGCTTCACCGACCGACTAGTTCTGTTGGGTTGACACTGTAGAACAATGAAATCAAACAACCTTGAAGATTTTTTACTGCTGGCAACACTTACCTGAACTGATGTAACTATCGATTGACGTGTTGTGGATATTGCCAACGGTGACGCCATCACATTTCTTTTTACAAGGCTGAAAATGGTGCACAACTGTGTACTGCTGGCTACATGGGCCTGAAAAGCAAAACGCCCTAGAAACCGAAATGGTCGCTAGGGCGCATGGATACTGGGGTGGCTGATGGGGCTCGAACCCACGACAACAGGAATCACAATCCTGGACTCTACCAACTGAGCTACAGCCACCGTAGAAAAATGATTATAACTCAGTCGTTCAAGAATTTTGCGATGCGGCGGCTGTTTTGCTTGTGGCCTTGGTGGGCTTGGGCACCGCGATATCCACTTTGAGTTGTTGCTTCAACTGGGCCAAGTAGGCCTGAGCTTCTGCAGCGGCCCAAAGCTGGGTGAATTGTTGCTGGGCTTGTTTGGCCTTGTCGGCGCTGTCAAGTTCTCGGGCCACGACTTTGTTAACGCGAATCACGGCATAACCTTGCTCACCCAAGTCAACACCTGTCCATGCGGGCAAGGTCGCGGTGCTGACGCGTAAAGCGGCGTCCACCAGGGCGGGGGCCTGGTTTTGCGCCTGATCACGCGACAGGGTCAGAGCTGTTCCCAATTGCGCACCGTCTGCATTGGCTTTCCAAGCGGCCAAACGGGATTGGCCTTGGGTTTTGGCCATTTCGAGGGCACGCACTTGTTCCAATTGTTTACGCACCTGATCTTTGACGTCGGCCAAGGGGCGCGTAGCTGCAGGGGTGTAATTCACGACACGGCCAGCCACCAACGTGCTGGGGGCCGTTTCAATCGCCTCGGTGTTGCGGTGTTTTTGGGTCGCGTCCTCAGAGAACAAGGCCTGCAAAAATTTAGGGTTGGCCAGTGGGCCTTTGTCGCCAGCGGCTGGCATGCGGCTGACTTGCGTCGCTTTTTGCACGCTCAGTTTTAAGCGCTCGGCCACAGGCTTCAAGCTGTCGGATTGCTCGTACACCGTATTGGTGAAGGTCTCTGCCAACTCTGCAAATTTGCGTTGGGCTTGTTGCTTTTTCAAGTCAGCCTCCAACTCGGGGCGCATGTCTTCAAAGCTCTTGGTCTTGGGTGTCTTGATGTCGGTGAGCAAAATGATGTGGTAACCAAAGTCAGACTCCACCACCTCACTGATCTCGGATTTTTTGAGTGCAAACGCCGCATCTTCAAAGGGCTTGACCATGGAGCCACGGGCAAAATAGTCAAGGTCACCGCCCTTGCTGGCTGAGCCAGGATCTTGCGAATTTTGTTTGGCGACTTCGGCAAATGAAGCCGGTTTTTTGCGCACCGCAGCCAGTAATTCTTCGGCTTTGGTTTTGGCTTTCTGTTTGTCAGCCGTAGAAGCGTCCTTGGCGGCATTGATCAGGATGTGGCTGGCACGGCGCTCCTCTTTAGCGGCCATTTTTTGCACATTCTGCTCGTAGTAGGTCTTCAGGTCCGCCTCATTGACAGTCAGGGTCTGGCGCACGGCTTCAACGTCCAGCACCACATACTCGACCTCGGCCGTCTCGGGCGACTGGAAGTTGCTGGTGTGGGCCTGGTAATAAGCACTGATGTCGGCGTCGGTGGTTTGCACTTTGCTCAGAAAATCTGCAGGCGCAAAGCGTTGGACCTGGACTTCACGGCGCTGGAAATACGCGTTCAAGGCCGCATCTGTTTGAGCTTGTGAGGTCAAGGCGGACACCTGCAAGCCTTGCATGACCTGGCGAGTCGACAAATCTGTGCGCACCTGGGCTTCAAACATTTCTGGCGTCATGCCCTGGCTGCCCGCCAATTGGCGGTAACGCTCCATGTCCAGCTTGCCATCGGCACCGCGCAGAGAGGCGATGGTGGGATTTTGTTGCAACTCTCGGGCCAAACGGGCATCCGAGGTGGTCAGATTCAATTTTTTGGAGGCCGCCACCAACACTTGCTCACGGACCAAGCGCTCGAGCGTGGCATAACGGGCATCAGGCGAGTCCAGCAATTTGGGGTCGATGTTGGGCATCTGCACACGGATGCGTTCCACCTCGCGCTTGTGGGCGTTATCCCATTCGGCCTGGGTGATTTTGTTGCCATCCACATGGGCCACCACCGCACCTTGGTCATTGAAACGGCTGTAGCCGTCGATACCAAACATCACAAAGGAGGGGATGATGAGCAAGAACAAAAGTCCCATCATCAACTTGGTGTTGTTGCGAACAAAATCAAACATGCGCGATCTCTCTGAGAGAAAAACTCATTGCAAAAAAAATGGCGAACATGTTGTTCGCCATTGTCGGGGGTGGTGGGCGCTGACGGTCTCGAACCGCCGACCTACTCCGTGTAAAGGAGCCGCTCTACCAACTGAGCTAAGCGCCCCACCTGAAAACCTGAATTTGAAAACTTTGGCAAGCCTGATTTTAATCGCAGCGCCAATGGGCTTGCGCCATCAGTAAATTCTAGACGCAAACAACCTGTTTGAAGAGGCGGAGCCTGAAAAAAAACAGGTCCCGCCCCAAGGATTACAAGGCTGCGGCGATGGCTTTGCCTACATCGCTGGTGGAGGCTGTCCCGCCAATGTCAGGCGTTCGCGGGGCGCCGCTCTGAGGGTGCAGTACTTTTTCAATCGCACCCAACACGGCATCGTGGGCGTCCTTGTAGCCTAGATACTCCAGCATCATGGCACCGCACCAGATCTGACCGATGGGGTTGGCAATTTGTTTGCCGGCAATGTCAGGGGCTGAGCCATGCACCGGCTCGAACAAGGACGGCATCAGGCGTGTCGGGTTCAAATTGGCGCTGGGCGCGATGCCGATGGTGCCTGTACAGGCCGGGCCCAGGTCGCTCAAAATATCACCAAACAAATTACTGGCCACCACCACGTCAAAGAAATCAGGGCGCTGCACAAAGTGCGCGGTCAGGATGTCGATATGGAACTTGTCGACATTCACCCCAGGGTAGGCTTTGGCCATTTCTGCCACACGCTCGTCCCAATAGGGCATGGTGATGGCAATGCCGTTGGACTTGGTGGCGCTGGTCAGGTGCTTTTTGGGGCGCGATTGCGCCAATTCAAAAGCGAACTTGAGCACCCGATCCACGCCAATGCGGCTCATGATGGTTTCCTGCATCACGATCTCACGATCGGTGCCGGGGAACATGCGGCCACCCACTGCGGAGTATTCGCCTTCGGTGTTTTCACGCACGATGTACATGTCGATCTCGCCAGGCTGACGCGGGGTGCCGTCTTTGCGCACCACGGGCGCGATGATGCCGGGCATCAAGCGAGCGGGTCG
>CANGKR010000205.1 GCA_947454355.1 Comamonadaceae bacterium
CATTTGTAGTTATCACGACCTTAGGGAACACTACCGACTTGAAAGCAAAACAATGAAAAGCATCGACGTATTGGTTGTAGGCGGCGGCAACGCCGCCTTGTGTGCGGCCCTGATGGCCGCCGAAGCGGGCGCCAGCGTGACGCTGCTCGAAGCCGCACCCCGCGAGTGGCGTGGTGGCAATTCGGGCCACACCCGCAACCTGCGCTGTATGCACGATGCCCCGCAAGATGTGCTGGTGGACGCCTACCCCGAAGAAGAATTCTGGCAAGACCTGCTCAAGGTCACAGGGGGCATCACCAACGAAAAACTGGCCCGCCTGACCATTCGGGCGTCGAGCACCTGCCGCGACTGGATGCGACAACACGGCGTGCACTTCCAGCCCCCGCTGTCGGGCGCGCTGCATGTGGCCCGCACCAACGCCTTTTTCATGGGCGGGGGCAAGGCCCTGGTCAACGCTTACTACCGCAGCGCCGAAAAACTCGGCGTGCAGATCCGTTACAACGCACCCGTCGAACGGCTCGAAATCGAGAACGGCCGCTTTGTGGCCGCCTGGGTCGGCAACGAACGCATCACCGCCAAAACCTGTGTGCTGGCCGCCGGGGGCTTTGAGTCCAACCGCGAGTGGCTGCGCGAAGCCTGGGGCCAGAACGAGCGCGGCGAATGGCCTGCCGACAACTTTTTGATCCGGGGCACCCGTTTCAACCAGGGCGTGCTGCTCAAGCACATGCTGGCGCAAGGCGCTGACCCGATCGGCGACGCCACGCAGGCGCACATGGTGGCGATCGACGCCCGCGCGCCGCTCTACGACGGCGGCATTTGCACCCGCATCGACTGCGTGTCGCTGGGCGTGGTGGTCAACACCGAGGCCCAGCGTTTTTACGACGAGGGCGAAGACTTCTGGCCCAAGCGCTACGCGATTTGGGGCCGCCTGGTGGCCCAACAACCTGGACAAACGGCTTACTCGATCATCGACAGCAAGGCCATTGGGCGCTTCATGCCCCCGGTGTTCGACGGCGTCAAAGCCAACACCTTGCCCGAACTGGCCCAAAAAATCGGGTTGGATGTGAACACCTTCATGCAGACTTTGAACGACTACAACGCGGCTTGCCGCATCGGCACTTTTGACCACACCACGCTGGACGACTGCCACACCGAAGGCGTGACGCCCGCCAAAACCCATTGGGCGCGCACCATCGACACCGGCCCCTTTTACGCCTACGCCGTGCGGCCCGGCGTGACTTTCACCTACCTGGGGTTGGAAACCGATGAAACCGCTGCTGTGCGTTTTGGCGGCGTGCCCAGCGAGAACCTGTTTGTGGCGGGCGAGATGATGGCGGGCAACGTGCTGGGCAAGGGCTACACCGCAGGTGTGGGCATGTCGATCGGCACCGCCTTTGGCCGCATCGCGGGCACACAAGCGGCACAAGCAGCCTTGTCGGGAGTCGCGCCATGAGCTCGCTGCAACAACTCACCCAAGAAGCCAAAGACCTGGCCAATGGCCAGTGGGCCGCCACCGAGGCCGAAAGCGAAGCCGCACGCCAACTGCAAATTTGCAATGCATGCCGCTACTGCGAAGGCTTTTGCGCCGTGTTCCCAGCCATGACGCGCCGGCTGACTTTTGCGCAAGCCGATCTGCATTTCATGGCCAATCTGTGCCACAACTGCGGGGCCTGCCTTCATGCCTGCCAATACGCGCCACCGCACGACTTTGGCGTGAACATCCCACAAGCCATGGCCAAGTTGCGGGTGCAAACCTATGCCGACTACGCCTGGCCTGCGCCCTTGGGTCAGCTCTACAAACGCAATGGCCTGGTGCTCAGTCTGGCTTTGGCTGCGGGCTTGGCTTTGTTCCTGTGGCTGGCACAGCAAGGCGCGGTGCGTGGCCCTGCCGAAAACTTTTACAGCATCTTTCCGCACAACTTGCTGGTGAGTTTGTTCGCACCAATCTTCTTGTGGGCGTTGCTGGCCCTGGCCATGGGCGTGCAGCGCTTTTGGCGCGAGATCACTCCCGCCACCAGCGGTGCGCCTTTGAGCGCACCCGCCGCCGCCGAAGCGGCACATGACGCGCTGCGCCTGAAGTACCTGGACGGTGGCCATGGCGAAGGCTGCAACAACGCCGACGACGAATTCACCTTGTCTCGTCGACGTGCGCACCACCTGACCTTTTACGGCTTCATGCTCTGCTTTGCCGCCACCAGCGTGGCCACGCTCTACCACTACGCGCTCAATCTGCCCGCACCGTACGACCTGCCCAGCTTGCCCAAGGTTTTGGGCGTGATCGGTGGCGTGAGCCTTCTGGCGGGCAGCGCAGGCCTGTTCAAGCTCAACTTGCAACGCCACGCCTTGCAGGGTGACGCTGCGCAAAAGCCAATGGACCTGGGCTTCATCGCATTGCTGTTTGTCATCAGTCTGTCGGGCCTGGGCCTTTGGCTGGCACGTGGTCACAGCAGCATGCCCACTTGGCTGGTGGTGCACTTGGGCGCGGTGATGGCGCTGTTTGCCACGCTGCCCTACAACAAATTCGCGCACGGCATTTTCAGAACCGCTTCGCTGATCCGCCACGCCGTGGAAAAAAGACAAGCCAACCCCATCGGGCTGGGCAACGATTGAAACAGGAGACCCCATGACATCCAAACGAACCGTCCTTCAAACCCTCGCCTGCGTGGCCCTGGCCAGCATGGGCCTGAGCGCTCAAGCCCAGACCTTTCCACCCAAGAAAACCATCACCATGGTGGTCGGCTTTGCAGCTGGCGGCGCGGCCGACACGGGCGCACGCATCATCGCCAAAAAACTGGGCGAGAACATCGGTGCCTCGGTTGTGATCGACAACAAGCCCGGTGCGGGCGGCAACATTGCGCACCAATTTGCAGCCCAAGGGCCCGCAGACGGCAGTGTGATTTTGTTCGGCTCGGTCGGCCCACTGACCATTGCGCCGCACATGATGAAGCTGCCTTATGACCCGGTCAAAGACCTCTCGCCCATCACCATGGGCGTGAACTTTCCCAACGTGCTGGTGGTCAACAACCAAACCGGCATCAAAACCTTCGCCGAGTTCATTGCCTATGCCAAGAAGAACCCCGGCAAGCTCGATTTCGCTTCGACCGGCGCAGGTTCTGCCTCGCACCTGGCCGGTGAACTGATGAACGACATGGCCAACATCGACACCGTGCACGTGCCCTACAAAGGCGGCGCACCGGCCATGCAAGACCTGATCGGCGGCCGTGTGGCGGCTTATTACTCCACCTTGTCCACCTCGCTGCCGCACATTGAAAGCGGCAAGCTGATCCCGCTGGCCAGCACCGGCACCATGCGCCTGACGGCGCTGCCCAAGATCCCGACCATTGCGGAATCGGGCTACCCCGGCTTCAGTGCCACCAACTGGTACGCCTTTGTGGCTTCGTCCAAAGTGCCTGCGACCATGTTGGACCGCTGGAACACCGAACTGGTCAAAGTGCTCAAAAGTCCCGACGTGGTGGAGCAACTCAATAGCCACGGCCTGACACCCCAGCCCAGCACGCGTGACGAATTTGCCAAGTACATGGCCAAGGAGACCGCCACCTGGGGCCGCGTGATCCGCGAACGCAAGATCACCGCCGACTGATCACACATCTGGAGACAAGCTTTGAAATTTCTGACCACTTTCACCCGCCGCAGCCTGCTTGCCAGCGTCTTGCTGGCCTTCGCGAGTCTGGCCGCACAGACCGCCGCTTATTCCGCAGAAATCCGCGTGGTCACCTCCGGTGCTTTCACCGAGGCCTACAAAAAACTGGTGCCGATCTTCGAAGCGGCCAGCGGCCACAAGGTCATCAGCGCTTATGGCGC
>CANGKR010000206.1 GCA_947454355.1 Comamonadaceae bacterium
AACCTCCGTCGATGTCAGGCTGCTGCAGCAAAGCGGCGGCGTTGGCAGCGTTCATGCTACCGCCGTAAACGATCGACACTCGATCGGCTTGAGTGGTAGCCGCTTGCAGTTGTTTGCGCAACAAGGCATGCACCGCTTGGGCTTGCTCGGGCGTGGCGGTTTGGCCGGTGCCGATGGCCCACACCGGCTCATAGGCCACCACGATCTCGCTGATGCAATGCCCGTTGGCCTGGATGACGGCGGCCAATTGGCGCTTGACCACTTCTTCGGTGCGACCTGCAGCGCGCTCAGCGAGGGTTTCGCCCACGCACACGATGGGGGTGATACCGGCTTGCAAGGCGCGCTGGGCTTTCATGGCCACTTGCGCATCTTGCTCTGCATGGTATTGACGGCGTTCGGAATGCCCCACGATGACGTAGCGCACACCGAATTCACGCAGCATGCTGGCGGACATCTCACCGGTGTAAGCGCCCTGCTCATGCATGGACACGTCTTGTGCGCCCCAGGCCAGGGCTGTTTGCCCCTGCAAAAGACTTTGCAATTGCGACAGGTAGACCGCTGGCGGGCAGACCGCAGCGCGCACCTGCAAACCTGACAAACCATCCATCACGCCTTGAACCAAAGCCTGATTGGCAGCCATGCTGCCATTCATCTTCCAATTACCGGCGATCAGTTTAGTTTTCATGCAGGCTTCCAGGTCAGCACAATTTTGCCGACATGCTGGTTAGATTCCATCAAGGCATGGGCTTGAGCAGCGCCGCTGGGCAAACCTTGCCCAGCTTCGCACGCATCAAACACGCTGTGAATCACGGGCTTGATCTGCCCCGAAGCCAACCAAGGCCAGACCTGGCTTTGCAGGTTGCGGGCGATTGCGCCTTTGAAGGCCACAGGGCGTGGGCGCAAGGTGGAGCCAGTAATGGTCAACCGCTTACGCAGCACCATGCCTGCTTGGATCTGGCTGTCGTTGCCGCCCTGGGTGGCAATGATCACCAAACGGCCGTCTTCAGCCATGCATTGGATTTCGCGCGCAATGTAGTCGCCCGCAATCATGTCCAGAATCACATCCACGCCAGCACCGCCGGTGATGCGGCCGATTTCAGCCACAAAGTCATGACTGCGGTAATTGATGGCGTGGTCTGCACCCAAATCCAGACAGGCTTGGCATTTGTCATCGCTGCCGGCAGTGACGATCACCTTGGCACCAGCGGCTTTGGCCATCTGGATGGCCGTAACGCCAATGCCGCTGCTGCCGCCTTGGACCAACAAGGTTTCACCGGCTTGCAAACGACCTCGGTCAAACACATTGCTCCACACGGTGAAAAACGTCTCTGGCAAGGAAGCGGCTTCGGTGTCACTCAGACCAGCCGGCACGGGCAGGCACTGGGCTACGGGGGCCACGCACCACTGGGCATAGCCGCCGCCTGCCACCAAAGCACACACACGGTCACCGACCTTCAGACCGGCTTGGGTCATGGCGGATACATCACCTGCAGCGATCACGCCCGCCACTTCGAGGCCGGGAATGTCCGAAGCGCCAGGCGGCACAGGGTAATTGCCCTTGCGCTGCAGTACATCGGGCCGATTGACTCCACTGGCACTGACGCGAATGAGCAACTCCCCGACTCCAGCCACAGGTTCGGGCCGCACAGCGGGCACCAAAACAGAGGGCGCACCGGGCGTTTGGATTTCGATCACTTGCATGGGATGTGTCCTTGTATGCAGAACAGGGGCCAGAGCCCCTGTGGATTCAAACCAAGCCGAGATTACTCGCCTGCAGGTGCAGGTGCGCGGTCGATCAAGGCCTTCATGGACAGCTTGACGCGGCCCTTTTCATCGGTCTCCATCACTTTGACTTTGACGATCTGGCCTTCGGTCAGGTAGTCAGAGACCTTTTCCACGCGCTCGTGGGCGATCTGACTGATGTGCAGCAAACCGTCTTTGCCGGGCAACAGATTGATCAAGGCACCGAAATCGAGCACCTTGGTCACAGGACCTTCGTAGATCTTGCCGATTTCAACTTCAGCGGTCAGTTGCTCGATGCGGCGCTTGGCCTCATCGGCCTTGGCGCCGTCGGTGGCGGCGATGGTGATCGTGCCGTCTTCATTGATGTTGATCTGGGTGCCGGTTTCTTCGGTCAGAGCACGGATGGTCGCGCCGCCTTTGCCGATCACGTCACGGATCTTCTCGGGGTTGATCTTCATGGTGAAGAGTTTGGGAGCAAAGTTAGAGACTTCGGTCTTGGCTTCGCCCATGGACGACTGCATAGCCTCCAAGATGTGCATGCGGGCTTCTTTGGCTTGGGCCAAAGCGACTTGCATGATTTCCTTGGTGATGCCTTGAATCTTGATGTCCATCTGCAAAGCGGTGATGCCGTTGGTGGTACCGGCCACTTTGAAGTCCATATCACCCAGGTGGTCTTCGTCACCCAAAATGTCGGTCAATACAGCGAAACGATTCGCGTCCTTGATCAGGCCCATAGCGATACCCGCCACATGGGCTTTCATGGGCACGCCAGCGTCCATCAGGGACAAGCAACCGCCGCAGACCGAAGCCATGGACGAGGAGCCATTGGACTCGGTGATTTCAGACACCACACGCATGGTGTAGGGGAACTCTTCTTTGGTCGGCAGCACAGCCACCAAGGCACGCTTGGCCAAACGGCCGTGGCCGATTTCACGGCGCTTGGTCGAGCCCATGCGGCCCACTTCGCCAGTGGCAAAGGGAGGCATGTTGTAGTGCAGCATGAAGCGGTCTTCGTACTCACCGGCCAGCGCGTCGATGCGCTGAGCGTCGCGCTCAGTACCCAAGGTGGTCAATACCAAAGCCTGTGTTTCACCACGGGTGAACAAAGACGAACCGTGGGTGCGTGGCAAAACGCTGTTGCGGATTTCGATGGGACGCACGGTACGGGTGTCGCGACCGTCGATGCGGGGCTCGCCGGCCAGGATCTGGCTGCGCACGATACCGGCTTCGATGTCAAACAACATGCCTTCGACCTTGACGCCGTCGAACTCTAAGCCTTCGGCTTTCAAGCTGGCCATCACGCTGGCATACGCCTCGCGGCAAGCCTGAGTACGGCTTTGCTTGTTGCGGATTTGGTAGGCGGCGCGCAGTTTTTCTTCGGCCAAGCCATTGACCTTGGCGATCAAAGCTTCGTCCTTGGCGGGCGCTTTCCAATCCCAAGCGGGTTTACCTGCATCGCGCACCAATTCATGGATGGCGTTGATGGCAATGTTGCCTTGCTCGTGGCCATAGACCACCGCACCGAGCATGATTTCTTCGGACAGTTGCTGGGCTTCAGATTCGACCATCAACACGGCCGATTCGGTACCGGCAACCACCAGTTCCATCTGACTGTCTTTACGCTGAGTTTGACCAGGGTTCAAGACGTATTCGCCATTGATGTAACCCACGCGAGCTGCGCCAATGGGGCCATTGAAAGGAATGCCCGAGATCGACAAAGCGGCAGACACAGCGATCATGGCGGCGATGTCGGCGTCCACTTCAGGGTTCAAAGACACGGTGTGGATCACCACATGCACGTCGTTGTAAAAACCTTCGGGGAACAATGGACGGATCGGACGGTCGATCAAACGGCTGGTCAGGGTTTCGAGTTCGCTGGGCTTGGCTTCGCGTTTGAAAAAGCTGCCGGGGATCTTGCCAGCGGCATAGGCTTTCTCGATGTAGTCCACTGTCAATGGGAAGAAGTCCTGACCGGACTTGGCGGTCTTGGACGCGACTACGGTGGCCAGC
>CANGKR010000207.1 GCA_947454355.1 Comamonadaceae bacterium
ACCAAGGGCATGATGGCTTCGATCAAGTCTTGCGGTGAGACGGCTTCGCGGTCCTGATCGCGGCGCCTGACGAAGTCATGCACGCTGTTGATCACTTTGCCCGCACGGCCAGCTTGTTGGGCAATGCGCTCCAGCGCAGTTTGCAGATCTGCCCAGGTCTGGCGCGATGCACTTGCTTGGGGGCTTCGCAGCAGGTTCAATGAACCCGCTGCGTAACTGGCGATCGCGGCCAGCGGTTGGTTCAATTCATGACTGAGCAAGGAGGCCATTTCGCCTACCGTTGCCAGACGGGCGGTGGCTTGCAAGCGCTCTTGGGTAGAGCGCGACATTTCTTCCACACGGCGTTGTTCGGTGATATCCAAAAACGCGCTCATCCAGCCGGTTTGCACGCCCAGCACATTGATCAAGGGTGCTTCGATGATGAGTACCGTGATGCGCGAGCCGTCCTTTCGCATGAAGACCGACTCGTAGCCTTCGCGCGGGGGCGCATTGCCTGCCAAACGAATCGCCTGTCGCTGTTTGTACTCATCCACCATTTCGGGAGGCCAGTAAGGCATGGGGGTTTTCTGGCCTAACAACTCGGCTGCATCAAAACCCACCATTTGACAAAACGCTGGATTCACATAAGTGATTCGACCTTGCAAGTCACGCGCACGCAAGCCCGTGACCAAAGAGTCTTCCATGGCTTTGCGAAATGCCAGGGCATCGGCCAAATCACGTTCCGCTTTCAGGCGCCTGCGTGAATCTTTGACCAGCAAGACCAGCACCGAGACCAGCGCGATCGACATGGCGGTCACCAAAGCGGTGAGTACGTTGGGGAACAAGTCGGGCGCCCCGCGCCGACCTTCCATGCGCAGAACCAAGGTCAGGCCAGGCAAGTCGAGCAGTTGCTGGGCGGAAAATATGCGTACGCCCCGCCCGTGTTGACCGATGATGGCCAGCCGCGTGCCATCCGGCTCAGTGAAAGAAATTTCATTGCGACGCGCAAAGCTTTGACCTAGGCGCTCGCTCATGATCTCTTGGAGGCTGTAGGTCGCCACCGAAAATCCTTGCAATTCACCATTGCGCACCACTGGCAAACACAGATCCATGACTTCAATGCCCAGTCCATCGGCCAAGGGCACAAAGTAACTGCTTGAATAGGCGGGGCCTGTGGAGCGTCTGGCGCGTTGGCAGGCTTGCACAACTTCGTTGTTGGCATTGCTTCGCGGTGTTTTTTCAAAAGTGGGCGATCGCAAGGGCGAGTCTGCTGCAGCCCGGATGTGCAAGGCCACATCTCGCCACTCGATGCGCAGCCAAGCCCGATGCTCGCGCAGCAAGGCCATGGACTCGGGCATCCAGGTGCGGGTGTCGGGGTGGTTGGTGTGCAGGGCTTGCAGCTCTTGGGCATCGCGCATCAGGCCACTGCGCAAGTCGTTGACCGCATCTCCTGTGTCGCGCTCCAGGGTGGCTTGCACTTGGCTGGCTTCATAGCGTCCCGCCAACCACACCAAAGTGATCAACACCGCCGTCACCAGACCCACCAAAGCCACCCACAGGTACAAGCGGCGATCACGCAGGGGCCACAAGAACCCCCATCGTTCAACGAGTCGGTTCATCCATGGCCAGCGCTGCAGCATCACTGGGCGGGGGTGGCAGCTGTCGGAGCCTCGATCTTGGTGACCTTGGGGTTCGACCAGGTCCCGTCAATCAGGAACGACTGCGTAGCCGCTTTGGACAGCGGATTGCGCAAAAACAACTGCGCCAAAAAAGTGCTCAGCCCCACCACCGGGTTGACCGCAATGCCTGCCAGCAAGGAGGCAGTGCCGGCATCCACTTCGGGCAGGATCACCACCCGAAGCTTCTGTGATTCTTTGGCGATGTCCGATGTGCCTTCCATCTGCACCAAAGCATTGACGCCCTTCATTTGCAGGTTGTGTGTGCTGGCGATGCCCTTGTCGATACTCACGTCACCTCGGATCACGTCGTAAGAAAAGCCTTCGGCAAACACATCCCTGAAATCCAACAGCAGTCGTCGGGGCAAAGCCTGCAAGCTCAGCACGCCCAGCAACTTGGCCACGCCCGGGTCGGCTTTCAAAAACTGCCCTCGTTGAATGCTCACATTGAAACGCCCGTCCATGCTGGGGTAATTCATGGCCAGGGGCGAACCGCTCCATGCCACCTGTCCTTCGAGTCGACCTGCGCCTGCGCGCATGGCGTCTTGCGTGCCCAGACGATTGAGCAAGGCGCCGGCATCTTCGATGTCGAGCCGGAAGTTCATTTCGGTGCTGCGCGGCAGGCCAATGGATTTGGCGGTCACCCAGCGACCCGTGGCTTTGAAGCTGGCCTCGGGTACGGTGACATTGAGTTTGTTCAAACGCCATTCAGCCGCATTGCGCGGGCCAGCCAGGCTGTTGACCGCTTCGATTTCAATGCGGCCCAGTTTTTTGCCGCGCAACTCCAGATCTTCCACCACGATGTCCAAGGCCGGGATGTCCACCGGGCCGTTTTCCAGCAGTTGCTCCACCACAGTGTCCACCGTAGGCGGTAAATTCAGTCGACCTAAGCGCGCATAGACACGGCCCAAGTTGTTGCCAGACGATTGGCGGTATTCCAGGTAGCCGCTGAACTCCTGCGCGTCTAGGTTGGCCCGCCAAAGCAAGCCCTCGCGCGAGCCACCTACAACCACATGGTGCAAGGTGCGTCCCTGAAAAACCAGTTCTTGGGCTTGCAGTGCCATGCGCGTGGGCAAGAAGGTGGCTGCCAGCAAATCGTCGGTGCTGCGTGCCAACGGGCTGTTCGGGTTGCCGGCGGGCGCGGGGTTGCTTGCAGAGCCATTCCATGCCGCCATCCATTCGTCGATGGAAAAACGCGGCAAGGCCAAATTCGCCACCACACCGGACTCGGGCAAAGGCGGGGCCTGCACCCGTTCCAGCCCCATGCCCAGGCTGCCTTGAATGACCAAGGGGTTGGCCCCACTCAGGTCGCGCACATAGGTGGCCGCCATCAAACGTCCCAGACTCAGTTGGATCTGATCTCGCAAGGGCTTGCGGGAGTCTTCGTTCAGGATACGTGTATCCATTCGCAAGGCCAACTCATCTCCAGGTGCTTTGGTTAAGGGAGATGGCAGGTTTAAGCCAAGGCCTTGCAAACTGCTTTGCACCGATAACTCGGCATGCCCTTGGCGAAAGCCGACCGTAGCGGTGTAGGCGGTGCTACCCGTCATGCGCTGCGCCAGTTTGTTCAGGGGCGCCAGCTCTTGTGCCTGTTGAAGGCCCTGAGCGGTCACGTTGCCTTGCAGTCGCAAGCTGGCGCTGTAGTCATTGCCCGTGGGGTTGGCGCGGCTGCCACCATCGATGCGCATACTGCCGCCCAGCGTGCGGGCCTGCCCGTTGTTCACCGTGTAGCCGGTCTCGGTGAAACTCACATTGCCCGTTGATTTTTCCAGCAAGGGCAATTCGGGCGTCAGCCTCAGGTCGTTGCCGCCCAGCACCAGGCTGCCTTGCAGTCGTGTTTTTTCTACCGCAGCCAGGGGCATGCTGATTTTCACGCGAGCCGATACCCCGCCATTGGCACTGGCCTCGTGCAAGCTTTGATGCAAAAGACGGTCCAATGGTGACTGCTGCACCAGACCTAAAACATCGCTGGCTTGCGCGCTGCGTGACTCCGCATTGACTTCGAGCATGGCAGCATGGGTCATGTCGGCAATGGTGGCCTGCGCGTTGACCAGGGGAATGTTGTTGATCTTGCCGCTGGCGTTGC
>CANGKR010000208.1 GCA_947454355.1 Comamonadaceae bacterium
CGCAGTGAACCATCAAAGTGCTTCAGGTCCATGACCATCACATCGTCCCACAAGCCCAGACGTTTGAGGTCACGCACCAAGTAGCTGTTGACGATGGTGAATTCGCCGGACAGATTGGACTTGACCGACAAGTTGCCAAAGCAAGGCTCGATGCAGGCATCCACGCCAATGATGTTGGAGATGGTTGCCGTGGGTGCAATCGCCACGCAGTTGGAGTTGCGCATGCCATCCTTGGCAATCTTGTTGCGCAGAGCGTCCCAGTCGAGGGTCATGGAGCGGTCGACTTCCACATAACCGCCACGTGCACGCTCGAGCAGATCCAAAGTGTCCAATGGCAAGATGCCTTGATCCCACAGGGAGCCTTTGTAGCTGGAGTACTTGCCGCGTTCGCTGGCCAACTCGGTGGACGCCCAGTAGGCGTAGTAGCAGATCGCTTCCATCGATTTGTCAGCGAACTCCACGGCTTCTTGGGAAGCGTAGGGCACGCGCATTTCATACAGTGCGTCCTGGAAGCCCATCAGGCCCAAGCCCACAGGGCGGTGGCGCATGTTCGAGTCACGTGCTTTTTTAACCGCGTAGTAATTGATGTCGATCACGTTGTCCAGCATGCGCATGGCAATGCCAATGGTGCGCTTGAGTTTTTCGTGGTCGATTTCCTTGCCGTTGGGTCCATCTTTCAAGTGCTGTGGCAAATTGACCGAGCCCAAGTTGCAAACCGCGGTTTCGGTGTCGCTGGTGTTGAGGGTGATCTCGGTGCACAGGTTGGACGAATGAACCACGCCAGCATGTTGCTGAGGTGAACGGATGTTGCAAGGGTCTTTGAAGGTGATCCAAGGGTGACCGGTTTCAAACAGCATCGACAGCATCTTGCGCCACAAATCGGTGGCGGGCACTTTCTTGCTCGGCTTGATCTCGCCACGCTCGGCTTTTTGCTCGTAGGCCACATAGGCTTTTTCGAACGCAGCGCCAAACAGATCGTGCAAATCAGGCACATCAGAAGGTGAGAACAAGGTCCAGTCGCCTTTTTCCATGACACGGCGCATGAACAGGTCAGGAATCCAGTTGGCGGTATTCATGTCGTGCGTGCGGCGGCGGTCGTCGCCGGTGTTCTTACGCAGTTCCAGGAATTCTTCGATGTCCAGGTGCCAGGTTTCCAGGTAAGTACACACCGCGCCTTTGCGCTTGCCGCCTTGGTTCACGGCCACAGCGGTGTCGTTTACCACTTTCAGGAATGGCACCACGCCTTGTGATTCGCCGTTGGTGCCTTTGATGTGCGAGCCCAGGGCACGCACTCGGGTCCAGTCGTTACCCAAGCCGCCAGCGAACTTCGACAGCAACGCGTTTTCCTTGATCGACTCGTAAATGCCGTCCAGATCATCGGGCACCGTGGTCAGATAGCAGCTTGACAACTGTGAGCGCAAGGTGCCGCTGTTGAACAATGTGGGTGTCGACGACATGAAGTCGAACGAGGACAGGATTTCGTAGAACTCGATGGCACGGGCTTCGCGGTCAGTTTCGTTCAGGGACAAGCCCATCGCCACTCGCATGAAGAACGACTGTGGCAGCTCAATGCGAGTTTTGCGCACATGCAGGAAGTAGCGGTCATACAAGGTCTGCAAGCCGATGAAGTCGAGTTGCAAGTCGCGCTCTGCCTTGAGAGCTTGGGCCAACCTTTTCAAATCAAACTGCAGCAGGCGTTCATCGAGCAGGCTGTTTTCCACGCCTTTTTTGATGAACAGCGGGAAATTGTTCGCGTACTCTTCGCTCATTTCCGATTGCGTCACTTCCTTACCCAGCACTTCTTTGGCAATGGTGTGCATCAGCAAGCGGGCGGTGGCGTAGGTGTAGTCGGGTTCTTTTTCAATCAGGGTGCGAGAAGCCAGGATGGAGGCTTTGTAGACTTCTTCCATGGGCACGCCGTCATACAGGTTGCGCATGGTTTCAGCCACGATCGGATCTGCTTTGACGTCAGCACCCAAACCGGCGCAGGCGTTTTCAATCAGGTTATGCAAATTCTGCAGGTCCAGTGCCACACGCTGACCACCGTCCAAGACATGCAGAGTTGGAGTGGCAGGGGCTTTTTCCACTTTCACCTGGGCACGCTCTTGGGTGCGGCGCTCGCGGTACAGCACATAAGCGCGGGCCACTTCGTGGTTGCTGCTGCGCATCAGACCGAGTTCAACCTGGTCCTGAACATCTTCAATGTGGAAAGTGCCGCCACCGGGGCGTGAACGCATCAAGGCCTTGACCACCGCTTGGGTCAGGCTGTCTACCACCTCGCGCACGCTGGCCGATGCAGCGCCTTGGGTGCCATGCACCGCCAAAAAGGCTTTCATCAAGGCCACGGCAATTTTGTTGGGCTCAAAAGGCACCACCGCGCCATTGCGACGGATGATCTGGTAGTTGGCCAAGGCGCTGGCAGTGGCTGAAAAGCCCGTGTTTTCGGCCGGTGGCGATGGCATGTTCAGGCTGCTGGAGGGTGTGGCGATATTGATTTGCATTTTGAGATTTTTGTTAGTTTTAAATGAGCGTGAAGACAGCTTTTACGGGCAATGAGAGGCGTCAAAAAGGATACGGATTCCTGAGGAACTTAATTCTGAGAAGACACTATATCTGGGGTTGAATGTGCTGACAAGCCACTACCGGTAGTGTACTGGACCTGCGTGCAAGTTCTTCATGCCGTGCACAAATTTGGCCCCGAATAGGGACATTTTCGGTAACCAAAATGACCCAGGCTTACGCTTGTGAAATCAACAATGTTGTTGAATTTCTGAGGTCAAATCTGCCTCGCAGAATGATTTCGCCCTGTAAGCCATGCCAATCCTAGATTCTTGTAGAGCGCATCTCCAAGTGCGTCAGATCTAAGCCAAGGAAGGCAGTGCGGTTGCACCATCTTGGGGCGTTAAAAATAAGGGTAAATACCCATAAAAAATGTGGCGTTTGTAGCAAATTGTCATTTTGAATTCTTCAAATTCTTAAAAATGATATTCACCAAACACCGCCCGGGCATCCGGGAGTTGGCCGTGAAGTGCCGTCTTCAAACAGGGGGAGTTTTGTCGCCACCCGCTTGCCGATGAGCGGTGCTGCAATAAACGCCTAGAACGCCCCGCACGGCATCTTCTTCTGGCAAATGGGTGTGACAGTGCAAACAAGCCACCATAGTTTGGGGGCCAGTGTCTGTGGGAGCTGGCTGGACTTTTGGCGGGCGCGACTTTAAAGCCTGACTGCGTTTCCACAGCCACACACCGAACAAAATCACCAACAAGAGAATCAGGAACTTCATCCGGCAGTGCGCTCCAGCAGCACTTCCAAGACAAAACGCGAGCCCACATAGGCCAGCAGCAGCAGGCCTGCGCCCACATACAACACTCTCACTGCGCGTTTGCCGCGCCAGCCGAAACGCGCACGGCCGGTCAGCAACAGCGCAAATGTCAACCACGATAAGAGAGAGAACACGGTTTTGTGGTCCCACTTCCAGGCTGCCCCCGCGCTGCCGTACAAAGATTCCCCGAAGAAAACCCCGGCCAGCAAAGTCGCGGTCAGCAGCACAAAGCCCACACTGACGAATCGGAACGTGAGCCGCTCCAGGGTCAACAAAGGCAAGCCACTGGCGCCGTCATGTGCCAGCCGGATTTGTCGCTCTGCATGGGTCATCAAAGCGGCATGCACCACGGCTGCAGCAAACATGCCATAGGAGGCAATGCCCAAAGCCCAATGCAAGGGC
>CANGKR010000209.1 GCA_947454355.1 Comamonadaceae bacterium
AACTGGGAAACCAGTCGAGTCAAAATCAGAATCGTGGCTACGGTCATGAAAGGCGACAAGCAAGCCACCGCACCCACACGCAAAATGTCCATCAGGTGCTGACGGTGAACGGGTGTGCCGCGCATGCGCAGGGTAATTTTCCCCTGGCCGGAAACCAAGTAAAACCACAAAAACAAAGCGCCGCCCACATTAGCCAACACCCCGCCTGCAGCCACGCCTTGCATACCCCACGCAGGCCAAGGTCCCCAACCCAGGCCCAAAGCGCCGCCGGCCAGCACCTGAACCCATGCGACCGTGAACAAGGTTACCGAGGGCACCCGCATGTTGCCGCTGCCGCGAATGACCGACGACAAAGTGTTGACCAGCCACACGAAGGCCGAACCCCAAAATGCCACTACGCCATACGCAACGGCCTGATGCAAAGCTTCATCCTTGCCGCCCAATGCCGCCATGAAGTCTCGACCGAATAACTCCATCAAAGCGGTGAACAGCGCACCCATACCCAATGCAATCCACACGGCATGCACCGCCAGCACATTGGCACGGTCGGCATCACCGGCGCCCAAAGCACGGCTGATGGCCGATGACACCCCGCCACCCATGGCCCCAGCGGACATCATGTTTTGCAACATCACAAACGGGAACACCAAGGCCATGCCGGCCAAGGCAGGTGCGCCAAAGTGACCCACATAACTCGTCTCAGCAATTGCCGCCAAAGCCGAGGCCACCATGGCCACCATATTGGGCAAAGAAAAACGCAGCAAGATGGGCAAAATCGGCCCCGTCAGCAAGGGATTGGCAGCAGCAGGTGAATTCATCAGGTGGTTTCTTTAAATGGTCTGAATTCACTCACCCTTGGCCACATCGGCCAGGGGTTCGAGCAAAGTCATTGAACTGTCAATCAAGTCATGCAGTTGCGCGACCTTGTCTTGGCCCAGCATGCGGTGGATGTCGTCCTGCGCCACACGCCAGCGGCGCTGAGCTTCCAAGCGCTTGAGGCGCCCAGTTTCAGTCAGGCTCACTCGGCGGCTACGCGCATCGGTACCCGCCGATACCTGGACCCATTCCGCTTGGACCAAGGGTTTGAGGTTGCGCGAAAGCGTGGATGTATCCATCTTCATGGTGGCAGCCAACTCCGTTTGGCCCACCGGCCCTAGCTTGGCAATGAAAGACAGTAGCGAATACTGGGTGGTCTTCAAACCCACCTTGGCCAGTTGTTCGTCGTAATGCTGCGAGACGCGCCGAAGGAACTGCCGCAACTTGAGGTTGGTACAGCCCACGGGTTGGGCAATGGCAAGCGTTGGGGACATTTTTTAATTGTATATGCAACTATTGCATAGACATATACAAATGAAAAAGCGACACCATTTGACAGCGTGAATTGAGCACAGCCACATTGAATAATCAGATCACATACCAATATTTTGTGGCTTGCGTGCGTTGCCGCACAGAAATGCAAAGGGGATGCGTGTGTAAATGAGTTCTTTGATTACCCAAGGATTTTTGAATGACCACTCTCCGCACCCTGCCCGCCACTCTGTTGTGCCTGAGCCTGCTGACATGGACAGCAGCGCAAGCCCAAACGATCAGCAAGCCGGATTACAAAGCAGGCAAAACACGCATCAGCGAGACCTACAAAGCCGACAAGATGGCCTGCGTCTCGCAGGCAGGCAATGCCCGAGATGTTTGCGAGGAAGAAGCCAAAGGCAAAGAAAAAATAGCCCGCGCAGAACTGGAATACAGCTACTCCGGTAAAGCGATTGACCGCAACAAAGTGCATGTGGTCAAAGCCAAAGCCGACTATGAGGTCGCCAAAGAAAAATGCGACGACCAAGCAGGCAATGCGAAGAATCTGTGCGTGCAAGAAGCCAAAGCAGCCGAGCAAAAAGCATTGGCTGATGCCAAAATGGGCAAAGAAATAGGCGAAGCTAAAAAAGACGCTGCCGCTGACAAAGTAGACGCCGACCACAAAGTCGCCATCGAAAAATGTGAAGCTTTGTCAGGTGATGCCAAGGCCAGCTGCGTCGCAGCAGCCAAGGCTAAGTTCGGCAAAAAGTAAACCGTTTCAAACCACAAGCTGTTTCGCCATGGCGTGCGCCCGCGCGGCGTGCAGTTTCTTGTAACTGTCGAGCAAGCGCTGGTGCCGGTCCAATGTTTCCAATTGAAGGCTGGTGGGCGTGAGGCCATGAAAGCGTATGCGGCCATCTACAGAGCCGATGGCCGCGTCCATGCGCTCTTCACCGAACATGCGCCGGAAGTTCAGTTCGTAGTCTTCTAAAACCAAGTCCTCGCCCAGCGTCACCTCCAGCACCACGTTCAAAGCTTGGTAAAACAAGCGGCGCTCCACCGTGTTGTCGTTGTACTGCAAGAAGGCACCCACCAAGTCATGGGCCTCTTCCAGTTGCTGCAAGGCCAGGTGGATCAAAAGTTTAAGCTCCATCACCGTGAGCTGCCCCCACACCGTGTTGTCGTCAAATTCGATACCGATCAGCGTGGCAATGTCCAAGTAATCGTCCAGTTCGTTGTTCTCCAAGCGGTCAAGCAAGGCTTCCAGCGACTTGTTGTCCAAGCGGTGCAGGTTGAGTACATCGGCGCGGAACAACAGCGCCTTATTGGTGTTGTCCCAAATCAGGTCATCGACCGGGTACACCTCGGAATAACCCGGCACCAAGATGCGACAGGCGGTAGCGCCCAGTTGGTCATGCACCGTCACATAAGCCTCTTTGCCCATGGCCTGCAAGATGCCGAACAACGTGGCGGCCTCTTGCGCGGTGGCGGTGGCGGTGGCGGTGGCGTTGTCGTGGCCCTGCGCAGAAAAGTCCCACTCCACAAAATCGTGGTCGGCCTGGGCGCTGAAAAACCGCCATGACACAATGCCACTGGAATCGATGAAGTGCTCCACAAAGTTGTTTGGCTCGGTCACGGCGTTGCTTATGAAAGTGGGCGCGGGCAAGTCGTTCAGGCCCTCAAAACTGCGGCCCTGCAGCAGCTCGGTCAGGCTGCGCTCCAGTGCCACCTCCAAACGGGGGTGCGCACCAAAAGACGCGAACACTCCGCCCGTGCGCGGGTTCATCAGGGTCACGCACATGACCGGGTACACCCCTCCCAACGAGGCGTCTTTGACCAAGACCGGGAAGCCCTGCGCTTCCAAAGCCTCGATGCCAGCGACGATGCCGGGGTATTTGGCCAACACGGCCGGCGGCACATCGGGCAAGGCCATTTCGCCTTCCAGGATCTCGCGCTTGACGGCCCGCTCAAAAATTTCTGACAGGCACTGCACCTGGGCTTCAACCAGCGTGTTACCCGCGCTCATGCCGTTGCTCACAAACAGGTTTTCTACCAGGTTGGACGGGAAGTACACCACCTCTCCATCGGACTGGCGCACATAAGGCAGCGCACAAATGCCGCGCTCGGTGTTGCCCGAGTTGGTGTCAAAGAGGTGCGAGGCCTTGAGCTCGCCGTCGGGGTTATAAATGGCCAAGCAATACTTGTCCAGCAAGCCCTTGGGCAGCGCGTCGCGCTTGCCAGGCTGAAACCAACGCTCACGGGGGTCGTGCACGAAGTCGGCTTGCGCGATGTCTTCGCCAAAAAAAACGCCCGCGTAAAAGTGGTTGTTGTTCAGGCGCTCGATGTATTCGCCCAGCGCCGAGGCCAAGGCGCTTTCTTTGCTGGAGCCCTTTCC
>CANGKR010000210.1 GCA_947454355.1 Comamonadaceae bacterium
CAGCAGGTTTTTGGCTTCGGGGCAGATCTTTTCGATGGCTGCCTGCGCGGCTTGCACCGCCAAGGGCAGCATTTCCGGGGTCAGGTTGTTCCAACCGCCGGGAAACAAATTGGTGTCCACTGGGGCCAGCTTGAAGCCAGCGTTGCGAATGTCTACCGACGTGTAAATCGGCGGCGTGTGCTCCATCCATTCCAAGCGAAACCAACGCTCGATGGCCGGCATGGAATCCAAAATGCGCTGCTCCAGCTCATTGATCGGGCCAGTCAGGGCAGTGACGAGGTGGGGAACCATAAGGGAGAACCTTTGCGCAGGATAAAGGGAGTACAGACTGGCTTTATATGGGGCGCAGTCACAAGATTGCAAGCGCCCCAGCGACAGGCCATGATGACAGGCGGATATGAAACCTCAGTTTCGCACTTCGCCGTCACCGAGCACCACGTATTTGAGGGAGGTCAGGCCTTCGATGCCGACCGGACCACGGGCATGGAATTTGTCGGTGGAAATGCCGATTTCAGCACCCAGCCCATATTCAAAGCCATCCGCAAAGCGGGTGCTGGTGTTGACCATCACACTGGCCGAGTCCACCTCGCGCAAAAAACGCTGGGCATGCATGTGGTCGCGCGTGAGGATCGCATCGGTGTGGTGACTGGAGTAATGGTTGATGTGGGCGATCGCCTCATCCACACCCTCGACCACTTTGATGCTGATGATCGCGGCGAGATATTCTTCAAACCAGTCCTGTTCGGTGGCATCCAGCAACTTGGCCCCGGGCACTTGACTCAGGATGGCGCGGGCTTCGGGGCAGCAACGCATCTCGACCCCTTTGGCTGCGTAGATGGCGCCGATGGCAGGCAAAAAGGCTTGCGCTGACGCGCGAGCCACCAGCAGGCCTTCGCTGGCATTGCAAGGGCTGTACTTTTGGGTCTTGGCGTTGTCTGCCACCTTGACGGCCATGGCCAAGTCAAAAGGATCGTCGATGTAGGTGTGGCAATTGCCGTCCAGGTGCTTGATGACCGGCACCTTGGCTTCGGCGCTGATGCGCTCAATCAAGCCTTTGCCGCCGCGAGGAATGATCACATCCACATACGCAGGCATGGCGATCAGATGGCCAACCGCTGCACGGTCGGTGGTTTGCACCATTTGCACCGCCTGTGCGGGCAGGCCACTCTCGGTCAAAGCTTGTTGCACCAACAAAGCCAGGGCTTTGTTGGAGGCAATGGCTTCAGAGCCGCCGCGCAAGATGCAGGCGTTACCGCTTTTGATGGAGAGGCTGGCCGCTTCGATGGTCACATTCGGGCGGCTCTCAAAAATCATGCCGAATACGCCGATGGGCACCCTCATCTGGCCCACCCGGATGCCACTGGGCATTTGTTTCATGCCCAGGATTTCGCCGATCACATCAGGCATGGCCGCCAATTGCTCACAGCCTTGGGCGCAGGTTTCGAGCACTTGCGGGGTCAGTTTGAGCCTGTCGAGCATCGGGCCGGACAAACCGGCCGCGCGCGCACGGTCCAAATCATGGGCGTTGGCGGTTTGCAAAGCCTCGGTACTGGCGCGCAGCAATGCGGCCAGGCACTTGAGGGCGGCATTTTTGACAGCCACAGGCGCCTTGGCCATCGCGGACGAAGCGGCTTTGGCCTGCTGGCCCAGTGCTTGCATTTGCGCTGCTGTATCAGCAGCGGTGTCTGCACCGATATCAGCGGCTGAAGGTGGGGTGGCAGTCAATGGGAGGTTCATGGGCGTTATTTTCGCATTGTCCGCTGGCGAGTGCTGGACTCAGCGGGGCGCGCAAGCGCGGCACATCCGCATGGCCAGACGCTGCAAAGCCTGCCAGCCGTCGGCAGGCCACTCGGGCACTTTGAGGCCCTTGACGATGCCGTCGACTTGGTGCGCGGCAAGCAACATGCGGGCGAGATTGGCGTCCGACAAGCGCGGTAAAACACGTTCGTACAGCTTTTCCTTGACGCCCCAGATCCGGTTTTCACGTAGCGCCATGGGCATGGGGCGGCCCTGCGCCATCGCATCCTTGACGCGCTTGAGGGCGCGAATGTCTTCGGCCAAGGTGTAGTGCACCAACACCGCGGCTTCGCCTTCGGCTTGCAAGCCTTCGAGCATGCGCTGCACTCGCGCCAGCTGACCCGACAGCACCGCTTCCGACAGTTTGAAGACGTCGTACCGCGCGACATTGAGCACCGCGCTTTCGACTTGGGCTTGGGTCAATTCACCCGCTGGAAACAGCAAGCCCAGTTTTTGAATTTCCTGGTGCGCAGCCAACAAGTTGCCTTCTACGCGGTCAGCAAAAAACAGCAGGGTGCGTTGCCCTTCTTCGCCGGCAGCCACCCTTTGCCCTTGCTGCTGCAAACGCTGGGCAATCCACATGGGCAAAGCGGGACGGTCCACTGGCTCGATCGGCACAGTCACCCCAAAACTCTCTAGAGCACCGAACCATGCGCCCTTGCGGGTCGCGGCATCAAGCCGAGGCAAGACCACCAGTGTGAGGTTGTCGGTTTGACCTTGTGAGGACTCGGCCAACTGTTGCAAGGCCGCACTGCCTTCTTTCCCAGGCTTGCCAGAGGGGATGCGGATCTCCAGCATCTGCTTGTCAGCAAACAAGCTGAGCGCGCTGCCGCTGGCCAGCACATCGCTCCAATCGAAATGGGCGCCAGCAACGGTGTATACCGTGCGCTCGCTAAAGCCTTGGGCGCGGGCAACGGTGCGGATCGCGTCCGCCGCTTCTTGCGCGAGCAAGGGTTCGTCACCATGCAAGGTGTAGAGGCTGCGCAGCCCTTTTTGCAAATGGGCAGCGAGCTGGGGCAGAGCCAGTTGCATCGTTTACAACTCGCGCACCGCCCCAAGGCGGCGCATGATTTGTTGCACGATGTCGGTCTGCATTTCACGGTAGAGTGAGGCTTCTTCGATTTCTTTGGACAAGGCTGCGGTTTCCGTGAAGCTCAGATCACGCTGCTGAAACAACTCGACATCGGGAATCAGGATTTTGCCGGCAGGCGTGCGCAACCTGAATTTGATCCGCAATCGCAATTGCTGGTCGCGCACCTGGCCCGACGCGTTCAAGCCCACTACCACGCGTTCGCGTAACTCCGAAAATACCTCAAGCACCACATCGGACTTGAGCATCTCGGCCGCAGCAAGCAACTGCAACTGACCACTGCCCAGCAAATTGCGCCGCATTTCCACACCCAAGGCGGAGTTGGCGGGCAGCGTCAGGTACACGGTTTTGAAAGCAAACTTCACTGGCTGGCGCAGCTCGAAACCACACCCCCCCAAGGCCAAAGCCAATGGCAGACTTGGCGCACAGAGAATGAAGTGGCGGCGCTTCACGCTCAGACCACCAAGTTGACCAAACGGCCAGGCACGACGATCACTTTTTTGGGCGCAGCGCCCGCGGCTTGCTTTTGGAATTCCTCGCTGGCGATGGCGGTCTGCTCGATGAAGGCCTTGTCAGCTTGCGCGGGCACCACGATGGAGCCACGCAACTTGCCGTTGATCTGCAGCATAAGTTCGATTTCGTCACGCGCCAATGCGGATTCGTCCACGCCTGCCCAGGCGACGTCGAGCAGGTCACCACAGCAATCGGCATAACCCAGATCAACCCACAACTGGTCGGCAATGTGCGGGCAAGCGGGATAGAGCACGCGCAACAGAATCGAGAAACCTTC
>CANGKR010000211.1 GCA_947454355.1 Comamonadaceae bacterium
ACCCCGCGCAACATCGCCATGGATTGCTCGGGAGTGTCGACCTTGAGCGCTCGGTTGCTGGCCATGGCCATGCCAAAGTCTTCCGGGTGAAGTTCGAATTCGGTGATATGGCCATTTTTCAATTCCCCCACCAAGGTGGAAGCGCCCAGACTGACCTCATCCATGCCATCACGGCCATAGACCACCAGCGCATGCTCAGCGCCCAAGCGCTGCAAAGCGCGGATCTGGATACCCACCAAATCAGGGTGGAACACGCCCATCAGGATATTGGGTGCGCCCGCCGGGTTGGTCAAAGGTCCCAAGATGTTGAAGAGAGTGCGCACGCCCAGCTCTTTACGAACAGGTGCCACGTTTTTCATGGCGGGGTGGTGATTCGGTGCGAACATGAAGCCGATGCCGGTTTGCGCGATCGACTGCGCGATGCGATCTGGCGACAGGTTGATGTTCACACCCAAACTCTCCAGAACATCGGCGCTGCCAGATTTGCTGCTCACGCTGCGGCCACCGTGCTTGGCAGTTTTGGCGCCAGCCGCCGCCGCCACGAACATGGCGCAGGTGGAAATATTGAAGGTGTGCGATCCATCGCCGCCTGTACCGACAATGTCCACCAAATGACGGGGGTCGGCCACATGCACCTTGGTTGAAAACTCACGCATGACTTGCGCTGCCGCGGTGATTTCACCGATGGTCTCTTTTTTCACGCGCAACCCTGTGATCAAAGCCGCCGTCATGACGGGCGAGAGTTCGCCGTTCATGATCATGCGCATGATCTTGAGCATTTCGTCATGGAAGATTTCTCGATGCTCAATGGTGCGTTGCAAAGCTTCTTGAGGCGTGATGGGCATGTGGCTTCCTTGAAGAGGATTCAGTCTCGATCCAGGCACTCAGGGCCGGGTCAAGAAATTTTTCAGCATGGCGTGGCCGTGCTCGGTCAAGATGGACTCTGGATGGAACTGCACACCCTCTACATCGAGTTCGGTGTGTTTGATGCCCATGATCTCGCCATCGTCGGTCCAGGCCGTGACCTTCAGGCACGACGGGCAAGTTGAGCGCTCGATGGCTAAGGAGTGGTAACGGTTAACAGTGAACTGCGAGGGCAGCCCCGCAAACACGCCCTCTTGGGTGGTGGTGATCTGGCTGGTTTTGCCGTGCATGAGTTCTTGTGCGCGGATGATCTTTCCACCCATGGCGGCGCCAATGCTTTGGTGTCCCAGGCAAACCCCCAGAATGGGCAGTTGACCCGCAAAGTGCTGGATCGCGGCGACTGAAATACCGGCCTCGGCAGGTGAGCAAGGGCCGGGGGAAATCACCAAGCGATCCGGCTGTCTGGCGTGGATACCTTCCAGCGTGATCTCGTCGTTGCGGAACACTTCCACGTCCGCGCCCAATTCACCAAAGTACTGAACAATGTTGAAGGTGAACGAGTCGTAGTTGTCGATCATCAGGAGTTTGATTTTGCGAGTCATGTTCACTCCAATCCTTCTTCGACCAACTCGCTCGCTCGCAACAAGGCCCGCGCCTTGTGCTCGGTCTCACGCCATTCGAGTTCAGGCACCGAATCGGCCACCACCCCCGCTGCGGCCTGCACATACAGCGTCTGGTCTTTGATGATGGCTGTGCGGATGGCAATGGCCACATCCATGTCGCCGGCAAAACTCAGATAACCACAAGCGCCACCGTACACGCCGCGTTTGGTGGGTTCGAGCTGATCGATCAACTCCATCGCATGTACTTTGGGTGCGCCCGTCAATGTGCCTGCAGGGAAGGTGGCTTTGAGTACATCCATGTTGGACATGCCCTCATTCAAGACACCTTCCACGTTGCTCACGATGTGCATCACATGGCTGTAGCGCTCGACCACAAAGGCTTCGGTGACCTTGACCGAGCCGATCTGCGCGATTCGGCCGATGTCATTGCGGGCCAGGTCGATCAACATCACATGCTCGGCACGCTCTTTGGGGTCGTTGATCAACTCCAGTTCAGCGGCTTTGTCTTTTTCAGGCGTTGCCCCGCGTGGCCGTGTACCCGCCAAGGGGCGGATGGTGACCTTGGTGCCCTCTTCAGTGCGCTCTTGCCGGACCAAAATTTCAGGGCTGGCGCCCACAACATGGAAGTCACCAAAATGGTAAAAATACATGTAAGGGCTGGGGTTCAGCGAGCGCAATGCGCGGTAGAGCGACAAGGGGCTTTCGGTAAAACGCTTTTTGATGCGTTGGCCCACCTGGACCTGCATGAAGTCACCCGCAGCGATCAAGTCCTTGGCCTTGAGTACCGCGGCCAGGTAATCTTCTTTGGCAAAGTCACGCTCGGCAGGGTAAGACTGGCTGGCTTTGACAACCGGCGCGCTGACCGAGTATTTGAGTTGCTCTTTCAAGTCGCGCAGCCGTTTTTTGGCTTGCGCATAGGCCTCTGGTGCCTGCGGATCGGCATAGACGATCAAATACAGCTTGCCCGAGAGGTTGTCGATCACCGCCAACTCTTCGCACTGCAAGAGCAAGATATCCGGCGTGCCCAAAGTATCTGGCGGGCAGGTATTCTCGAGTTTTTTCTCGATGTAACGAACGGCATCGTAGCCAAAGTAGCCCGCCAAGCCCCCGCAAAAACGCGGTAAGCCCGGACGCAAGGCCACTTTGAAACGTTGTTGGTACTGCTCGATGAAATCGAGCGGATTGCCCGATGCGGTCTCGACCACCACACCATCACGCACCACCTCTGAACGAGCTTGTGCGCCAAAGCCTGTCGCACGGATGAAGGTGCGCGCCGGCAAACCAATGAAACTGTATCGACCAAACCGCTCGCCCCCCACCACCGACTCGAGCAAAAAGCTGTAAGCGCCTGTGCCCTGGCTGTGCGCCAGTTTGAGGTACAGGGACAGCGGGGTTTCCAGATCCGCAAAAGCTTCCAGCATGAGTGGGATGCGGTTGTAGCCTTGGCTGGTCAGGCTTTTGAATTCAAGTTCTGTGATCACGGCTATCGCCTCCAGTGGGCTGCGCACGCAAGGGTGATGTGAGCAGCGGTCATTTCATTCGGGTGCCCTGCCGATGCGGTGGGCGCTGACAGCGACCCTGCTGGGCCGCCTGTGCATGGGTTCAGACTGGCCGACGCCAGGGCCAGGCTCCCCGACCCGATGGGCCTGGCTGGCTGTGAATGAATGAAATTGAGGACATAGGCCTTAAGTGTATCAAAGGTTGAAGCGCCTTCGGAACCTCACCAGGCATGCTCAAGCGCTGGAATCAGGCTTTCCAATCGCGCCACTGGGTGAACCGATCCCAATGGGCATTGGCCGGCACTTGGTCCACCGGCTGACCATGGTTGTAACCGTATCGCACCAACACCACCGGACAGCCCGCAGCATGCGCTGCTTGGGCATCGTTGCTGGAGTCGCCCAGCATCAGCGTGTGAGCCGGCAGGTCGCCAAGGGCTTCGCAGGTTTTCAACACCGGTAAAGGGTCTGGTTTTTTGCGCTCGAAACTGTCACCGCCAAACACCTGCATAAAAAAACCGTCCAGACCTTTGTCGCGCAGCAGTTGCCGGGCAAAGGCCAGAGGCTTGTTGGTCAAGCAGGCCAGGGCCAGGCCGTCGTCGCGCATCATCTGCAAGCCCTCGACCACACCAGGGTAAA
>CANGKR010000212.1 GCA_947454355.1 Comamonadaceae bacterium
AGTGGCGCAGTGGGTCAGGCTGTAGCGTCCTTTGCGCTCTTGGTGTGCCAAGACCACCAAGGCCTCGCCCGAGGCGATGCGGCCCAACCAAGCGGTTTTGAGGGCGTCAGGGCCATAGCCCTCGAGCACAGCGCTGGTGATCAGTGTTTGTGTCAGGGGTTCCAGCACGATGCCGCTGCCCAGAGCCTCCATGACCACCATACCTTCGACCGGGCCCATGCCCATGCCGCCCTGGGCTTCGCTGACATACAAACCGGTCAGACCCAACTCGGCCATCTCGGTGTAGGCCGCGCGGTCAAAGCCCCCAACATTTGCAATGGCACGGCGGCGGTCAAAGTCGTAGCCTTTATCGACCCATTTGTGGACAGCGTCGCGCAGTTGTTCCTGGTCGTCAGAAAAATCGAAATCCATTTTGAAATCCTTGAAAGTTCAGGCGCTTTAACCGAGGACGGTTTGCGCGACGATGTTGCGTTGCACTTCATTGCTGCCACCGTAAATGGTGGTCTTACGCATGTTGAAGTAATTGGCCGCCAGCGGCGCGTTCGATACGTTATCGCCCGGGAAGTCGCCTTGCCAGCCGGCATCCATGGCTTCAAAGATGAAGGGCAGGCTGTAGGGGCCTGCGGCCAGCATCATGAGCTCGGTGTAGCGCTGCTGGATCTCGCTGCCCTTGATTTTCAAGAGGCCCGCGATGTCGAGCGAGTTCTTGCCGGACTTTTCGGCCGACAGGACGCGCAGCACCAGCATTTCGAGGGCCACGATGTCCACTTCGAGCTTGGCGATTTCGTCACGGAAACGCAGATCGTCGTAGACGCCTTCGGCTTTGGCAATGCGCTTCAAGCGCTCGAGTTCGCGCTTGGCGCGGTTCACGTCGGCGATGTTGGTGCGCTCGTGGGCCAGCAGATGCTTGGCGTAGTTCCAGCCCTTGTTTTCTTCGCCAATCAGGTTCTCGGCGGGCACTTCGACGTTGTCAAACCAGACTTCGTTGACTTCACATTCGCCGTCCAGCAGCTTGATGGGGCGCACAGTGATGCCGGGCGACTTCATGTCGATCAGCAAGAAGGAAATGCCGGTTTGTGGCTTGCCTTCGGTGCTCGTGCGCACCAAACAAAAGATCCACTCGCCATACTGGCCGAGGGTGGTCCAGGTTTTCTGGCCGTTGACGATGTATTTGTCGCCCACGCGCTCTGCGCGTGTTTTAAGCGATGCCAAGTCAGAGCCGGAGCCCGGTTCGCTGTAGCCCTGGCTCCACCAGACTTCGCCGCTGGCGATGCCGGGCAAAAAGCGTTTTTGCTGCTCTGCGTTGCCAAAGGCCATGATCACCGGGGCCACCATCACCGGGCCAAAGGGCACGATGCGGGGAGCGCCCGCCAGGGCGCACTCTTCTTCGAACAGGTGTTTTTGCACTGCGTTCCAGCCGGGGCCACCAAACTGCTGTGGCCATCCATAGCCCAGCCAGCCTTTTTTACCAAGGATCTTGGCCCAGGTTTGCATGTCTTCGCGGGTCAAGCGCATTGCGGCATGGACTTTTTGCGAAATGTGAGTGGGTAAATTGCTTTTGACCCAAGTGCGAATTTCATCGCGGAACGCTATTTCTTCGGGTGTGAATGCCAGATCCATGGAGAGTCTCTCTGAGAAATGCCGGTGGAAAAAAGCCCGAGGTCGGCGCCTCGGGAGTGAAAGGTGGCAATTTATAGCACGACCGTGCGGAAATCTCTTGTCCAGGCTGCGACAAAAAGGGCATTCGGGTCGGGCTCATCAAAAACGGCTGGGATAATCCACTCCTGATGAAACCTATCGTGATCCTGATTTCTGGCGCGGGCTCCAACATGACCTCCATCGTGCAAGCCGCGCAACAACGCCGATGGGCTGAGCGCTTAGGGGCTAAGGTGGTAGCGGTGGTGAGTAACCGGCCTGACGCTGAAGGATTGGCTTGGGCTCGTGCCCAGGGTATCGAGGGTGTAGTGCTCGACCACAAAGCCTTTGCCAGCCGCGAGGCCTTTGATGCGCAACTCCAAACCGAGATTGACTGCTTTGAGCCCTCGCTGGTGGTGCTGGCGGGTTTCATGCGCATCCTGACCTCTGGCTTTGTGCAGCATTACCAAGGCCGTTTGATCAACATCCACCCCTCTTTGCTACCTGCTTTCGGTGGTTTGAACACCCATCAACGCGCTATCGATATCGGGTGTCGCTTTGCGGGGGCCACGGTGCACCAAGTGACTGCCGATTTAGACCACGGTCCCATCCTGGCCCAAGCCGTGGTGCCGGTGCTGCCTCACGACACCGCGCAAAGCCTTGCAGCACGCGTACTGACTCAAGAGCACCTGATTTACCCGCAGGCTATCGAGGCTTGGCTGTCAAAGCAGCCATCTGCCGCTTCAAACGCCTGAACCCGGGGTCTCGCTCACCCAGGTGAACCGGGGCTGCACCACGCCGTCGATATTCACTTCCTCTTGGAACATGGCGGCAGGACGCACCCACAGACCGCCCTCGCCATACAGGGCTTGGTACAGGGTCATGGGTTCCAGGGTTTCGCTGTGCCGCACCGTGCCTTTGACCTCGTACATCAGGTTTTTGTAGTGGCGGTAAATTCCGGGCCTGGTGACCAATAAGGGTGGCAGTGTTTCAGACATAGGGGAGAGTGGGACAATACAGACCATGCATCCTAAAGCTCTTCTTGATGCCTGCGCCGAACTGGTCAGGCAGACGCTCCAATTCGAACACCCTGCGGACTCGGTGGTCTCGCGATTTTTCCGTGAACACCGCCAATTGGGTCCGCGCGAGCGGGCCACGCTGGCCGAAACCACTTACAACGTGTTGCGCCAAAAATTGCGCTTCGAGTACCTGGCCCGATCGGGCAGCGGGTCCAAAGAGCGCCGTCTGGCGATTTTGGGTTTCCATGCTCCGCGCGATTTTTTGCTGGGCGCGCTGAACGACACCGAAAAGGCCTGGCTCGAAGGCTGTGACCGGGTGCGGCCCGAAGAGTTCCTGGACCGCCATCGCCATAACCTACCAGAGTGGATGGTCGAGCCCTTGCAAGCCCAGTTGGGCAGCGGCTTTTGGCCACTGGTGGAGAGTTTAGGTCAAAGCGCCAGCCTGGATTTGCGGGTCAATGCCCTGCATGACAAACGTGCTGACGTTCAAAAAGAATTGAAAGCAGCGGGCGTGGCCACCGAGCCCACACCTTACTCTCCTTGGGGGTTGCGCATTCAAAGCAAGCCGGCCCTGACGGGACTGGATGCCTTCAAGCGCGGCGCAATCGAAGTGCAAGACGAAGGCTCTCAGTTGCTGGCGCTTGTACTGGACGCACACCGCGGAGAAATGGTGGTGGACTTTTGTGCAGGTGCGGGCGGTAAAACCCTGGCCATCGGGGCGAGCATGCGCAACACAGGGCGCCTCTACGCCTTTGACGTGTCGGGTCACCGGCTCGATGCGCTCAAACCGCGTTTGGCCCGAAGCCAACTCTCGAATGTGCACCCCGCTGCCATTGCCCATGAGCGTGACGATCGGGTCAAACGCCTGTCAGGCAAGATCGACCGTGTATTGGTCGATGCGCCTTGCTCTGGCCTGGGGACTTTGCGCCGC
>CANGKR010000213.1 GCA_947454355.1 Comamonadaceae bacterium
ACTTCGCCCCGCTGGTGAGAAAAGTCGCTCAAGATGCGCTGGATGTCGGCCATCACTTCGGGCTCGACCGCTTCGTCCATCAAGCCTTGAGAAGAGCGCCAGATCAAGTGTGTGCCTTCTTTCAGGATATTCAGCGCCACGCCCATGGCCACCAAGGCATCCAGCCACAACCAGCCTGTGAAGTGCACCAAGCCAATGCCCAACACCACGCCCACCGAAGTCCACACGTCTGTGACCAAATGCCGCGCATCGGCTTCCAAAGCGATCGAACGGTGGGTTTTGGCTGCACCGAACATGACCCAAGCCAAAAATGCATTCAACATCGAGCTGGCTACCGACAAGGCCAAGCCCCAGCCCACTTGCTCCAAGGGCTGCGGATCGAAAATGCGGTGGCCTGCCGTCCAGACTATGCCCAGCGCCGCGACGATGATCAAAATGCCTTCAAAACCAGAAGAAAAATATTCGGCCTTGTGGTGCCCGTAAGGGTGGTCTTCGTCAGGCGGCTGCTCAGCCACCGTGACCATCATCAAGCCAAAAATCGCGCTGGCCAGGTTCACCAGAGACTCCATGGCGTCTGACAACAGGCCGACCGAGTCGGTGATGTACCAGGCCAGGGTTTTGAGGGTGATGGTGATCAAGGCGACCACCACCGAGGCCCACAGCATGCCTCGGGGGGACAGCAAACGCGCGCGGGTGGATGTGTTCAAGCCAGTGTCACCCGGGCAAACTTGCGCTTGCCCACTTGCACCACGTAAGTGCCCGCTTCAAGTCTGAGGCCCTTGTCGCTGATGACCACCGAATCCACGCGCACACCGCCGCCATCAATCAAACGACCGGCCTCGGTGGTGGAAGGCGCCAGGCCTGCCGACTTGAGCAAAGCACCGATGCCCAAGGGGGCGCCGGACAAGCTCACATCGGGAATCTCATCGGGCACGCCGCCTTTGCTGCGGTTGATGAAGTCTTGTTCAGCGGCTTCGGCGGCGGCGCTGCCATGGAAGCGGCTCGTGATTTCCTTGGCCAAGGCAACTTTGGCCTCCTTGGGGTTGCGCCCGCCTTCGACTTCGCGTCGCAAGGCTTCAATGGCGGCCAGGGACTGGAAAGACAACAAGGTGTACCAGCGCCACATCAAGGTGTCTGAGATAGACAAAACCTTGGCGAACATGGTGTTGGGGGCTTCGCTGATGCCGATGTAGTTGTTTTTAGACTTGGACATTTTGTCCACGCCATCCAATCCCTCCAACAAGGGCATGGTCAAGATGCATTGGGGTTCTTGACCGTATTCGGTCTGCAGGTGGCGGCCCATCAGCAGATTGAATTTCTGGTCGGTACCGCCCAGCTCCAAGTCACTCTTGAGCGCCACCGAGTCGTAGCCCTGCATCAAGGGGTACAAAAACTCGTGCACGCTGATGGGCGTGCCAGCTTTGAAGCGGTCATGAAAATCATTGCGCTCCATCATGCGGGCCACGGTGTACTTGGCCGCCAGTTGGATCATGCCCATCGAGCCCAAGGGAAGTGACCACTCACTGTTGTAACGAATTTCGGTCTTGGCAGGATCCAGCACCAGGCTGGCCTGTCGGTAATAGGTCTCGGCGTTGTCTTTGATTTGCTCGGGGGTGAGTGGAGGTCGGGTGCTGTTGCGACCTGAAGGGTCGCCGATCAAGCTGGTGAAGTCGCCAATCAAGAAGATCACTTGATGGCCCAAATCCTGCAGCTGGCGCATTTTGTTGAGCACCACAGTGTGACCGATGTGAATGTCAGGCGCCGTGGGGTCCAGGCCCAACTTGATGCGCAAAGGCACCCCGGTCGCCGTCGATTTGGCCAGTTTTTTCAGCCAGTCTTCCTGAGGAATCAGCTCCTCACAGCCTCTGAGGCTGATAGCCATGGCCTCCTGAACCTGGTCGGTCACCGGGTAATTTGTAACTTGCGCTGAATTCATAAGGTTTGGGGTCTGGTCAGGATGTGCATGGGGACGTTAGAATGGTCCCTTACGCGGTGGCTTTATTTTAAGTCTCCCCACCTGTTTCCTCGTGCAGGGCGCCCAAGTTTTTTGGGCACCTGCGTGAACACCTGTTTGTCGATGGAAGAATTTGTTTATTCTTTGCCGATGAAGATCCGTGTGCCGGTCCTGAACGTTTTACGTGTTCTGGGCGAAATCGAGATCTTCTTGCTGAGCTACCCCCGCCAATGCATGGCGGCGGTCGGCATGGTGCTGCTTGGCGGTGGAGGTGGGGCGTTCGCAGTAGCCAATTTAGGGCCAGACGCGGCCCTGCTGCCCGTGCAAGTGCTGACCACGCCTGTGGAGCCGTTGTCCTTGCAAGAGCAAGCCACATCCTTAGATCTGCACAAATTGCAATTGTTCCGCAGCGAAGTGACCCGCTCCTCGGATACCCCCGAAAGTCTGTTGCGCCGCCTGTCCATCGTGGATCCTGAAGCGGTCAGCTTCATGCGCAAAAATGGTTTGGTCAAAGACGGATTGGCTCGCGCCGGACGCAATATCAGCGCCCAAGCCAATGAGCGCCAGCAGTTGCTGTCCCTGACCACCCGATGGCTGCGTAACGAGAACGACAGCGTGTTCCAGCGACTCACCATTCAGCGCTCGGCGCAAGGCTTTACAGCCAAACAGGAAACTGCCCCTCTGGTGGCCAACATCCAGTACTCAGGCGCGGTGGTCGACACCAGCTTGTTTGCCGCCGCGGACGAGGCCCGCATCCCCGACAGCGTGACCAGCCAGTTGTCGGATATTTTCTCGGCTCAAATTGACTTTCACCGCTCGCTGCGCAAAGGCTCGCGCTTCTCGGTGGTCTACGAAGCCCTCGAAGCCGATGGGGAACCCCTGCGCACCGGCAAAGTGCTCAGCGCCGAGATGGTCAATGGCGGCAAGTCTTACCAGGCCATGTGGTTCGAAGAGCCGGGCCAAAAAGGGGACTACTACAGCCTGGACGGCAAAAGCCTGAAGAACACTTTCCTGGCAGCGCCCGTGCGCTTCTCGCGCTTGTCCAGCGGCTTTGGCATGCGACTGCACCCCCTCTTCCAAACACAACGTGCCCATTTGGGTGTGGATTACGCCGCCCCTACAGGCACTCCGGCTATGTCGGTCGCCGATGGTGTGGTGGAGTTTGCTGGCGCCCAAAGCGGCTATGGCAATGTAGTCATCGTCAAGCACAACGCCAGTCAGTCCACGTTTTATGCCCACTTGAGCCACATCAACGTGAGCAAAGGCAAATCCATCAAGCAAGGCGAAGTGGTCGGCCAAGTGGGCTCGACGGGTTGGGCGACAGGCCCCCATTTGCATTTTGAATTCCGGGTCAACGGCCAGCACGTGGACCCCTTGACTTTGGCCCGCCAAAACAACGGGCCGGCCTCGGTCGCCACCCGCCCGGGCTTCAACAAAATGGCCGCCTTGGCCCGCACGCAACTGGCTTCTGCCGGCCAAATGCGTGAAAGCAACGTGCAGTAATTGCCCTCCGTCGGCAAAGCCCATCTCTATATTGGTTTGATGTCTGGCACCTCGCTGGACGGGGTGGACGG
>CANGKR010000214.1 GCA_947454355.1 Comamonadaceae bacterium
GTGGTTTTGCTCCAGCCCATTTCTTCAGACAGGATGGCTATATACAGTCCCATGGCCTGGGTCAGGAAGGCGGCCAGCAAGAACTGGATGCCAAACGCAGCCCCCACCATGCGCCAACCGTAAAAAATCTTCATGCAGCATCTTGGCATAGCCTCTGGGGCCGTCATGTCACAGACTCGACCCTTTGGGATGTTTCTACAATCACCCCATGCTTTCTGAATTTCCACAGTCCTCTTCGTCGGACGCCCGGACCTCCCACTCCCCGCTGCTGAACAACCTCAACGATGAGCAGTTGCGGGCGGTGACCTTGCCCGCCGAGCCGGCGCTGATCCTGGCGGGGGCGGGTTCCGGTAAAACCAAAGTGTTGACCACCCGCATCGCCTGGTTAATGCAGACCTCGCAAGTCTCGCCCGGCGGCATATTGGCCGTGACCTTCACCAACAAGGCCGCCAAGGAAATGAAGCTGCGCCTGCAGTCCATGTTGCCTGTGAATGTGAACGCCATGTGGATTGGTACCTTCCACGGCCTGTGTAACCGGTTTTTGCGTGCGCACTACAAGCTGGCGAACTTGCCCCAGACCTTCCAGATCCTGGACACGCAAGACATGTTGTCGGCTGTCAAGCGTTTGTGCAAACAGTTCAACGTTGACGAAGAGCGCTTTCCGCCCAAGCTGGTGCAGTACTTCATTTCGGGATGCAAAGAAGATGGGCAACGTCCACAGGATGTCATGGTGCGCGATGATGAGACCCGTAAAAAGGTCGAGCTGTATGCCTTGTATGAAGAGCAATGCCAGCGCGAAGGCGTAGTTGATTTTGGCGAATTGATGCTTCGATCCTACGAACTGCTGCGTGACAACGAGCCTGTGCGCACCCATTACCGCACCCGCTTCAAGCACGTGTTGATTGACGAGTTCCAGGACACCAACAAGTTGCAATACGCCTGGATCAAAATGGTCACGGGCATGCCCTCAGAGGGCGGCGCTGCGGTGTTGGCGGTGGGCGATGACGATCAGAGCATCTATGCATTTCGTGGCGCCCGGGTTGGCAACATGGCCGACTTTGTGCGGGAATACGGCGTGCGCCATCAGATCAAGTTGGAGCAGAACTACCGCAGCTTCAGCAACATCCTGGACTCGGCCAACGCGCTGATCAGCCACAACAAAAACCGCTTGGGCAAAAACTTGCGCACCACACAAGGTGCAGGTGAGCCGGTGCGCATGTACGAGTCGACCAGTGACTTTGCCGAAGCACAATGGCTGGTGGAAGAAATGCGCCAATTGGTCAAAGGCGATGGTTACAGTCGCCATGAAATCGCAGTGCTGTATCGCAGCAACGCCCAGAGCCGCGTCATGGAAACCGCTTTATTCAATGCGGGTGTGCCTTATCGGGTGTACGGCGGTTTACGTTTTTTTGAACGCGCAGAAATCAAGCATGCGCTGGCGTATTTGCGACTGCTTGAAAACGCCAACGACGACACCAGCTTTTTGCGTGTGGTCAATTTCCCGCCGAGGGGCATTGGTGCCCGGACCATCGAGCAATTGCAAGACATTGCCTCCACCTCAGGTTGCTCTATGCACGATGCGGTGAGCGCCGCCACGGGCAAGGGTGGGGCCAATTTGGCGGGTTTTGTCGCCATGCTCGATGTGATGCGTGAACAAATCGCCGGCATGACGCTGCGAGAGATCATTGAGCTTTTGCTCGAGCAAAGTGGCTTGATCACCCACTATCGCCAAGACAAAGACGGCGCCGATCGCGTAGAAAACTTGGAAGAACTGGTCAACGCGGCAGAAAGCTTTGTTACCCAAGAAGGTTTTGGTCGCGATGCAGTGGCCATGACAGATAAAGACGCAGTTGACAAAAAAGCGCAGGCTGAACCAGCAGGCAGCGAACTCCCGCTGGACGAGGAAACCGGTGAAGTCATGTCCCCTCTGGCCGCGTTTTTGACGCATGCCGCTTTGGAGGCGGGAGATAACCAAGCGCAAGCGGGCGAAGATGCGGTGCAGTTGATGACCGTGCATGCCAGCAAGGGTCTGGAGTTCGATGCGGTGTTCATCACGGGTCTGGAAGAAGGCCTGTTTCCGCATGAAAACTCTATGAACGATTACGACGGACTCGAAGAAGAGCGCCGACTGATGTATGTGGCCATCACCCGTGCGCGCAAACGGCTTTACATCAGTCATTCGCAAACCCGGATGCTGCATGGGCAAACCCGGTACAACATCAAGAGCCGTTTTCTGGACGAGCTGCCCGAGATCTGTTTGAAATGGATCACACCCAAGAACGGTGCCTTTGCCACGGGTCTGGGCGGCGGTTGGACCAGCCCTGCGCAAGCCAAGCCGGCTTGGGGTCGCAGCAGTTTGAGCTCAGACACATTCAAAAGCCCGCCTGTACCGGTCCAAAAAGCCACGCCGGATCATGGCATCGCTGCGGGCATGAATGTCTTCCACAACAAGTTTGGCGAAGGCAAGGTCCAAGCCGTCGAGGGGCAGGGCGCCGATGCCCGAGCTCAAGTGAATTTTCCGCGCCATGGCGTCAAATGGTTGGCGCTTTCGGTAGCCAAGCTGACGCCTGTTTGAATTTTTTGAAAGAAAGCACACCATGAAAATTGGAAAAGACACCGTGGTCACTATGACCTACAAAGTGGTCAATGCGCAAGGCAAAACCTTGGACCAATCGCAAGAGCCCACCGCCTATTTGCACGGCGGCTATGACAACACTTTGCCCAAAATTGAAGAGGCCTTGGACGGTCAAGAAGTGGGGTTTACCACACAGCTGTCCTTGTCGGCGGCCGATGCCTTTGGTGAGTTCGACGAGACCTTGCTCAAGAGCATTCCCAAGTCAGAGTTCCCGCCCGGCGTGAAGGTCGGTGGCCAGTTGCGTGGCCGCGCCGACGATGGCCGCGAGCACGTGTTCACCGTCGTCAAAATCAAAGGCGACAAAGTCATGCTCGACGGCAACCACCCTTGGGCGGGACAAGCTTTGACCTTTGCTTTGAAAGTGGTGGAAGTACGCGCCGCTTCAGCGGAGGAAGTGACCCATCGCCATGCGCATGGCGCCCACGGTCACCACCATTGATCACTCGGCCGGTGGTTCTTGGCGGGGCAGGATGTCTTCAAAACTGTCCCGCACACTGAAAAAAACCGATGTGAAAAACATTGCCGCCATCAGCAAGGCCAAGGGCATCATGACGGTCTCGGCCAAGTCGGATTCGCCCATCAAACTGATCACCAGCAACAAAGTCGCCCCTGCGCCCAAGAACACCGAAAACCAGGTCAGGGTGTAGACCATGAAGGCTCCCAGGTTGCGCCAGCAAGCCACGAGGCTGAAGAACAGGCTTTTAACCGGCGGTACTCCTTGCCAGTGCAGCAAAGCCGGTGCGTGCCAAAACATCATGGACAGCGGGATGTACAGACCCATGGCCACCCACATTGCATTCTGAAAGGCCGGGTTGTTGACCTTTTCAGCATTGATGGGTGCACCCATCAGGTACACACCGGCAAACAAGCCGCCATCGATCAA
>CANGKR010000215.1 GCA_947454355.1 Comamonadaceae bacterium
AAACGGCTTTGACGAATGTGTTCACTGGCCGCCCGGCGAGAGGGCTGATCAACCGCGTGATGCGGGAATTGGGGCCCATGATCCCCTTGGCGCCCGCATTCCCGCTGGCTACAGCGGCGTTGACACCGTTGCGCACCGCCGCAGAGGCGATAGGCCGAGAGGACTTCAGCCCCCTGTGGGCCGGCGACAGCCGCGCACCATTACCAAGCGGTAAGGCCGCTGAGATCACTCGAGACTTCATGGCCGCTTGGCAAATGGGATAGGGCACACTACCTCCTTCTGACCGCAACCGACCTCGCCATGGCCAAAGACAAATCGATATTCACCTGTTCCGAATGCGGTGGCACCAGCGCCCGCTGGATGGGCAAGTGTCCCAGTTGCAATGCGTGGAACACCTTGATCGAAGGCTCGGCCGAACCTGTGGGCGGCAAGAACCGGTTCGGGTCGGCTCACGCCTCCTTGGCTCCGACCTCTGAAGTGCTGCCCTTGTCGGAGATCGAAGCGGCCGATTTTGAGCGTCACCCCGTGGGCATTGACGAGTTGGACCGGGTCTTGGGCGGCGGCATGGTGGAAGGTGGCGTGGTGCTGATTGGGGGTGACCCGGGCATCGGCAAATCCACCCTGCTGTTGCAAGCGGTAGACGCCTTGCAGCGCAAAGGCTTGAACACCTTGTACGTCACGGGCGAAGAAAGCGGTGCCCAAGTGGCCATGCGCTCGCGCAGGCTGGGGTTGTTGGGCTCGCAAGTGCCTGTGCTGCCTGAAATCCAGCTGGAGAAAATCCTGCACACCCTGCAGTCGCGCCAGCCCCAAATTGCCATCATCGATTCGATCCAGACGGTGTACTCAGATCAACTCACCTCGGCACCGGGCTCGGTGGCGCAGGTGCGTGAATGCGCAGCACACCTGACGCGTTCCGCCAAAGCCACAGGCACCACCATCGTGCTGGTGGGCCATGTGACCAAAGAGGGTGCCTTGGCCGGCCCGCGTGTGCTGGAGCACATGGTGGACACGGTGTTGTATTTTGAAGGCGACACGCATTCGAACTTCAGGCTGATCAGGGCCATCAAGAACCGTTTTGGCGCGGTCAACGAGATTGGCGTGTTCGCCATGACCGAAAAAGGCCTCAAAGGCGTGAGCAACCCCAGCGCCATTTTTTTGAGCCAACACAGCGAACCTGTGCCCGGCAGTTGCGTGATGGTCACACTCGAAGGCACACGGCCCATGTTGGTCGAAATCCAAGCCTTGGTGGACAGCGGCGGCCCCAGCCCTCGCCGCCTGAGTGTGGGCCTGGACCGCGATCGTTTGGCCATGCTGCTGGCGGTGTTGCACCGACATGCGGGGGTGGCCTGCATGGACCAGGATGTATTCGTCAACGCGGTGGGCGGCGTTCGCATCAGCGAGCCCGCCGCCGATCTGGCCGTGATGCTGGCGATCACATCGAGCCTGCGTGGCAAGGCCTTGCCTCAAGGCTTTTTGGCGTTTGGCGAAGTTGGTCTGGCGGGTGAAGTGCGCCCCGCTCCCCGCGGCCAGGAGCGCCTGAAAGAAGCGGCCAAATTGGGCTTCAAAGTGGCGGTGGTGCCCAAGGCCAACGCCCCCAAGAAGAACGACAAATCCTTCGAAGGGCTGACCATCCACCCTGTCGAGCGTATCGAAGAAGCCATGAACCTGGTGCGCAGCCTGGGTTAATGCGTGCACAAAAGCCCGACAATAGCGGCATGAATTTCAATCGCGTTTTGATCCCTGTGGGCTGTATCGCTCTGACCGTGGCCGCGTGGCGCGCTTACCAATGGCCCGGTGTCGCTCTGGTCGCCAGTGGCTTGGTGATGTGGCTATTGCTGCACTTCACGCGCATGCTCACGGTGCTCAAACGCGCAGCCGATCGACCTGTGGGCTCGGTGGCCAGTGCGGTCATGCTGAATGCCAAACTGCGCAAAGGCGTGAACCTGATGCACGTCATCGCCATGACCCAATCGCTGGGTGTACTTCAGAGCGAAAAAGACACGCAACCTGAAGTTTTCAGGTGGACCGATGCGGGCGACTCCCACGTCACTTGCACCTTTGTGGGCGGCAAACTCACAGAATGGGTTCTTTTCAGACCAGAACCTGCATCAGACCCCTCACCTGAGACCGTAAAATAGCCTTTTTATGCATTTTGCATTGCAATCCCTTCTTAAGGACACATGATGAGCGTTGTCATTCCTTCAATGTCAGACCGTGACGGCAAAATCTGGATGGACGGCCAATTGGTCGACTGGCGCGACGCCAAAATCCACGTCTTGAGCCACACGCTGCACTACGGCTGCGGCGCCTTCGAGGGCGTGCGTGCATACAAAACAGACAAAGGCACAGCCATCTTCCGATTGCATGAGCACACCGACCGTCTGTTCAACAGCGCCAAAATTTTGCGCATGGCCATTCCGTTCACCAAAGACCAGGTGAATGAAGCCCAACGCACCGTGGTGCGCGAAAACCATCTGGAGTCCGGCTACATCCGCCCACTGACCTGGATCGGCGACAAAAAACTGGGCGTCAGCCCTAAGGGCAACACCATCCATTTGATGGTCGCCGCTTGGACCTGGGGCGCGTACCTGGGTGAAGAAGGCATGAAGCGCGGCATCCGCGTCAAGACCTCCAGCTACACCCGCCACCACGTCAATATCACCATGACGCAAGCCAAGGCGGTGAGCAACTACACCAACTCAATCCTGGCCAACATGGAAGTGACCGATGAAGGCTACGACGAAGCCCTGTTGCTGGACACCTCGGGCTTTGTGTCCGAAGGCGCTGGCGAAAACATTTTCGTAGTCAAAGACGGCGTGATATACACCCCCGATCTGTCGGCGGGCGCTTTGAACGGCATCACCCGCAACACGGTGTTCCACATCGCCAAGGACCTGGGTCTGGAAATCGTGCAAAAGCGTATCACGCGCGACGAGATCTACATCGCCGACGAAGCCTTCTTCACCGGCACTGCAGCAGAAGTCACACCGATTCGCGAACTCGACCGCATCGAGCTGGGCTCGGGCAGCCGTGGCCCCATCACCGAGAAAATCCAATCCGCGTTCTTTGACATCGTCAATGGCCGCAACCCCAAGTACGCCCATTGGCTGACTTTGGTTTGAGGAGCGCCAGATGAGCCACCCGATTGAACTGCTGGCCAAAGACCTCAACGCCCAAGGCGGTGTGTTCTGCCCAAGCCCGAAAGCCGACATGAAGCTCTGGAACAGCCACCCCAAGGTGTATTTGGATGTGGCCAAGACCGGCCAGGCCAAATGCCCCTATTGCGGCACGGTGTACCAGCTCAAAGACGGCGAGCACTTTGGCGGCGGGCATTGAGCTGCGCAATCGCCTGAGCACAAACTAACAGGGCGTGAACATTCCAAACCGGCACTGGTTCCAAACCCTGGTCCATGGGCTGCCGGGGATTTACTTTGGTTTGATTTTGATCGTTCCCCTGCTGTCAGAAGCCGGGGTTTTGATCTTGGCATTGCTGGGCGCAGGGGCGCTGGCAT
>CANGKR010000216.1 GCA_947454355.1 Comamonadaceae bacterium
CAAAAATGCCGCCTGTCAAATGATCCAACCACGGGCTTTTCGCCCCCAATTGGCCGAGCCATTGCTGGGTTTGAGTCCCTTCATTTTTGTCGCCTGACATCACCGTGTGTGCGCCCGGCAGTGGTGTGTTCATCCACGCACGCTCCACTGGGCCAGACATGCGGTCGTGGATACTGCCCCAGGTGCGGCCGCGCAAAGTGTGTGTGATCGCTTGTAAGCGCTTTTCTGCTTGGGCAATGGTGTGCGTCTGAAAGCGGATTTGCCCCAACACATTGTCAAAGAAAAAAATCGCCTTCGGCTGCTCGTTCAGCAGTTGAGGCAACAGGGTGATGGCATCGCCCGTGTGACATTGCAGTTGGATACCCTGCTGGCGCAAGGCTCGGGCATGGCGACATTTGAACAACATCGCTGCCAAAGGGTCGATGTCCCAAGTGTCCACTGTTTTGAAGCGTGACAACCATGCGTCAGACATCATCCAGCCAGCACTCGCACCGATCAAGATCAAGTGATCAGATTCCAGTGTTTGGCTCAACAACCATTTTTCAATGTCGCTGCGAGCGGAATCCCAGCGGGCTCTCGCACGCCACGCTCGCCAATGCCAATGAAGTCCGCCCGTCAGATTCATGACCGCATCATGGAGACTGCTTCAAATTGAACTGCATCACCCCTAAGGCGTCCATTTGGCGTTGGTCACGCTTTTCAGCCAAAGTCAAAATCGCCTGGGCGTTTTGATCCGCCAGGGATTGCATTTTCAGACGTTCTTTTTCCGAGTCCATCAAACGTTTGCGGGTTTCTGCCAATTTATTCTCTGCATGTCCCACGTCAACTTGGACGCGTTGCATCAAGGTCAATAACTGCGTCATGAACTGACGCTGGTTCATCACTTCCCGCATGCCTTGGAGGGCAAGGTTAGCGCTGTTTTCTTGTTGTCTGTAATCTTCGTAAAGCTTTTGAAGTCTTGACTTGCTGGAGTTGAGACTGTCCACCCGAGCCATGATCTGGCCCAGTTCAATTTGGATGGCCGCGGTTTCGTCTTGTGCCCGCTTGGCCAGCACGGTCCAGCAATTGCGGGGTGTCATGAAGCCAATAAACTGTTGAGGGCTTGACGCGTCACGGCTTCGTCTTCGCCTAGGTGCATGTCTTGACGCAGGAAGTTGTCCATCGCTTCGCGTAAGCGAATGGCTTCATCCAGGGTGGGGTTGGTGCCCATCTCATAAGCGCCGACTTGAATCAAATCTTGATTTTGCTGATACAAAGACCACATGCGCCTGAAGCGGTTGGCCGCTTTGAGTTCTTCAGGGTTGAGCAAGTTTTGCATGACCCTGGAGATCGAGCCATTCAAGTCAATGGCAGGGTAATGTGCGGCGTCTGCCAATTTACGGGACAGCATCACTTGGCCGTCAAGTGAGGCGCGTGCAATGTCCACGATCGGATCGCTGGCGTCATCACCTTCTGCCAAAACGGTGTAGATGGCCGTGATGGAGCCGTGACCATGACGGCCCACACCCGCACGTTCAATCAAGTTGGGCAGCAAGGCAAATACCGAGGGCGGATAACCTTTGGCGGTGGGGGGCTCGCCAATCGCCAAACCGATTTCGCGCTGGGCATGTGCCACCCGCGTCAGGCTGTCGACAAGCATCAAAACATTCAGACCCTGATCGCGGAAGTACTCGGCAATCACATGGGTCATTTGGGCGGCTTTGAGGCGCAACACGGGCGAGACGTTGGCGGGTGCAGCCACCACGACCGATTTGGCCAGTCCTTCTTCACCCAGTGATTCCTGAATAAAGGCCTGTACCTCGCGGCCACGTTCACCAATCAGTCCAATCACCACCACATCGGCTTTGGTGAATCGGGTCATCATGCCCAGCAACACGCTTTTGCCCACACCGGAGCCCGCCACCAAACCGATCCGTTGGCCGCGGCCTAAAGTCAGTAAACCATTGATGGCTTTGACACCCACGTCCAGTACTTTATTGATGGGGCCTCGCTCCATGGGGTTGAGGGGCAGGCCCAGCAAACTCAGCCGCGACGTGCCCTCGGGTTTCGGCAAGCCATCCAATGGCTCACCGCGACCATCGATCACACGGCCCAGCAGCGCAGGCCCTAAGCTGGCGGTGCCCAAGTCACTGGCCAGTCGCACGGATGCGCCCGGACCAATGCCCACCGGGTCAGTCAATGGCATCAGGTAAAGGGTTTTGTCGTTGAAGCCCACGACCTCGGCTTCAATGCTGTGACCATCGGCGCTCATGATTTCGCAGCTCGAACCTATCGGCGCCATGATGCCGCGGGCTTCAAGTCGCAAGCCCACCAAGCGCACCAGGGTGCCGCATCGCTCAGGACTGCCCGCGCGAATGCGGCTCATTGAGCTGGCGACCTCCTGGGCAAAGCTAGTCATGGTGCTTGTCCAGTTCGAGCGAGATGTCGTTCAGGGTGTCATTGAAGTGGTCCGCCATGGGCGAAGGCTTTTCGGCCTGTGCCTCCATGAGTTCATGCGCTTCGTAGGTGTGTTTTTCGGTATCTTCGGGTTCAACGACTTCGTCGGAGATGTCGGTTTCCGCAGGCGCAAAACGTTGCGCTGCAGTGGGTGTATCGGTTGCAGGCGCACGCATCGCAGCGTCTTCGATGGTCTGAGCGTTGCCGCGCTGACTCGCCAGGCGACTGGCCAAGCGTGTGGGCGAAAAGGCCGATTGAGCCTGCCAGGCCGAGTTGTCGGTCAGCAGGCTGTGCGCCAATGATTCAAGCCGGTTTTCAATCAAATCGCTGACCACCGCATCGTCTGCACGCACACGCACACTACCCGGTAGCAGCAGACTGTCTGCTTGCAGTCGCCAGTTCGAAGGCGTTGGACTTTCAGCCCGTAGGCCATTCAGCAAGGCCAAATCATGGGGGTTCAATTCGACCACCAAGCTCGTGGAGTCGGGTGTGTCCAGCGTGTCAATGCAGCGGTCAATCAGGCGCTCTATCGATTGGGGTGACAAGGTCAATTCCCCCAAAACCAATTGCTCGGCCAAGTGCAAGGCCAATCTTTTCAGGGGCTCTTGTAACTGCGAAGAGTCTTCTATCAAGGATGCCACTTGAGCATCTATTTGTGAAAGCAGTTCGCGGGTCTGTGCTTCTGCTTGTGCGGCTTGTTGGGCTTGTTCGCTCAAGGCTTGCTCTTGCAGAGCGCGTTGCTGGCCTTGTTCTAAACCCTGAGCCAAGCCCTCAGCAAATGCTTGTTCGCGGATCTCTTCGGGCGTCAGAGAAGGCGTTGCAGGCGCTAGGGCAGTAGCCTCTTCCGCGGTTGGAGGTGTCAGCCCCTCATGCTCATCGGCATCGGTGTTTGCCAAAACTTTAGGCGTAGGTGTTTCCGCTAGATCAATGTGCGTCAAAGGCGCAAACACAAGCCCTTTTTTTTGCGTGAATTGTTCTCGCGTGAACACCTGCTTGACCATGGAGGCCTGCAAGGCGTCCATCGGTCTCCACAAGGGTTTGGGTTTTTCCGCCCCCATGTCGGTCCGCGC
>CANGKR010000217.1 GCA_947454355.1 Comamonadaceae bacterium
CAACAACCCGCTGCACTGGTAGCGGCCAGCTCCCACGCCCGTGTGCGCGATGCGCTGGTGCAAGCCTTCCATGGCTCGACCTTGCGGGTATATGCCAACGACGACATCGTGGGTGTGGAAGTGGGCGGTGCCGTCAAGAACGTGTTGGCGATCGCCACAGGCTTGTGCGATGGACTGGGCCTGGGCCTGAACGCCCGCGCAGCCCTCATCACCCGGGGCCTGGCCGAAATGACCCGCCTGGGCGTGGCGCTGGGCGCCAAGCCCGAGACCTTCATGGGCCTGTCGGGTCTGGGCGATCTGGTGCTCACGGCCACGGGCGACTTGAGCCGCAACCGCCAAGTGGGCTTGTTACTTGCGCAGGGCATGAGCCTAGAGCAAGCCGTGACCTCACTCGGCCATGTGGCTGAAGGCGTGTACAGCGCCCGTACCGTGCACCAGCGTGCCAAGCAATTGGGCGTGGACATGCCAATCACCCAAGCCGTTGTAGCCTTGCTGGACGGCCACCTGCAAGCAACCGAAGCCGTACAGGTTTTGATGGGGCGAGGGCCCCGGGGTGAGGCGGTATAAGTCCTTTTGTCTGCTCGGCTCGACCCCGGCAGTGGTCTCAAATTTCGAAGTTGTCGATCAGACGGGTAGAGCCCAGCTTGGCCGCACCCAGCACCACCAGCGCATCACCCGCTTGCGGGGTTTGCAGGTCGTGGCGGCGGCGCACCGTGAGGTAGTCGGGTTGCCAGCCGCGTTGGCTCAAGGCCGCCATGGCTTTGGCTTCCAGGGCGGGCAGGTGGGTCGCCAGCGCATCGGCGGCGGCCAGGGCGTCGCGGCCCAGTGCGCGCAGGGCCAGTGACAGCTGCAGTGCTTCAACCCTTTCGGCTTCGCTTAAGTAGCCGTTGCGTGAGCTCAGTGCCAGGCCGTCTTCTGCGCGGCAGGTGTCCACACCCACCACGGTGATGGGCAGTGCGAATTGGCGCACCATCTGGCGGATCACCATGAGTTGCTGGTAGTCCTTTTTGCCAAACACGGCCACGCCCTGGGCTTTGCCCGCGAACACGCTCATGAACAGTTTTATGACCACGGTGGACACGCCTGTGAAAAAGCCGGGTCGAAATTCGCCTTCCAAAATGTCAGACAGCGCCGGGTCGGCATGCACCTTGACGGTCTGGGCTTCGGGGTAGAGGTCGGTCTCCCGCGGGGCAAACACCACGTCACAGCCTGCGGATTGCAGTTTGGCGCAGTCGGCTTCCCAGGTACGCGGGTAGCTGTCAAAGTCTTCGTGCGGCAGGAACTGCAGGCGGTTCACAAAGATGCTGACCACGGTGCAGTCGCCCTGGGGCTTGGCCAGCTCGACCAGCTTGATGTGGCCTGCGTGCAGGTTGCCCATGGTGGGCACAAAGGCGGGACGTTGGCTGTGGGCCAGGTGCTGGCGCAGTTCAGAAATGGAGCGGGCGATGAGCATGGTGAAGTGAGTAGTCGTTGGCATGGGCCAAGACCGCAGGAGATCAGACAGATTTTCAGACAGGCGTGTAGGCCAGGCGAACGTAAATGGGCGCGAAGGCTTCGGCCTGCGTGATTTCGATGAGGGTTTCTTTGGCCAGTTCCAGCAGGGCGATGAAGGTCACCACGAGCACGGGGGTGCCTTGTGTGGGGTCGAACAGATTTTCAAATTCGACAAACTTACGGCCCTGCAAGTGCTTGAGCAAGATGCTCATGTGCTCGCGCACACTGAGTTCTTCGCGACTGATTTTGTGGTGTTGCACCAGCGTGGCGCGTTTGAGGATATCGCGCCAGGCTTCTTGCAGCTCCACCAAATGCACGTCCGGAAATCGCGGTTGCAAGCTTTGTTCGATGTAAACCTGCGCCTTGATGAAGTCGCGCCCGAAATGCGGCATTTCATTGAGCCGCATGGAGGCGAGTTTCATTTGCTCGTATTCAAGCAAGCGGCGCACCAGTTCCGCGCGAGGGTCTTCAGGCTCTTGACCTTCGGCCACTTTTTTAGGTGGCAACAGCATGCGTGATTTGATCTCGATCAGCATCGCAGCCATGAGCAGGTATTCGGCGGCCAGTTCCAGGTTGTGTTGACGGATTTCGTCGACATAGGTCAGGTACTGGCGGGTGACCGCCGCCATCGGAATGTCCAGAATGTTGAAGTTTTGCTTGCGGATCAAATACAGCAACAGATCCAGCGGGCCTTCAAAGGCTTCCAGAAAGACTTCCAGTGCATCCGGCGGGATGTACAGGTCGGTGGGCATCGAGAACAAAGGCTCACCATACAAACGCGCCACCGCGACATGGTCCACCACCGTGGGCATGCCTTGGCTGTCGACCAATGCCACGTTGGACAAGACGTCGGTGGGGTTGCTCATGCGCGAGGTGTTTTACGCTTGGGTCTGGTAGACGTAGGGCTTTTGGGCCACGCGGCCAGCTTTGAATTCTTGTTGTTCTGCGCGGTTGACATGCTTGTCCCACAGCAGTTCGCGGCCTTGGCGTTGCTGAGCTTCAAGAGCGGGGCGCTCGGTTTTCAGTTGGTCAATGAACTGGGTCGCGTCCGAGCGGTAATCGGGGCGACGGAAAAAATGCAAAAGGGCCATGGGGAAATCGTTCCAGTCAGTTAAAGCGCGTAACTCAAGATTTTAACGGGCGGCAGGGGCAGCGCTACCGGCAGTGCTTGAGATCAAGGTTTTGGCCATATCCAGGCCCTGCGCCACATCTACCGCCAAGCGTGGGGACAACATTCCGTGCAGGCCACTGCGTATAGCGATGTCACGGGGTTGGTGCACCAAGCCGCAAACCACCAAGGCGACTTGTTTCTTGGCGCACAACTCGGCAAAGTCGAGTAAGGCTTCTGCGCCCGAGGAGTCCATGTAGATCACATTTTTCAAGTCCACCACCACCACTTGCAGGCCCGTGTGGGGGGGCAAGGCGTCTTCGATGGTCTCGAGCAATTGCACCGCCCCAAAGAACAAAGCCCCGTGCACACGCCAGGCCCGCACTGGGCGTCTTAAGTCAGCCAACAGGGGATGATCGATTTCGCTGACCGCTTCGATGCGGGTGAGATGGGCTATGCGGTAGATGAAGGTCACGCCCGCCGCAAACAGCCCGACCTCGACAGCCACTGTCAGGTCCACCACCACGGTGAGCACAAATACGGCCAACAAGGTCAGGCGGTAAGGCAGGCGGAATTGGCGCAAATTCACAAAAGCTCGCCATTCGCCCATGTTCCAGGCCACAAACAACAAGATGGCGGACAAGGTGGGCAGAGGAATCGGGTTGGCCAGGGGCGCGGCGATCATCACCACCGCGAGCAATACCAGCGCATGCACCATGCCGGCCACAGGACTGCTGGCGCCGCTTTTGACATTGGTCACCGTTCTGGCGATCGTACCCGTGGCAGGCATCCCTCCAAAAAACGGGGTGAAGAAATTGGCAACGCCTTGAGCCATGAGCTCTTGATTCGGATCATGGCGGTCGCCGATCATGCTGTCTGCAATGCGTGCACACAG
>CANGKR010000218.1 GCA_947454355.1 Comamonadaceae bacterium
AGACTTGGCCATGGAGCCTTTGGCTTTTGAGGAAGAAGTGGACTTCATCTTGCGCGAGGCCGCGCGTTACCTGCAAGGGCCACCACAGCGCAGCGATGTGAAAAGCATTTGGGTGGGCCTGCGCCCGTTGGTCAAACCGCCAGACGATGTGGGCAGCAATACCAAGGGCTTGAGCCGAGAGCACACCGTGCTGGTCAGCCCTTCGGGGCTGGTCACGGTCACCGGAGGTAAATGGACGACGTACCGCGCGATGGCAGAAGATGTGTTGACGCACTGTGCCGATCGGGGCTTGCTGCCACGGCAAGCCAGCCCTAAAGTTCATTTCCCCTTGGTGGGTGCCGAGCCTACCACCACAGCGCCGCGGCCCCTGAGCGCTGCGCCAGGCTTGCACTCTTATGGGTCTGAGCAAGAATGGGTGGCGAAGTTGCCTGGGCACGATGTCAAGCTGACTGAAGGCCTGACCGAGGCCATGGTGCGCTTTGCCGCCCGCTGCGAATTTGCTGTGCATGTGGAAGACGTCTTGGCTCGTCGCTCGCGCTTGTTGTTCCTGGACGCCGCACTGGCAGTGCATTTGGCCGAAGAAGTGGGCCGCATCTTGTTCGAAGAAACGGGCCTGGACCCTGACGTGACGGGTTTTGTAAAGCTGGCGGCGCAATACCAACTTGAGGGCGCCTGTCAAGCAAAGGACAGGCCCACCGATGGCTTGTAGCTAAGCTCCAAGTCGCAACAGGAGCAACCCATGAACGCACGCGCCCAATTCACCCGAATGAAAGACAGTACCCAGGCCGACTGGTCCGTGATCTCGTCAGAGTTCATGCAATTTACCCAGACTTTGCCTGATCGTGTGATGGCCCACCTCAAGTTGCTGCAAGGTGATTACGGCGGCTTTCCAGTGGACCGCTTCACCCATTGCCTGCAAACCGGCACCCGCGCCTTGCGCGACGGGCGCGACGAAGAATATGTGGTGTGCGCCTTGCTGCACGACATTGGCGACACGCTCGGTACCTTCAATCACCCCGACATTGCGGCCGCCATCCTCAAGCCCTTTGTCTCTGAGGCCAACCTGTGGATGGTGCAAAACCACGGCATTTTTCAGGGCTACAACTTCTTTCACCACATCGGCATGGACCGCAACATGCGTGACATGTTCAAAGGGCACGAGCATTACGCGCGCACAGAAGAGTTCATCGCCTTGTACGACGATCCGGCTTTCGACGGCAGCTATGACAGTCTGCCCATCGAAGCCTTTGAGCCGATGCTGCGCCGCGTCATGGCGGAGCCGATCAACTCGGTCTATAAAGCAGCCTTGAAAAAGTAAAGCTTCAGGCCATGCCGGGGCGCTGCGCCATTTCGGCGCGCCAGCGCTGTACGTGCGGGTGCCGCTCGTCAGGCTTGACCTTGGCAACACGCGCAAAGTCCACCGCCACCACCGCTGTGATGTCGGCCAGGCTGAACTGGTTGGCCGCGATAAACTGGCGTGTGGCCAGCCGCTCATTGAGTGTCAGCATGAACTGCTGCAAACGCGCCAGACCGCGCTCACCCAATTGAGGGATTTGCACATAGTTCACCGGCCCAGGCAGGGCGCGGTTGGCCATCGCGGGCGAGGTGTTGCGCAGCACTTCGGCAATCGCCATCAGTCCTTCAAACTCGCAGCGCCAGTGCCAGCTGGCGATCTCGGCCTTGTCAGCCGGGGTCACACCCATCATGGGCACTTCGGGAAAACGCGCTTCCAGGTAAGCGGCGATGGAAGCATTGTCGGTCAGCACTTGTCCTTCTTCGGTTCGCAAGGCGGGCACGGTGCACTGCGGATTGATTTGCCGAAACGCCTCACTCAGTTGCTCACCGTTGCGCAAATCGATCTCCACCGTTTCGTAGGCGATGCCTTTGGCGGCCAAGAGCAAGCGGGCCCGGCGAGGGCTGGGCGCGGTGGCGCAGTCGTACAAGATCATGTCGCAGCCTTCAGTTTGTCTTGGGTTTGCGTGTCGAAGTCGCTGGCCTGGTGGCGCTCATGCAACTGTGTTTCCAGCGGGCCCATGACGCGGTTGACCATGCGACCACGTTTGACTGCTGGGCGCTTGGCAATCTCGTCCGCCCAGCGGATCACATGGGTGTACTCCTGCACCTGCAGGAACTCACCGCCTTCATACAACTGGCCTTTAGCCATACCGCCGTACCAAGGCCAAATCGCCATGTCGGCAATCGTGTAGCTGTCGCCCGCAATGAACGGGCTTTCGGCCAGGCGTCGGTTGAGCACGTCCATCTGGCGTTTGACTTCCATGGCAAAGCGGTCAATGGCGTATTCGATTTTGACCGGCGCATAGGCATAAAAGTGACCAAAGCCACCGCCCAAGTAAGGCGCGCTGCCCATTTGCCAAAACAGCCATGACATGCATTCAGCCCGCTCTGCTGGCTCGGTGGGCAAGAACACGCCAAACTTTTCGGCCAGATACACCAAAATGGCGCCTGATTCGAACACCCGTACCGGCTCCTGCCCGCTGCAGTCCAGCAGTGCGGGTATTTTGGAGTTCGGGTTAGCTGCCACAAAGCCGCTGCTGAACTGTTGTCCTTCGTTGATGCGGATCAGCCAGGCGTCATATTCGGCGCCTTGGTGGCCCAGGGCCAGTAGTTCCTCCAGCATGATGGTGACCTTCACGCCATTAGGCGTGGCCAGAGAATACAGCTGTAAGGGGTGCTGGCCGCGAGGCAGGTCTTTGTCATGGGTTGGTCCAGCAATCGGCCGATTGATGTTGGCAAATCGTCCGCCATTGGCTTTGTTCCAAGTCCAGACAGAAGGTGGGGTGTAGGAGGTTTCTGGCATGAGTGGGCAATCGGAAGAAAATGCTAAAGGTTGAAACAAAAAAGGAAAGTCTAAGGGCGTTCAGCGCGGCGGCGGGGTTTCCAGACCTCCCATGTAAAACCGATTGTGGGTGGGGGAGATGATCAGTTCATTGATGCAGGCCCGCGCAGGCAGTTGTGCCAAAAACAGCAAGGTCTGACCCATGTCCTGGGCTTGTACCATTTGTTCGCGCAGCTCGGCGGAGGGTGGGGTAGGGCGCTTATCGAGGATGGGTGTGGCCACTTCGCCGGGAAGTAATGCGGTGGCGCGGATGCCGTGTTGGCACTCCTCCATGTTGATCGACTCGGTCAAGGCCAGTACCGCCCGTTTGGTCGTGTTGTAGGCCGGGCCAGTCAATTTGGTGGCATACAGGCCCGCCCACGAAGACACATTGACGATCAGCCCATCTTTTTGCGCCCGCATGGCGGGCAAAACAGCGTGAACGCAGTAAAACGAGCCGTTCAGGTTGATGCCCACCACATCGTCCCAGGCGTCAGTGCTCAAGACGTCA
>CANGKR010000219.1 GCA_947454355.1 Comamonadaceae bacterium
CCATGATCGAGACCTGGGCCCAAAGCCTGCCCCACGGCATCACCCTGAGCTGCCGCGCCGCCGGTCAGCGCGGACGACCTGTTTTGCTCTTTTTGCACGGCTTCCCAGAAGGCGCTTTCATTTGGGACGAACTGCTGCACTTTTTTGCGCAGCCCGAAAACGGCGGTTACCGCTGTGTGGCACCCAACCTGCGGGGTTTTGAAGCCTCCAGCCGGCCAACCGATGTCAAAGACTACCGCGCCAAATACCTGGTGCAAGACATCCTGGCCTTGATCGACAGCGAGGTTGGATCCAACGGCTCCTTGGCCGCCCTGGTGGCGCACGACTGGGGCGGTGCGGTAGCTTGGAACCTGGTGAACCAACATCCGCAAAGGGTGGACCGTTTGGCCATCATCAACTCACCCCACCCGGGGACTTTTTTACAGGCTTTACAAAACGACCCGGACCAGCAAGCCGCCAGCGAGTACATGAACGCCTTGATCCTGCCGGATGCACAGGCCACGTTCTCGGCCAACGACTTTGCCCGCTTGTTCAGCATTTTCTCTGCCACGCCCGATACCCCGCCGTCCGCGTCTGCACCGCTGCCGGTCTGGATGACACCCGCTTTGAAAGAGCGTTACCGCGCACTGTGGCAATCGGGTTTAGACGGTGGCCTGAACTATTACCGCGCCTCGCCCTTGCGTCCACCGCGCTCAGCAGACCCAGCCGCCGCAGCCATTACGCTGCCCCCTGAGGCTTTACGTATCGAGCGCCCGACCTTGGTGTTGTGGGGCCAAAAAGACCATGCCCTGCTGCCCGTCTTGACACAAGGTCTTGAAGCCTACATTCCAGATTTGAAACTGGTGCCTTTGCCTCACGCATCGCACTGGGTGGTTCACGAAGAACCCGAACGGGTGCGCCAGGAACTGGCGGTTTTTTTACGCAGCGCTTGAAGACTCAGTACAGTGGCGCCTGGCCCTCAGGGCGGGTCTTGAAGCGCTTGTGTACCCAGTAGTACTGGCTGGGCATTTGCAGGACCCATTGCGCCAAGACTTCGTTCATGCGCACCGTGTCTTGCACTGCATCGGCCGTGGGAAAGTCTGACCACGCCGGCAACACCTCGATGGTGTAACCCTCAGGCGTCAAGCGGGTGAGCATGGGCACCACCTGTGCACGCCCCAAGCGGGCAAAGCGGGACAAAGACGTGACCGTGGCCGCCGTGACCCCCATGAAGGGCACAAACACCGAGTCCTCTGGTCCCAAGTCCATGTCGGGCGAGAGGTGCAGTTTTTCACCTTGTCGCAAGGCTGCCACCATTTGCTTGACGCCATCATGCCGAAAGTAAGGCTTGACCGGGCCGCCCCGCTCGCGACCTTGATTGACCCAAGCTTCCAAGTCGGGGTTGGACTGCGTGACGTAAATGAAAGCCACAGGCGTCTCACTGTGCAAGGTCAAAGCCAGTCCGCCCGCGTCCAGCCCCACAAAGTGCGGTGCGAACACCACCGTGGGTTGTTCGCCTGCCAGCTGCTGCACCGCGCCTGTCCATTGCAGGCGCTCGCGCACCACATCCAAAGGCGCGTGCCAGAGCCACGCCCGATCGACCAAGGACTGCCCCACCTGCACAAAATGCAGACGCACTGCACGCGCTCGCGCAGCCTTAGACCAGTCGGGAAAGCAATGCTGCAAATTGACCTGCACCACATGACGCCGAGCATGAGCGAATACATAAAGCAGCATCCCAAGCCCCCAACCTAACCCCCGTAACACGGGCAAGGGCCAGGACGCAATGGCGCGCATGCAGGCGATCAGCAGCTTGACCATCACAGCTCCTTGCGCGGCGACTTGTAGCGGGCGTAACCCCACAGGTACTGGCTCGGGCACTGCCGAACCAACACCTCCATGGCTTGGTTGATTTGCAGCACCGCTGCTTCCAAGTCATCGGACAGCGACTGCTCCAAACCGCTGGCATGCAAGCGAAAGCCTCTACCCCAAGGCAAGCGCTCGCCCCAAATCAACACCAGTTGCGCGCCGGTTTGCTGGGCCATTCGCGCCGCCAAGGTCATGGTGTAGGCCGGTTTGCCAAAGAAAGACGTCCACAGGCCCATCCCCTCGGGGGGCACCTGATCAGGCAGCAAACCTACCGCGCGACCCGCACGCAAGGACTTGATCATTTGCCTGACCCCCGCCAGGGTGGTGGGCGCAGTGGCCAGACCTTCGCGGGCACGGGCTTCGTTCATCACCTGGGCCAAACCCGCTTGCCGGGCGGGTCTGAACAACACCGTCAGGTCCCCAAATTGGGGGCTGTAACGCTGCGCCAGGGCCTGCGCGGTGATTTCAAAACAACCCAAATGCGGCGTCAGAAAAATCACGCCGCGGCCTGCGGCATAGGCGCTGTCGACCAGCGCATCGCCCTGCCACTGCACAGCCGGCATGCGGCCCAACCACAAGCGGGGCAATTCGGTGGACATGCAACCTGCCTGGCCAATGGCGCCCATGGCTTGTTGCCAAGACATCTGCGCCTGGGCCACGTTGTCCAGAAAGCGGCGACGGTAGGTCGGCGACAGCAGCCATGCCAACCATCCCAGGACATGACCCACCCCGTGCAATGCCCCCAAAGGCCATCGGGAAAGTAAACGGAACCAGAAATACATGCCAAATTTGATAAACTACGGGCGTCGCTGAGTTAACAGAGCAACTTGCAGGGCGACACACAACAAGGGTCTACCCAACATTGTGCCTTGTCTGAAAAGACAAATCTGCTAAAGCGTTCGCCGGAGCTTCACAGCACATGGCAGCGCACCTAACCGCATGCCCATACTGGAGAAACACACCATGGCGAACGACTATCTTTTCACTTCCGAATCCGTCTCCGAAGGCCACCCCGACAAGGTGGCTGACCAGATCTCTGACGCGATCCTGGATGCCATTTTCGAGCAAGACCCCCGCAGCCGCGTGGCCGCCGAAACCCTGACCAACACCGGCTTGGTCGTGTTGGCTGGCGAAATCACCACCAACGCGCACGTGGACTACATCCAGGTCGCCCGCGACACCATCAAACGCATCGGCTACGACAACACCGAGTACGGCATCGATTACAAAGGTTGCGCCGTGATGGTCTGCTACGACAAGCAGTCCAACGACATCGCCCAAGGTGTGGACCATGCATCTGACGACCACCTGAACACCGGCGC
>CANGKR010000220.1 GCA_947454355.1 Comamonadaceae bacterium
CGAAAAAACGGAACACTACAAACGCGATCAATTGCAATGACCAATGGGCTGGCATCAGCAACCACAGCACCAACCAGAAGGCCACGATCTCGTCCCAAACGATGGCGCCCGGATCGGCGATACCCAGATGCGCAGTGGTCACTTTTGCCGCCCACCAGCCGATCACAGTGGCCAACGCGATGCCGAGACCCAGTTCAGTGGCATTGAAATGAGATTGCAACAGCAACCAAGAAGCCCAAGCCCACAAAGTGCCTACAGTGCCGGGTGCGCGCGGCGATAGACCAGAGCCCAAGCCCAGCGCCACAAAATGCGCAGGATGCGCCAGCAAGAAACGGGCATTCACGGTGGGAAATATCGTGGAGTCGGCTCGCATGTCAGGCCTCAAGCAAAGTGGTCGAAAGAAACAAAATCATGCGCCAGAGGCTGGCCTTCAGTGTCCAACAAGGTCAGCCCTGATCCGTTGGTGATGTGGCCTATGCAGGTCACAGGTGTTTGCGCGAGCACGCCCGCCTGTGTCACTTGCTCGCGCAGAGCAGCCGGTGCGGTGAATACCAGTTCATAGTCATCACCTCCCGTCAAAATCCAGCGTAATTGATCTTGCATCGGCAAGGCCAGTTCTTCACCGCAGGCAAGTAAATGCATAAGACGCGCGGCTTCCAACACCGCACCGACATGACTGGCTTTCAAGATGTGTGAAAGATCACCGAGTAAACCATCGCTGATGTCAGCCGCCGAGGTAGCCAAGCCGCGCAGTGCTTGCCCCAATGCCACACGGGGTGTGGGTCGCTCCATGCGCAAGCGCGCGGCTTCGAAGACGGGAGTGGGGACGGACAAGTTGCCGCGAAAAACCTCCAGCGCCACCCGTGCATCGCCCAGATGGCCGCTGACATAAATGTCGTCCCCCACTTGGGCGCCAGAGCGCAACAAGGCCTGACCAGCAGGCACTTCACCCATGACGGTGATGTTGAGGTTCAACGGACCTTGGGTGGTGTCACCGCCAATCAAGTCGCAATGGAATTGATCAGCCAGGGTCCACAGGCCTTTGGAAAAACCAGCCAGCCAGTTTTCATCGACACGCGGTAAAGCCAAGGACAATAAAAACGCACAGGGTTTGGCGCCGCAGGCGGCCAGGTCACTCAGGTTCACCGCCAGTGCCTTGTGTCCTAGAGCTTCGGGTGAAACGGTGGATAAAAAATGACGGCCTTCCACCAGCATGTCAGTCGATAGCGCCAATTGCATGCCCGCGCGGGGTGCCCACAGGGCGCAGTCGTCACCCACACCCAATACAGCCTGTGCGGCGGGGCGCTTGAAATAGCGGTCTATCAGATCGAACTCACCCATCGTGCAAGCTTACCCGTAATTGCGAATCGATCAGTGCAGAGTGCGGGAGGGGGCCGCTTGACCTTGAGTTTCAAGCACAAAGAGGGGGACAGGGCAATCAAAGCGGTGCCCATCGGTGGCGACAAAGAAAAAACTGCCATGCATGCTGCCATGGGGCGTGGTCAAGCGGCAGCCGCTGACGTACTGAAAAGACTCCCCCGGTTGCAGCAAGGGCTGTTGCCCGATCACGCCCAGCCCCTGAACTTCCTGGATGTGCCCGAGAGCATTGGTGATCTGCCAATGCCGAGAGATCAGTTGGGCAGGCACCGAACCTTGGTTGGTGAAGGTGATGGTGTAGGTGAACTGGTAATACGTTTGCCCCGACTCCTCAGTGCTGGAGTGGAAAGAGGCGATCGCTTCAATTTCAAAATGGTAGGCAGACATGCCCTCATGGTAACTGCGACAATAGGCCTATGAGCACGCCTTATCGAATTGCCCCTTCCATCCTGTCGGCTGATTTCGCCCGTTTGGGCGAAGAAGTCCGTCAGGTGATCGCCGCCGGAGCGGATTGGATTCACTTTGATGTCATGGACAACCATTACGTCCCCAACCTGACTTTCGGCCCCATGATCTGCCAAGCCCTCAAGCCGCATGCCCAGACCGCTGCCGGTGTGGCCGTGCCTATCGATGTGCACCTGATGATCTCACCGGTCGATCAGTTGGCGGCATCTTTTGCTGAAGCAGGTGCGGATTTGATCAGCTTCCACCCGGATGCCAGTGGGCATGTGCACCGCAGCATTCAGGCCATCACCAGCAAGGGTGTGAAAGCAGGGTTGGTGTTCAACCCTGCAGAGCCCCTGGATGTTTTGGAATGGACCATAGAAGATATTGATTTGATCTTGATCATGAGCGTCAACCCCGGCTTTGGCGGGCAAAGCTTCATCGATTCGGCCTTGCGCAAGATCGAGCAAGCGCGGCGGCTGATTGACGCTTGCGGCAAAGACATTCGCCTGGAAGTCGATGGCGGTATCAAGGTCGACAACATCCGTCGTGTAGCCGATGCTGGGGCCGATACCTTTGTGGCCGGCAGTGCGATATTTGGGCAAGCAGACTACGCAGCGGTCATTGACCACATGCGAAAGGCTTTATCTTGATGCTGCGCCAGGCTTTGCGCGCCGCCATCGTGGACCTGGATGGCACGATGGTGAACACCTTGGGCGACTTTCATGTGGCCTTGAACCGCAGTCTGTCAGATTTGGACTTGCCTGCGGTAGACGCTGCCTTGGTCGAGCGCACTGTGGGAAAAGGTTCTGAGCATTTGATTTTGTCGGTACTGCAACACCAGATGGCCTTGCCCGGGGTGCAAGCGTGTCCGAGCAGCACCCCTTTGACCGCGGCCGACCCTCTTTATGAGGCGGCATGGCAGCGATACCAGCACCATTACCTGGCGATCAACGGGCAATTTGCGAACGTTTACCCTGGTGTGGTCGAGGGCTTGCAGATGATGCGCGACGACGGCCTGGCCCTGGCCTGCTTGACCAACAAGCCTCTGGCCTTTGCCCGAAAACTGCTGCGCGACAAAGGCCTGGACGGTTTTTTTATGCAGGTGTTTGGCGGTGACAGTTTCGAGTGCAAAAAACCAGACCCTTTACCGGTGTTGAAAACCTGCGAAGCCCTTGGCGCCCTGCCGGCTCACACGCTGATGCTGGGCGACTCCAGCAACGATGCCCAAGCAGCGCATGCTGCGGGCTGTCCGGTGGTGTTGGTGCGATACGGTTACAACCATGGTCAGCCGGTGGACCAAGTGCC
>CANGKR010000221.1 GCA_947454355.1 Comamonadaceae bacterium
CGGGCCGCAGCGGCCCGGATGGTATCCAGCTGTGCTTGCATCTGTCCCAGGCGCTGCAAGGCTTGTTCGGCTTGCCCCACCATCGAGCCCACCTGATAGAGCATGGAAAAAATCTCGGCCACACTGCGTTGATTGAAGATGGTGACCTGCACCCCAGCCCGAATCAACTGAGCAGCGATGTCGGCCTGCAAATCAGAAAAACCAAATACGCAGTCAGGTTGCAACGCCAGGATTTTGTCAATCTTGGCACTCAAAAATGCGCTGACTTTGGGTTTTTCTTTGCGTGCACGGGGTGGCCGAACGGTATAGCCCGAGATACCCACAATCCTTGACTCTTGCCCGAGCAGGTACAACCACTCGGTAGCCTCTTCGGTCAGGCACACGATGCGTTGCGGTCCCAGATCCATCGACAAATCAGTCATGGTTTTTCAGGGCTGGAGTTTCCAGCTCACCCCTGCTGTGAAGGTGCGCGGCAACTGGTTGTAGCCGTAGGCGGTTTGGTAGCGGCTGTCGAGCGCATTGTCGACGCGGCCAAACAAAGTCCAGTCGCGTGAAAGCGCATAGCGCGCAGTCAAGTCCAGCAGCACATAGCTGGGCAGGCGCGGGTTGCTGGCAATATCCGAGCGCTCGCCGGTGTAACGCACACTGCCACCCAAGGTCCATGCGCCCAGGGCATGCGAGACCGAAGTGGAGGCCAAGGTCTTTGCACGGCGCAACAGGGTTTGACCGGTTGCTTCATTAACCGGGTCTTGCAGGGTCAGGCTGGCGCGCACATCGGTCGATCCCCAACGGGCACTGACACTGGTTTCCAGACCACGGTTTTTGGCACTGCTCACATTGCTGAACTGCCAGGTGTTCATATCGTACAAAAGCAAGTCGCGGGTGCGGGTGTCGAAGAATGTCGAGCGCCAACGTTGGTGACCCCGTGCCCACTGCAGCCCCAACTCTTGGGTCGACGAAGTCTCGGGCCGCAATTCGGGGTTGCCGCTGTAAGGGTCGAACAAATAACCCAAGGGTGGCAGGTTGAAGGCGGTAGCGTGGCTGACGATCAATTTCCATTCATCGCTCAAAGCGTGGCCATAGCCGATGTAGCTCGAGTCCTTGCCTCGCAAACCTTGCACATCGTCATGCCGAGCGTTGATCTGCAGGCTGTGTGCGCCATGGCTATAAAGGCCACCAGCATAGACCGCATCTGCTGTGCGTTGTTTGAACAAGTCCACCGCGCCATCGGTGGCGGTGTCAATGCGTTGAATCTGGTGATCCACACCGGCTGTGAAGGTCCAGTCGGCCCATTGCAGTTGGTGCGTCCACGATATGACACGGGTGCGGGTGATCGCCTGCGTGCTGAACGAATAGCCGCCCACGGTGTCCGTGATGTTGCGCTCCTGGCCTTGGGCATAGCTTAAGCGGCTGGTCCACTGCGATCCCAGACGTGCTGCCCAATACACGGTGTTGTTTTCGATGCGGGTGCCGCCCTTGTGCACATCGGTCGGTTCGGCGTAACTGCCTGCCACGTCGTAATCAAAACGGCCGTCAAAGGCAGTCGATCTCAAGCCCAGTTGATGATCGGAGCTGATGGCATAGGCCAGCTGCACATGGCGGCTGTCATTACGGTAACCGTCTCGGTCCGGGTTGGCGTTTTGAGTTTGCGCCAGATTGGCGGCATTGATGCCTTGAGTCGATAAGCGGCTGAGCGAGAGCGCATAAGACCAATCGCCTTGCTTGCCTTGCGTGCCCAAAGACAGGCGCGAGGTACCCAGTGAGCCAGTTTCCACCGTGGCAAAAGCGCTAGGGCCCGTCTGACCTTGGCGGGTGAAGACTTGGATGACCCCGCCCACCGCGCCACTGCCGTAAATTGCCGAAACATTGCCTCGCACTATTTCAATGCGCTCGATCTGGTCGAGCAGGATGTGCTCCAGACTCACCGCGCCCGTGGTGTCTTGCTTGGTCATGGGCAAGCCATCGACCAGCACCAAGACCTGCATCGAAGCGGCGCCACGCAAAAAGGCCGTCGCCTGGCTACCGCGTCCACCGCTTTGGGTGAACTGAAAACCCGCTTCTCGGGCCAGCAAACTGGGCAAATCGACCAACTGAGATTGCTCGATGGCGTCACGTCCGAGCACCGTGGTGTGGGGCAGGGCGTCCGTCAAAATTTGTTCAGTGCGGCTGGCGGTCACCACCACTTGGGAGGCGGTTTGGGCGATCACCGGTGAGCTAGCCAGTGCACAGAGCACAAGCAACAGCGGCCCAAAGCAGGCGCGCACGCATGGGATACGAAAGTTCATGAAGGGTCTCAAGTCCAACGCCCTCACCGCCTTCCCCGACAGTGCATGGGCCATACAACCCTGCTTGCGCAGAGTCACCTTGTTGGCCGGTATCCGGGCTGGCGGAGACAACCTCTGTCGCCTTCCCAGTCGCTTGTTCAAGGCGACCAGTGGCATGATGACAGAGACGGAACTGTGAAGTTCGTCCGCTTGACCGTTGCGGGGGCAGCGCAGGTTGTGAGGTGTCGAGCGAGCGAAACCCCCCTCCTGCTTCCCGTTGAACTGCGACCTGTGAACCAGGCCGCGAGCACCAACAAAGCAGATTGTAAGTACGAAACTGTCTCTCACCCTACAATAGAGCCATTCACTTTTTGTCGGCCATGACAAACACCCACACCATCGACCTCATTGCGGAACGTGTAGAGCACTTGCTGCTGCGGCACGAAGAGTTGGCTCGAACCAACGATTTGCTACGGCAACAAGTCTCGGCTTTGTCGCAAGAGCGTGACTTGCTCAAGTCCCGGCTGGCCGCTGCACGCGCACGCGTCGATGGGCTGATCGATCGTTTGCCTGCCTCACCTGCATCGGACACCCCATGAGCGCCAAACAACTGGAAGTCCAAATCATGGGCCAAAGCTACCTGCTGGGTTGCCCCGAAGGCGGTGAACCGCAGTTGCTGGCGGCGGTGCACAAAGTGGACCAGGCTATGTGCAAGATCCGCGACGCCGGCAAAATCAAAGCCCGCGACAAAATCGCAGTGCTGGCTGCCCTGAATCTGGCTTTTGAAGACCCAGACCAAGCCGCCCCAGAGGTCGCCGCTTCACCCGTGATTGC
>CANGKR010000222.1 GCA_947454355.1 Comamonadaceae bacterium
CCTGCCAAAGGCCGCCCAGGGAGGGCCAAGATGACCATCAAGGATTTACCGCCGGATGCGCGGCCGCGCGAGAAAATGCTGGCACGCGGGCCCAGCGCATTGAGCGATGTGGAACTGTTGGCTTTGTTGCTTCGCACGGGCATGGCTGGCAAAAATGTGTTTCAACTGGCGCAGGAGCTGCTCAGCACCTTCAAGGGGGTGGCGGGCTTGCTGCATGCGGGCACTGCAGAGTTGCAACGCATCAAAGGGCTGGGGCCGGCCAAACGGGCCGAGCTGGCCGCCGTGCTGGAGCTGGCCCGCAGAGGCCTGAAGGAGCAGCTGCAAGTGCAGGAAGCCTTTCACACGCCCGATGCGGTCAAACATTATTTCCAATTGCAATTGGCCCACAAAGACCATGAGGTTTTTGCCGTGTTGTTTCTAGACAGCCAAAACCGGCTCAAAGCCATGGAAGAGCTGTTTCGCGGCACCTTGAATCAAACCAGCGTCTACCCCCGCGAGGTGGTCTTGCGGGCCTTGCACCACCAGGCTGCGGCGGTGGTACTCAGCCACAACCACCCTAGCGGCTCTGTGCAACCTAGCCGCGCCGATGAAGCCTTGACGCAAACCCTCAAAGCCGCTTTGGCTCTGATAGACGTGCGGGTGCTGGACCATGTGATCGTGGGGCAGGGGCAAGCTTTGTCCATGGCCGAGCAGGGTTTGGTGTGAGCATCAAGTCTGGCCAAGGTCTTGTACTTTGTGGCAACATCGCTGGGTGAAATTCAATACCCTTGCCGACCTCAAGCAGGTTCAAAAACAGTTAGCACAAGCCCATGCGCAAGCAGCGGCCAAAGCTGCTGCATTGGCCGCTGCTGCTCGCCAAGCCGAGGCTGACAAAAACCTGTTCTCCAAAGCAGTTGGCGCCGTGACGACTTTGCCCGACAAAAAGCAAATGCTCAAAAAACCCGTGGCCGTACCGCCCGTGGCCAAGCAACGCCAAAAAGACGAAGAAGCAGTTTTGCGCGATGCTTTGAGCGACGACTTCGATGTCAGCACGCTGCTCGACACCGACGACATGCTGAGCTTTCGCCGTCCAGGCATCGGCCCGGATGTGACCCACAAACTGCGCAAGGGCGAATGGTCGATCCAAAAAGAAATCGACCTGCACGGCCTGCGCAGCGACGAGGCCCGTTTGGCCCTGGCTACTTTCATCCGCGAAGCCCACAAGCGTGGCCTGCGCTGCCTGCGGGTGGTACATGGCAAAGGACTGGGGTCTCCAGGCAAAACGCCGATCCTCAAATCCAAGGTGCACAGCTGGCTGGTCCAAAAAAATCAAGTCATGGCTTTTGTGCAGGCCAAACCCGCCGAAGGCGGGGCCGGAGCATTGGTGGTCTTACTCAAGCCCGGGCACTGAAGCGCTCTTGACGGCTCACACGTTCTGGTTGCGCATCCAGTCTGCGGTTTGGAAGAAACTGTTTTTCAAACGCTCGCGCAAGGCCGGGTCCACGTCGGTTTCACTCATCGCCTGATCCATGCACGCGAGCCATTGGTCGCGCTCTTGGATGCCAATCGCAAAAGGCATGTGGCGCATGCGCAAGCGCGGATGCCCAAAGCGGTCGGTGTATTCAGACGGTCCGCCCAACCAGCCGCTCAAAAACCAAAACAGCTTGTCGCGGGCCCCGCTCAAATCGGAGCCATGGGCTGCACGCAATTCACGGTAGCCCGACTCAAGATCCATCAAGTCGTAAAAGCGATCGACCAAAGCGCGCACACGCTCAGTGCCGCCGATCCATTCAAAAGGCGTGTTGGCAGGCGAAGGTTCTTCGGTATTCATGTTGCTGCTTGCCGCAGGGTCTGCGACACAGGTTGTTGCAAAACGCCCGAAAGTCCCCACCAGCCAGCCGCCCAGGCCAGCAAGCCGCCAGTCATTGCACCGGCCAAGGGGACCCACATGGTGGGCGTCCACTGAAATTCAAAAGCATATCGGGCCATGGCCCAACCGACTGCCAGCGCGGCCGAGCTGGCCATGAAACCTGCCAGCAGACCCACGCCCCACAACTCGGTACGTTGCACTTGCGCCAGCAAGCGTCCGCTGGCGCCCATGGCCCGCATGATGGCAAATTCCCGAGCGCGGTCTTCGCGGGTGGAGGTCACCGCAGCCAGCAAAACCATCACACCGGCCACCAAGGTGAAAGCGAACAAAAACTCCACCGCTCGGATGACCTGATCGATCACACTTTGCACCTGCTGCACCGTGGCACGCATGTCCACGCTGGTGATGTTGGGAAAGGCTTGCACCAGAGCGCTGTCAAATCCTGCTTGGGCAGGGCTTTTGAAGGCCGCCATGTAGGTCAGGGGCACTTCAGGCAAAGCGGCCACGGGGTACATGACAAAAAAGTTGGCACGCATCGATCCCCAGTCCACTTTGCGCAGCGAAGTGATGCGCGACTCGGTGAGCACACCGGCCACATCGAACTGCAAACGGTCGCCCAGCTTCAAGCCCAAGGTGGTGGCGATGCCCTCCTCCACGCTCACGGCTCCCGCTTCGTTGTCGGTCCATCGACCTGCAGTCACCAGGTTGTGCGCAGGTTGTTGAGCACTTGTGGAGAGATTGAATTCGCGGTCCACCAAACGCCGCGCCCGCTCTTGGGTGAATTGCGAGGGTTGAATGGCCTGGCCATTGATGGCCACCAAGCGGCCCCGGATCATGGGGTACCAGTCATAAGATTGAACTTGGGCTTGAGCCAAGGTTGCGCGAAATGCAGCGGCTTGATCGGGTTGCACATTGATCACAAATCGGTCTGGCGCATTGGCAGGTGTGGCTTGGCGCCAGCTTTGAATCAGGTCTGTACGCAACAGAACCAACAACACCAGGGCCAGCAGGCCGAGCGACAAGGCACTGGTTTGCACCATGGCATTGACGGGTCTGGCCGTGACTTGCCTGGTGGCCAGCGCCAGCCAGCGGGGCGCGCTTTCGCCAGGCATCAAGCGGGCCAGCAACCACAAGGCGCCTGCACTGCCCGCAGCAAACACGCCTGCCGCCACCG